>JAUNSA010000129.1 GCA_030539405.1 Propionibacteriaceae bacterium
CATGGCGCAATTGGTAGCGCACCTGCTTTGCAAGCAGGGGGTTAGGGGTTCGAGTCCCCTTGGGTCCACCGATCAATTCCTGCCCTGACTAGGGATAATGCGTAGACACCACGCCGTCATGTGAACAAATCCAAGGTCTGCGTTGGTGAGCGAGCACTCACTGCGCCATCCTTGCCCGTCTGAGGGCCCAAATGACGCAGTGAGTGCGCGCTCACGTGGTGTCAGGGGACGAGCGCGCCGCTGACACGGACGCCAGCCCTCACCAGTCCGTGGGCCAGGGATGCTCGAGGGCGTTCCACAGCGGACCCAACCGGATCTCCACGATGTCGCCGGGGTTGCCGCCGAGCAGCACCGCCACGGTGAAGGAAGCGCCGAGCAGGTTTGCGACATCACCGTCGTGGAGGTTGTCCGTGAGTTCCGAGGGCCACCAGGCCACCTCGTACGCGGTCGCGCCGTCCTCGTTCACGACGGTCAGGGTGTTCTCGGACAGGTCCAGCTCGAAGAGCAGATGGGGCTCGCCCACGATGATGCGTTGATTCATGCCCTTCTTGTGCGGGGCCTCCACTCCCGCACCAAGAACCGCCCCAGACCGCGTAGCCAAGGGTGAGCGGTCAGCGTCCCATCAGGGGTTGGTCCTTGTACTTGGCGTAGTAGTCGGCCATGGTGCCGGTGCGGATGGCCTGGGCCATCTCCGCCAGTTGGGCCTCGTTGACGCGCACGATGGACTGCCCGTCGCCGGAGGTGCCCAGACCAGCCGCGGGGGCCTGCAACTGCACGATGTCCTCGCCGGAGTTCACCCGCATGCTGGTGGCGGTCTGGAACATCACCTCGTTGGTGAGGCCGTCGTCGACCTGGAAGTACTGGCCGAGCTGGCTCATCACGTTGTTGAACGTCACCGGGTTGGTCAGCACATTGCGCGAGAGCATCTTCATCAAGATGGCCTTCACGACCAGGCGCTGGCGCTCTGCGCGGTCCAGGTCACCGTTGGGCAGCCCGTAACGCTCCCGGACGAACACCAGCGCCTCTTCGCCCTGCAGCGTCAGCTCGCCGCGGGGGAAGCTGTACCCGTTGGGGCTGGAGGCGACCTTGTTGTTGATCGTCACCCCGCCCAGCTCCTGGGTCAGGCCGATGAAGCCCTCGAAGTTGATCTTGGCCGCATGGTCCATCCGGACGCCGACCAGGGACTCGAGCGTCCGGGTGGCCAGGGCGTCCCCGCCGTAGGCGTAGGCGGCGTTGATCTTGGCGTGCCCGCGCCCGGGGATCTCGACCCACATGTCGCGGGGAAACGAGACGAGGTAGACCTTGTCACGCGTGGGTGGCACGTGGGCCAGCATCAGGACATCGCTGCGGCCACGGTCGCCCTCCCCCCGGGAGTCGCTGCCCATCAGCACGTAGTTGAACGAGCCGGACGCCCCCGTCTCGGGACGTTCGGGGTCGTCGTCGGCGGGCAGCAGCGTCTGGGTCCGTTCGATGTCGCTCGCGGTGGACCACACGCGCCACACGTAGAAGCCGCCCACGATGAGGCTCAGCGCCACGACCGCCCCGACGATGGTGAACAGCCACGTCAGGATGCCGCGCTTGCGACGCGGGCCTTCCGCGGCCCGTCGGGCTCCCGTCGACTCGGTCATGGCTTCTCCCCTGCGGCAGCGTCGGTGGTGGTCGTGAGGGTGTCGGTGGCCGCCGCCCACCGTTCCACCTGCTGGTCACGGCGTCGACGGCGCACGCGCATCGCCCCGGTCGCTCCCAGGGCGAGCACACCTGCGATGACGACGGCCGCTCTCACGCCGGCCATTGTACGCCGGGCCTACGCTGGAGCCGATGAGCGTGGTGGACGTCCTGTTCCCGCCGGGCGCCTCCCAACGGGACTGGGTGGCGGACGGCATCCTCGCCGTGTCCGTCTTCCTCGTCTCGATCGTCCCGTACATCATCGCGGTGTCCCCGCCCATCGACTACGCCAGCCTGGTCGCGCTGTCGGCGTCGTTCACCCTGCCCCTGGCCCTGAGACGCCACGCCCCGCTCGCCATGCTCGCCCTGTGCTCGCTGGCCGGCATCTTCCAGCTCGCCCTCGTGCCCGTGCCCACCGCCGCGTTGCTCGCGGTGCCGATCGTCGCCTACAGCGTGGCCCGCTGGGTCCCCGGCACGTGGGCCCGGTCGGTCGTCGTGGTCGGCGCGTTCGCGTCCGTGCTCGGCCCGATGCGCTGGGTGGCGGGGTATGCCCCGAACCCCAGCGCCGACATCCTGTTCTGGGGTGCGTGCCTGGGTGCCGTCCTCACCCCCTATGCGATCGGACGCCGCAGTCGCGAGGTCGCCGAGGCGCGCGCCCAGCAGGTCCGCGCGGCCGAGGAGCGCTACACGCTCCTGCTCGCCGAGCGTGAACAGCAGACCCAGTTGGCCGAGGCGTCCACCCGCGCCATGATCGCCCGCGAGCTCCACGACATCGTGGCCCACTCGCTGTCGGTGATGATCGTGCAGGCCGAGGGCGGGCGGGCCGCGGCCCCCCGCAAGCCGGAGGTGGCCGCCGAGGCCCTGGACACCATCGCCGAAACCGGGCGTGAGGCGCTCCACGAGATGCGCCGCATCGTCGGCGTCCTGCGGGCGCAACCCGGGGCGTCCGAACCGGCCACCTATGCCCCAACGCCCACCTTGGCCGACATCCCCGAGCTGGTCAGCCGCACCTCCGACCGGGCCACGCTCACCGTGCGCGGCCAGGCTGTCCCCGTCCCCCAAGCGCTCGAGCTCACCCTGTACCGGGTGGCACAGGAGGCGCTGACCAACTTCCTCAAGCACGCCGGCCCGGACGCCCACGCCCAAGTCACGCTCGCCTACACCGACGACGCGATCACCGTGGACGTCATCGACGACGGCGACGGCATCGAGGACCCCACCGACGGGGGCGGCAACGGCCTGCGCGGCATGTACGAGCGGGTCACCTCCATGGGGGGCACCCTGATGGCCGGGCCGCGCGCCGGCGAGCAGGGCTTCCGTGTGACCGCCATCATCCCGACCCGACCCGTACCGTCCCCGCCGCCCGCCCTCCGAAGGAGCTGACCCATGCCGATCCGTGTCTTCCTCGCCGACGACCAGTCCCTGGTGCGCAGCGGGTTCCGGATGCTCATCGACTCCGAGGACGACCTCCAGGTCGTGGGTGAGGCCCCCGACGGCGCCGAGGCTGTGCGCTGGCTGTCCCACCACCCCGCCGACGTCGTGCTCATGGACATCCGCATGCCCGTGATGGACGGCGTCGAGGCCACCCGGCGCATCGTCGAGGCCGAGCTGGGCACCAAGGTGCTCGTGCTCACCACCTTCGACCTGGACGAGTACGCCTTCGCCGCGCTCAAGGCCGGGGCGTCCGGCTTCTTGTTGAAGGACGCCCGCCCCGCCGACCTGCTCAACGCCATCCGCAACGTCGCGGCCGGGGACGCCGTGGTCGCCCCCTCCACGACGCGTCGGCTGCTCGACCACGTCGCCCCGACGCTGTCGCCGACGCCGGGCGAGCACGACCCTCGGCTCGCGCTGTTGACCGAGCGGGAGCGCGAGGTGTTGCTCGAGGTGGCCGCGGGCGCCACCAACGCCGAGATCGCGGCCACCCTCTACATGGCCGAGGGCACGGTCAAGACCCACATCGGACGCCTCCTCACCAAGCTGCAGGCCCGCGACCGCGTCGGGCTGGTGCTGTTCGCCTACGAGAACCACCTCGCCGGCAACTGATCTCACGCGGCCACCTGGTCGGCCAGCGCGTCCGCGGCGGCCCGCAGCGCCCGGACGCCCTTGGAGCACCGCCACCGCACCGACTCCGGGGACACCCCCAGCACCTCGGACGCGGCCCGGCTCGACCGTCCGGCCACGTAGACCGTCCGCAGCGTCCAGCACGTGAGGTCGTCGATCAGCCCCAACCGGACGCCGGCGTCCAAGACCGCGGACGCCTCGGCCAACGGATCCAGCACCGCGGCGGCGCCGCCGGCGGGCACCACCACCTCCCCCATCGGCACCGCCCGCGGCCGGGTGCCCTTCACGGCCTTGAGCGTGTCCAGCACCAGGTTGGCCGCGACCCGGCGGGGACGGCGGGCCAGCGGGTAGGTGGCGAGGGTGATCCACAGCGCGCCGAGGTAGTCGTCGAGGTCGGCGTCCGGGTCGCGCACCGCCATCAACACGAGCTTGGGCAGCAGCGCCTGGACGACGATGCGCCCGGCCTGTTGCGACCCTGCGCCCTGGCGTTCGAGCAGCGCGAGCAGCTCCTCATCGGGGTTGGGTCGGATAGCCGTGAGCACCTCCCCGCACGTGCGCGCGGCGGGGTCCTCGGGGGCCGGGGTGTGCTGCAGCGCCTCCCATTCGGCGTTCAGCCGCGACAGGGTGCTCGAGAGTCCAGATCGGGTCATGACTCGAGGGTGCCGAGCGAGTGTTGTCAGGAGTGTTGTCCGAACCCGGCCCGGTGTTGTCCGTCCAGCAGGAGGTGTTGTCCGCACCGCGGGGGCGGGTGAATATCACAGGTGCGTTGCAGGTAGGTGCCGACCGGCTGCAACCTGTTGCCGTTCAGGCCCGATTGAGCCTACTCTCAGGATTGCCCGGGGGGCTGCTGGTTGGGGTGCCGCAGCCCCTCGGAGCCCCTCTCAAACCACGCAACCGGCTCAGTCGCCGGCCAGGACCCGCGCGAGGAAGTCCGCCAGGTCGCCGCTCTCGCCGTCGCGCCCACCGCGTCCGACCACCAGCTCGGGGTCGGACGCCTCCAGCTTGACGCCGGTGAACCGGCTCAGCGCCGAGGACGGGACGGTTAACACGTACCAGGCGCCGTCCTCGCCGATGGCGACCGACCGCTTCTTGTTGACGTACCACCCCGTCTTGTCCGTGCGGACCTCGCGGCCGTCCAACTGGGTCGCCATCAGACGTTGCGGTGGGATGCCGGCGGCGCGCACCCGCACGAGGAAGTCGTCGATCAGGGCTTGGGCGGCCTGGGCCTCTCCCCGGCGTGCGGACGCCGCGAGCTCGGCCATGCGTTGCGCGGCCTCACGTCGATCCGGAGTTGCTCCATCGGCCATGGCCTCATGGTAGGCGTCCGGGTCACTCGCGGGCGGCGCCCCCATCAGGCTCCGCCTGCTCGGCCTCCTTGGCCCGGGCCTGCTCGGCCTGGGCCGCCTCCCGTTCCGCCTGCGCCTGCTCGCGGACCAACCAACGGGGGCTGGCGTCCCCGATGCGGCGGGGGTTGGCGACGTCCTCGCGGTCGCCGATCAGCGCCTTCGGCGAGGTGGTCAGGGCGCGCCCGCCCGTGGCCAACCCGGGGAAGGGATCGGCGTCGTTGAGGTACAGCACCATGCTCTTCACGGTGGCGATGGCCGGCACGGCGAACAGGGCTCCGACGAGGCCGAACACGTAGGTCGCCGCGGCCACCGACAGCAGGATCAGCAGCGGGTGGACGTCCACGGCCCGGCCCATCAGCAGCGGGCTGAGGACGTTCGACTCCACCTGCTGCACGAGCACGACGACCAGTAGCATCAGCAGCGCCACCCCCGGCCCTTGGAAGGCCAGCGCCATCGCCACGGCCACCGCCCCGGACACGATCGCGCCCACGAACGGGATGAAACAGAGCACGAAGGTGATCCCCATGATCGGGATGACGAACGGGACGCCGAGCGCGAAGGCACCCAGGCCGATGCCCACGGCGTCCACGGCCGAGACCAACAACTGGGTGCGGCAGTAGGTCGACAGGGTCACCCAGCCACGCCGGGACGCCTCGTAGACGTCACGGTGCCACCGCGAGGGCAACAGCACCACGAGCGCGGCCCAGATCCGGTCGCCCTGGGTGAGGAAGAAGACCGTCGCCACCAGCGCGAGGATCACCGAGACGAAGAAGCCCGCCGCCCCGGCGCCGGCGCCGAGGGCACCTTGCGCCAGCCCCATCCGGTTGTCGTCGAGCCAGGCCTGGGCCTGCACGATCACGTCGTCGATCTGCTCGGCGCCGAACGGTGTCTCGGTCACGAGCCAGCGACGCGCCTCGTCGAGCTGGCCGCGGAAGACCTCGACGATCTCCCCCAATCCGGCCGCGAGCTGTGCGCCGGCCACCCACAGGACGCCGAGGACGGCACCCAGCGCGGTCACGATCGTGAGCGCACCACCCAGCGCCCGCGGAAGGCCCAGCTTGTGGTTGAGCAGCACCTGCAGCGGCATCAACAGGGCGGTCAGGAGCACCGACAACGCCACCGGCACCAGGACCGCACCCAGCAGCGAGCCGGCATCGGCCAGGGTGCGCAGCGCCCAGCCGACGGCGATGATCAGCACCGAGATGACGAGCACCCCGCGGATCCACGGGGTGCTCGTCAACATCGGTGGCCCGGACCTGTCGGCGCTTGTCATACCTCCATTGTGCAGACCGGACGCGGGGGGCGGGGACTCAGCCGTTCAGCAACGTGCTGAAGTCCGGGACGTGGGCGAACTCGTCGGCGTAGTCGACGGCCGGATGCCGGGCGATGAGTTCGGCGAAGTCGACCCCCGCGCGCTGCACGCGCCGCATGAGGCCCGACTCGCTGGCGCCCCAGTCGTCGGTGGCGGCGAACACGCCCGTGGGAGCGACGGCCGCCTTGAGGTAGAAGAACAGCGGCAGCATCGTCTGGTCGATGGCCAGGCTGTGCCGCGCCGTCCCGCCCGTGGCGCCCATGAGCACCGGACGCCCCTTCAGCACGCCCTCGTCCAGCAGGTCGAAGAACAGCTTGAACAGGCCGTTGACGCCCGCGTTCAGCACCGGGCTGATCGCGATGACACCGGACGCCGTGCCGACCAGGTCGAACGCCGCCTGCAGCGTCTTGTTCGGCACGTGGGAGGTGTAGTAGGTGGCCAGGTCGACGGCGAGGTCGCGCAGCTCCAGCACCTTGACCTCCGGCGCGGGGGTGCCCGCCGCGGTCATGGCCTTGACGGTCGCCTCGGCGAGGCGGTCGCCGAGCATGCGGGAGCTGGACGGCGTCCCCATGCCGGCGCTGATGACGAGGAGGTGGGACATCAGTGGGCAGCCTTTCCGGCGGTCTCGTAGGGGGACTGCCCGGTGACGTCGTCGACGCCCACGGTGCGGTGTTCGGTGAGCGTACCGGCGGCGCGGGCGGCCTCGACGCGCGAGGCGTGGGTGGGGGCGTCCGGGATGTGCGCGGGCCGGCCCTCGGCATACCCCCTGCGCATCTCGGGGAGGATCTCGCCGAGCAGGTCGAGCTGCTCCAGCACGGTCTTCAGCGGCAGGCCGGCGTGGTCGATCAGGAAGCCCTGGCGCTGGTAGTGGCCGACGTGCTCGACCATGCCGAGGTAGCGCTCCAGCACCTGCTGGGGCGAGCCCACCGTCAGCGGGGTCATCTCGGTGAAGTCCTCCATGGAGGGGCCGTGGCCGTACACCGGGGCGACGTCGAAGTAGGGGCGGAACTCGTTGACGGCGTCCTGGCTGTTCTTGCGCATGAAGAACTGCCCGCCGAGCCCGACGATCGCCTGGTCGGCCTGGCCGTGCCCGTAGTGGGCGTAGCGGCGGCGGTACAGGTCGACCATCTGCTTGGTGTGCTCGATGTTCCAGAAGATGTTGTTGTGGAAGAAGCCGTCACCGTAGTAGGCGGCCTG
>JAUNSA010000130.1 GCA_030539405.1 Propionibacteriaceae bacterium
GATGGGTCGCCCTCGGGGCTCGTCACACGCCGCGAGGAGGGCTCCCGCCACGCCGGGGCGCACTACGTGCGGGACGGCGCGGTGGCCGGGGTGGCCCGGTCGGGGTCGCCCACGGTCGCGAACCAGATGAGCATGACCGCGATCGCGCCCACGATGACGCCCATGAGGATGCCCAGGGCCAGGTTGCCGCGCGGGGCCGGTGTGGTGGTGGTCAAGTCGATCTCCTCACGCGACCCGGTGGGTCCAGCCGAAGGTGTCGTCCACGCGGCCGTACTGGATGTCCAGCACCCCGTCGCGGATGGCCAAGGTCTTCGGGTAGCCCGCCTCAGGCAGGCGCCACTCCCCCCGCTTGGACTTGAACCCGGAGATGGGGCTGATCACCGCGGCCGTGCCGCAGCAGAACGCCTCCACATAGGTGCCGTCGGCGATGCCGTCGAACACCTCCTGGGCGCTGAGCCGCCGCTCGACGGTGGTGAACCCCTGGGCCGCCCCGACCTTGAGGATCGTGTCGCGGGTGATCCCGTCCAGGATCGTGCCCGTCAACGCCGGCGTCACCAGGTCACCGCTGGCGCTGATCAGGAAGACGTTCATGCCGCCCAGCTCCTCCACGCGATCCTTGCCGGAGGCCTCGATGAACATGACCTGGGTGCAGCCGTGGTCGTACCCCTCGTACTGGGCGATCAGGGACGCCGCATAGTTGCCGCCGCACTTGGCGTTGCCGGTGCCGCCCACGCCCGCACGCGCCCATTCGTCGGTGACCCAGATGTCGACGCCCTTGACGCCGTCGGAGCCGAAGTAGGGCCCCACGGGGGACGCGATCACCAAGAAGGTCACCTCCTCGGCGGCGCGCACGCCCAGGAACGCCTCCGAGGCGATCATGAACGGGCGGATGTAGAGGGAGTGCTCGCCCTCGGGCTGCGGCACATAGCGGGCGTCCACCTCGACCAGCGCCCGGACGCCCTCGACGAACAACTCGACGGGCAGCTCGGGCAGCATCATCCGGGCCGCGGAGCGGTTGAAGCGCTCGGCGTTCATCTCCGGCCGGAACAGGTGGACGCTGCCGTCGGCGTGCCGGTAGGCCTTCATGCCCTCGAAGATCTCTTGGCCGTAGTGCAGGACGGCCGCCGACGGGTCGAGGCTGAGCGGCCCGTACGGCTTGACCGTCGCGCTGTGCCAGCCCTGCCCCTTCGTCCACGTGATCGACACCATGTGGTCGGTGAAGTACTCGCCGAAACCCGGCGCGGCGAGGAGGGTTGCCACCTCAGCATCGGACCGGGCGTCCGGGTTGGTCTGGACGTCGAAGCTCACGGGCATGGGTGTCAGGATACCGCTTCGGCCTTCCGGTCCCTGAGCGGGACGCGGCCCCGAACCCGGACGCCTCTAGGCTGCGGCCCATGAGCGACGCAGCCAACCACAAGACCGCCACCATCGCCGTCATCGGCGGCGACGGGATCGGCCCGGAGGTCGTGGCCGAGGGATTGAAGGTGTTGGACGCCACCGTGGGCACCGACACGTTCTCCTACGTCCACTACGACCTGGGCGCGGAGCGCTGGCAGCGCACCGGTGAGGTCCTGCCCGAGTCCGTGCTGGAGGAGCTGGCCGCCGTCGACGCGATCATCCTCGGCGCGGTCGGCGCGGCCCCGGGCTCGAAGGCGATCCCGTCCGGCCTCCTCGAGCGGGGGCTGCTGCTGAAGCTGCGCTTCGCGTTCGACCACTACGTGAACCTGCGCCCCTCAAAGCTGTACCCCGGCGTCGTGACGCCGCTGTCGGACGCCGTGGTCGCGCGCGGCCCGATCGACTTCGTCGTCGTGCGCGAGGGCACCGAGGGCCTCTACTGCGGCGTCGGCGGCTCCATGCAGACCGGCACCAGCGCCGAGGTGGCCAATGAGGTCTCGGTCAACACCGCACGCGGCGTCGAGCGCGTCGTCCGGGACGCCTTCGAGCGCGCCATGCGCCGCCGCAAGAAGGTCACGCTCGTGCACAAGCACAATGTGCTGGTCAACGCCGGCGGCCTGTGGAACCGGATCTTCCAGGCGGTCGCGGCCGAATACCCCGAGGTCACCACCGACTACCTGCACGTGGACGCCACCATGATCATGCTCGTCCAGGACCCGCAGCGCTTCGACGTGATCGTCACCGACAACCTGTTCGGCGACATCATCACCGACCTGGCCGGGGCCGTCACCGGCGGCATCGGCCTGGCCGCGTCGGCCAACCTCAACCCGTCCGGTGCGTTCCCGTCGATGTTCGAGCCGGTCCACGGCTCGGCCCCCGACATCGCCGGGCAGGGCATCGCCGACCCGACCGCCACCATCTCCTCGATGGCGCTGCTGCTGGACCACCTGGGTCGTCCCGCCGACGCCGCCCGCATCGAGGCGGCCGTGGACGCCGACGTCGCCGCGCGGGGGGCGTCCGGCCGTTCGACCAGCGAGGTCGGGGACGCCATCGCCGCGGCCGTGTGACGGGTCGCCGCCACCGCCGGTGACGACCTAGTCTTGACCGGGTGGGAGACACCGAAGAGGTCGTACTGGACATCTTGTCCGTCCTGATGTGGGCGGTCGGCGGGTTCCTCGCCGGCGCCGTCGCCTCGGTGCTGCTGACCATCGTGGTGGCAGCCATCCGGCGCGGGCGCAGCGAACTCGACTACCTGACCCGACGGCTGCGGGCGCGGCAACGCATCTTCTTCCTGGTGCTGGGCACCTCCGTGGGGCTCGTGTTCGGCACCCGCCCCGGCGTGGTCGGCGGCGATTGGCCGCTGCGCCCCCTCATGCTGCACGTCCTGCAGATCGTGTTGATCCTGGCGGCGGCCAACGTCGTGGCCGGCATCGTGCACGCGATCCAGGACAGCGCGATCCACGCCAGCGAGTCCCGCGGTGACGTGGACGCGGCCCGCCGGGTGAAGACCCAGATGAACCTCATCACCCAGGTGGGCGTCGTCGTGGTGTGGTTGATCGGCCTGGCGCTGGTCCTGCTCACCTTCGACGCCTTCCGGGCCGTGGGGGCGTCCATGGTCGCTTCGGCCGGCATCTTGTCGATCATCGCCGGCCTGGCGGCCCAGTCGACGCTGGCGAACATCTTCGCCGGCCTGCAACTGGTGTTCTCCGACGCGATCCGGGTGGGCGACGTGGTCAACTTCAAGACCCAGACCTGCACGGTGGAGGAGATCACGCTCAGCTACCTGGTGCTGCGGATCTGGGACGGGCGCCGGCTCGTGGTGCCGTCCACGCAGTTCACCTCCGAGACGTTCGAGAACTGGACCAAGACCGAGCGCGAACAGGTGGGGGCGGTCCTCTTCGACCTGGACTGGATGTTGCCGGTGGAGGCGATCCGGGCCGAGGTCCTGCGTTTCGTCGAGGCCCATGAGCTGTGGGACGGCCGCTCCGCCGCCGTCGTCGTCACCGACGCGCAGGGCGGGCACGTCACCGTGCGCGCCACCGTCTCGGGCAAGAACAACGACGACGTCTGGGTGCTGCAGTGTGCGCTGCGCGAGCACGTGGTCTCCTGGCTGCAGTCCCAGGCCCCCTACGCCCTGCCGCGCACCCGACTCGAGCCGGAGACGACCCCGGCCCCGCCCGCAGAGGTGCGGGAGCAACTGGTGGCCGAGACCCAGGAGGCGCTGGCGGCCGAGCAACTGGAGTCGCAGGAGAAGACGATCCTGCTCCCCGCCACCACGGCGGCCATCGACGACGAGCCGCGGCGCAAGCGCCGCTTCGGGCGGTAGGACGCCCGCGCCCGGCTCAGGCGTCCCCGGAGCGGCCCCGGGTGCTGGCCAGCGTGCGGCGCAGCTTGGCGGCTTCGCGCCACGCCCCGATCCGCTCGATGAGCCAGCCCACCAGCAGGCCGACCGCCACGCCGACGATGATGCCCAGCAGCGGACGATCGTGGAACAGGGAGCCCGCCACCAGGCCGATGCCGACCGAGAACGCCGCCCAGACGATCGTGGCGATCGCGTCGATCACCATGAAGCGGCGGTACGGCAGCCGGACGTATCCGGCCACCATGTTGATCGCGATCCGGTAGCCCGGGATGAACCGCCCCGACAGCAACACCTCGGGGCCCTTGTGGTGGAGCAGGTGGTGGGCGCGGGCCAGGATCTTGCCACCGCGCTCCCCCCGGAAGAGCTTCTCCAGCGGGATGCGCCGGCCGATCCAGTACGCGGTGTTGTCCCCGGCCCAGGCGCCACCGAGGGCGACCAGGGCGAGCAGCCACAGCTTGACCGGGCCGCCGTGAGTCTCGGACAGGGCGGCCATCGCGATGACGATGGATTCACTGGGCAGGGGCGGGAAGAACCCGTCGAGCCAGCACAGGAGCCCGGTGACGAGGTAGGTCCACCACGCACCGGCATGCTCGACGATCGTGCCCTGGATGGACTCGTAGAACTGCACCATCGCTCACGCGCTCCACGGGTCGACCAGCATGAGCGCCAGCATGCCATGGGGGCACCTGCTCCCCCAGCCGTCTGCGGTCTGAACCGGGTACTACCTTGGTCGGAACGCACCAAGGGCCCGGGTTCAGCAGAACCCGGGCCCTTCGTGCGTCCGTGCGGCGTCAGCGGGCCGCGGTGCCCTCGACGTAGTCGTCGTCGTGGCTCTTGACCCACGCCATCAGCTTGCGCAGGTCCTTGCCGGTGGCCTCGATCGGGTGCTGCTCACCGTCGGCGCGGAACTGCTTGAACTCGGGGGCGCCGGCATCCTGGTCGTCGATGAAGCGCTTGGCGAAGGCGCCGGACTGGATGTCGTTGAGCACCTCCTTCATATTCTCCTTGACGCGGGCGTCGATGACGCGCGGGCCGGAGACGTAGTCGCCGAACTCGGCGGTGTCGGAGACCGACCAGCGCTGCTTGGCGATGCCGCCCTCGTACATCAGGTCCACGATCAGCTTGAGCTCGTGCAGGCACTCGAAGTAGGCGACCTCGGGCTGGTAGCCCGCCTCGACGAGGGTCTCGAAGCCGGCCTGGACCAGCGCGGACGCGCCGCCGCACAGGACGGCCTGCTCGCCGAACAGGTCGGTCTCGGTCTCCTCGGTGAAGGTGGTCTTGATGCCGCCTGCGCGCAGGCCGCCGATGGCCTTGGCGTACGACAGGGCCAGCGGCCAGGCCTCGCCCGACTCGTCCTTCTCGACGGCGACGATGACCGGGACGCCGCGGCCCTCGGCGTACTCGCGGCGCACCAGGTGGCCGGGGCCCTTCGGCGCGACCATGCAGACGTCCACGCCGGCCGGCGGGGTGATGTAGCCGAAGCGGATGTTGAAGCCGTGGGCGAAGAACAGCGCGTCGCCGGCCTGCAGGTTGGGCTCGATGTCGGTGGCGTAGATGGTGCGCTGGTGCTGGTCGGGCGCCAGGATCATGATGAGGTCGGCCTCGGCGGCGGCCTCGGCCACCGACACGACGCGCAGGCCCTCGGCCTCGGCCTTGGCTGCAGAGGCCGAACCCTCCCGCAGGCCGACGCGGACGTCGACGCCCGAGTCGCGCAGGCTGAGCGCGTGAGCGTGGCCCTGGGAGCCGTAGCCGATGACGGCGACCGTGCGACCCTGGATGATCGACAGGTCGGCGTCGGCGTCGTAGAACATCTCTGCCATGGGAGTTTTCTTCCTAACTGGTTGGTCGGTGCAGCAAGTGTTTCAAGTGTGTCAGGTGGTGGATCAGCGGACGCCGGGGCGCGCCCGTTCGACCCGGGCGGAGCGATCGGTCAGCGACTTGGAGCCGCGGCCGAGCGCCACGAGGCCGGACTGGACGAGCTCGCGGACGCCGTAGGGGCGCAGCATCTCCAGCAGGGCGGTCAGCTTGTCGGGGCTGCCGGTGGCCTCGATGACCACCGAGTCGTTGTGCACGTCCACGGTCTTGCCGCGGAAGAGCTGGACGATCTCGATGATCTGGCTGCGCGCGGCCGGGTCGGACGCCTTGAGCTTGACGAGCAGCAGCTCGCGGCGCACGGCGTTCTCCTCCAGCTCGACGATCTTGAGCACCTCGATCAGCTTGTTGAGCTGCTTGGTGATCTGCTCGAGCACCTCGGGGGTCGACACGTTGACCTGGAGGGTGATGCGGCTGATCTCGGGGCGCTCGGTCGGGCCGACGGCGAGGCTCTCGATGTTGTAACCGCGCCGCGCGAACAGGCCCGAGATGCGGGCCAGGACGCCGGGCTTGTTCTCGACGATGACGCTCAGGGTGTGGGTGTTCACAGGATCTCGTCCTCCCAGTCGGGCGCCAGGTCCTTGGCGATCAGGATGTCGTCGTTGCTGGTGCCGGCCGGGACCATCGGCCAGACCATGGCGTCCTTGTGGACGATGAACTCGACCACGACGGGGCGGTCGTTGATCTCGAGGGCCTTGGCGATCACCTCGTCGACCTCCTCGACCGTCTCGGCGCGCAGGCCCACGGCCCCCATCGACTCGGCCAGCTTGGGGAAGTCCGGGATGCGGTAGCTGTTGAGGTCGGTGTTGGAGTAGCGCGACCCGTAGAACAAGGTCTGCCACTGGCGGACCATGCCGAGCGACTCGTTGTTCAGCACCGCGATCTTGATCGGGATGTTGTTCAGCGCGCAGGTGGCCAGCTCCTGGTTGGTCATCTGGAAGCAGCCGTCGCCGTCGATGCCCCACACCACGGCGTCCGGGGTGCCGACCTTGGCGCCCATCGCGGCCGGGACGCAGTAGCCCATGGTGCCGGCCCCGCCCGAGTTGAGCCACGTGCCGGGCTTCTTGAACGGCAGCAGGTGGGCGGCCCACATCTGGTGCTGGCCCACGCCCGAGACGTAGGTGGCGTCCCCGGAGAGCTCACCGAGGCGCTTCACGACGTACTCGGGGCTGAGCAGCCCCTCCTTGGTGGGCTCGGGCACCATCGCGTACTTGGTCTTGAGGTGCATCAGGTAGGTGCGCCAGGCGGAGTAGTCGCCAAGGTCCTCACCGCGCAGGACCTGGTTCAGCTCGGCCATCACCAGCTTGGCGTCGCCCACGATCGGGACATCGACGGTGCGGTTCTTGCCGATCTCGGCCGGGTCGATGTCGGCGTGGATGACCTTGGCGTCGGGGGCGAAGGTGGGCAGGTGGCCGGTGACCCGGTCGTCGAAGCGCGCGCCCAGGGTGATCAGCAGGTCGGCCCGCTGGAGCGCGCCCACAGCCGCCACCGTGCCGTGCATGCCGGGCATGCCCATGTGCAGCTCGGCATCATCGGGGTACGCGCCGCGCGCCATCAGCGTGGTGACCACCGGGATCTGGGTGATCTTGACCAGCTCGGCCAGCTCCTCGTAGGCCTCGGCCTTGACGACGCCGCCGCCGATGTAGAGCACCGGACGCGACGCCTCACGGATCAGCCGCGCGGCCGCCCGGATCTGCTTCGTGTGCGGCGTGGTGGTCGGCCGGTAGCCGGGCAGGTCGACGTCGTGGGGCCACTCGAACGGCGCCGAGCTGGTCAGGGCGTCCTTGGTGACATCGACCAGGACCGGGCCCGGGCGTCCGGTGCCGGCGATGTGGAAGGCAGCCTTGACCGCGGCCGGGATGTCCTCGGGGCGGGTGACGAGGAAGCTGTGCTTGGTGATCGGCATCGTGATGCCGCGGATGTCGGCCTCCTGGAAGGCGTCGGTGCC
>JAUNSA010000131.1 GCA_030539405.1 Propionibacteriaceae bacterium
TGGCCCTACGGGCTGCCCGAACTGCCCGGCCAGCGCGCGGTGCTGGCCCAGACGCGGCGCATCGCCGTCCCCGGCTGCTTCCCGACCACCGTCACCCTCGCGCTCGCCCCGGCGCTGCAGGCAGGCATCGTCGATGGCCACGACGTCGTCGTCGTCGCGCCGACCGGGCCGTCGGGGGCGGGCAAGGCGCTCAAGCCCCACCTGCTGGGCAGCGAGCTGATGGGGTCGGCGTCCGCCTACGGCGTGGGCGGCGTGCACCGCCACGTGCCCGAGATGCTGCAGAACTTCCGCCTGCTCGGCGCCGCGGACCCCAGCGTGTCGTTCACCCCCGTGCTGGTCCCCATGGCGCGCGGCATCCTGGCCACGGTCAGCGCGCCGCTGGCCGAGGCGACGGACGTGGAGGCGGTCCGGGCCGCCTACGCGTCCGCGTGGACGGACGAGCCCTTCGTCCACCTGCTGCCCGAGGGCCTGTGGCCGCAGACCCAGTCGGTCATCGGCTCCAACCACGTCCACGTGCAGGTGGCGGTGGACGCCGCCGCGAACCGGTTGGTCGTCGTGGCCGCCCTGGACAACCTCACCAAGGGCACCGCAGGCGGGGCGATCCAGTCGATGAACCTGGCCCTCGGCCTGCCCGAGACCCTGGGCCTGACCATGATGGGAGTCGCGCCGTGAGCGTCACCGCAGCCAAGGGATTCACCGCCGCCGGCGTCAAGGCCGGGATCAAGGCGTCCGGCAACCACGACCTCGCGCTCGTGCGCAATCAGGGGCCGCGGAAGGTCGCCGCGGGCGTGTTCACCTCCAACCGCTTCCAGGCCGCCCCGGTCGTGTGGTCCATCGACGTGCTGGCCGGCGGGTCGCTGGACGCCGTCGTGCTCAACTCCGGCGGCGCCAACGCGTGCACCGGCGCCGACGGCCTGGCCGACGCGCGCGCGATGGCCGAAGCCACGGCGTCCGCCCTCGACACCACCCCCGACCAGGTCGCGGTCTGCTCGACCGGCCTGATCGGCGTCCGCCTCCCCATGGACGCCGTACGCGGCGGCATCGCCGACGCCGCGGCGGCGCTGTCCATCACGGGTGGGACGGACGCCGCGCTGGCGATCATGACCACCGACACGGTGTCCAAGCAGGCGGCCACCACCAGCGAGGCGGGCTGGAGCGTCGGCGGCATGGCCAAGGGCGCGGGCATGCTCGCCCCCGCGCTGGCCACCATGCTCGTGGTCATCACCACCGACGCCGACCTGACCGCCGAGCAGGCCGACACCGCCCTGCGCGCCGCCACCCGTGTCACCTTCGACCGGACCGACTCGGACGGGTGCATGTCCACCAACGACACCGTCCTGCTGCTGGCTTCGGGCGCCTCCGGCGTCGCGCCCGACCTCGACGCGTTCACCGACGCGCTCACCCAGGTGTGCGGCTCGTTGGCCAAGCAACTGTTGGCCGACGCCGAGGGTGCCAGCCACGACATCGCCGTCACCGTCGTCAACGCGGCGACCGAGGACGACGCGCTCGACGTCGCCCGCTGCGTGACGCGCTCCAACCTGTTCAAGACCGCGATCTTCGGCAACGACCCCAACTGGGGGCGCGTGCTCGCCTCGGCCGGCACCTCGAAGGCCACCTTCGACCCCGAGCAGGTCTCCGTGTCGTTCAACGGCGTCACGGTCTTCGACACCGGAGCCCTGGGCGAGGACCGTTCCCTGGTCGACCTGACCGGGCGCGAGGTCACCGTCGAGATCGACCTGGCCGCCGGTGCGGCGTCCGCCACCGTCTGGACCAACGACCTGACGTACGACTACGTCAAGGAGAACGCGGAGTACAGCTCATGACCTACAGCATCCGCACCGCGCAGGTGCAGAGCGAGATCTACGAGAAGGCCGGCACGCTGGTCGAGGCGCTGCCGTGGCTGACCAAGTACGCCGGCGCCACGGTCGTGGTGAAGTACGGCGGCAACGCGATGGTCAGCGACGAGCTCAAGAAGGCGTTCGTCGAGGACATCGTGTTCCTGCGCCGCTGCGGCATCAAGCCGGTCGTCGTGCACGGGGGCGGGCCCCAGATCAACGACATGCTGGCGCGCCTGGGGATCTCCAGCGAGTTCAAGGGCGGCCTGCGCGTCACCACGCCCGAGGCGATGGAGGTCGTCCGCATGGTGCTGGTCGGGCAGGTCGGCCGCGAGCTGGTCGGCCTGCTGAACGCGCACGGGCCGCTGGCGGTCGGCATGTCCGGTGAGGACGGCGGCCTGTTCACCGCGCGCCGCCGCGGCACCGTGGTCGACGGCGAGGAGATCGACCTCGGCCTGGTCGGCGAGGTCGCCGCCGTGAACACCGACGCCATCTCCGACCTGATCGCGGCGGGCCGCATCCCGGTGGTCGCGTCGGTCTCCCCGGACGCCTCGGGTGCGGTCCACAACCTCAACGCCGACACCGCCGCCGCCGCGCTGGCGGCCGCGCTGGGTGCCGACCGGCTGATCATGCTCACCGACGTGGAGGGGCTGTACGCCGACTGGCCCAACAAGGACAAGATCATCGCCGCCATCAACACCACCGACCTGCGCGGGCTGCTGCCCAGCCTGGCAAGCGGGATGATCCCGAAGATGGATGCCTGCCTGGCCGCGGTCGAGGACGGCGTCTCGCTCGCCACCATCGTGGACGGCCGCAAGCCGCACTCCCTGCTGCTGGAGATCTTCACCGACGAAGGCGTCGGCACGATGGTGGTGCCGGCATGAGCAACGCCGACGTCTTGGGCCGCTACGCCGGCGCCCTCATGCAGACCTTCGGGGTGCCCCCGCGCGTGCTCGTGCGCGGCGAGGGCCCGTGGGTGTGGGACGCCGACGGCGTCCGTTACCTCGACCTGCTGGCCGGCATCGCGGTCAACTCCCTGGGCCACGCCCACCCGCGGCTGGTCTCCGCCATCGCCGAGCAGGCCGGCACCCTGATGCACATCTCCAACCTGTTCGCCTCCGAGCCGCAGGTGGCGCTGGCCGAGAAGCTGGACGCCCTCGTCGCGGGGGAGTCCGGCCGGGTCGCGCGCACCTTCTTGACCAACTCGGGCACCGAGGCCAACGAGGCCGCCCTCAAGGTGACCCGGCTGACCGGACGGCCGCGCCTGGTCGCCATGGAGGGTTGCTTCCACGGCCGGACGCTGGGCGCGCTGTCGGTCACTGCGACCGCCGCCTACCGGGAGCCGTTCGCGCCGCTGCCCGACAACGTCACCTGGGTGCCGTTCGGGGATCTGGACGCCCTGGCCGCCGCGATGGGCGACGACGTGGCCGCCGTGGTCGTCGAGCCGATCCAGGGGGAGAGCGGGGTTGTCGTGCCGCCGGCGGGCTGGCTGGCGCGGGTGCGGGACCTGTGCGACGAGCACGGCGCGCTGCTGTGGCTGGACGAGGTCCAGACCGGGATCGGACGCTGCGGCGACTGGCTGGCCAGCCGGGCCGAGGACGTGGTCGGCGACGTCGTCACCCTGGCCAAGGGGCTGGGCGGCGGGTTCCCCATCGGCGCCTGTGTGGCCACCGGGGACGCGGCCGCCCTCCTGCAGGTGGGCCACCACGGGTCGACCTTCGGCGGCAACCCGCTCGCCTCGCGCGCGGCGCTCACCGTGCTGGAGGTCATCGAGTCCGAGGGGCTCGTGGAGCACGCGCGGGCCACCGGGGACTGGTTCGCCGGGGCCGTCGAAGGGCTCGGGCTACCGCAGGTCAACCACGTGCGCGGCCGCGGGCTGCTGCGCGGGATCGTGCTGAACCAGCCCACCTCCAAGGCCGTCGGGGCTGCCGCCCTCGAGGCGGGCTTCATCGTGAACGCACCGCGGCCCGACGTCATCCGGATCGCCCCGCCGCTGATCGTCACCCGGGCCGACCTGCAGGGCTTCATCGACGCCCTGCCCGACCTGGTGGGCGCCCCGTGACCGACCGGGCCGTGGGCACGTCCAAGGCCGCGCGGCAGGGCCGCATCGTCGAGCTGCTGACGCGCACGACGATCCGCTCCCAGACTGAGCTGGCCGACCTGCTCGCCGCGGAGGGCTTCGCGGTGACCCAGGGCACCCTCAGCAAGGACCTGGTCGACGTCGGGGCCATCCGGCTGCGCTCGGCGGCCGGCGAGCTGACCTACGCGATCCGCGACGTCGAGGCCGCCGACCTGGGCCGCGCCCAGGCCAAACTCGTGAGGCTGGCGTCCGAACTGCTGCTGTCGGCCGAGGCGTCGGCGAACCTCGTGGTGGTCAAGACGCCACCGGGGGCGGCCCAGTACCTGGCCAGCGCCATCGACAAGGCGGGCATGGACGCGGTGCTCGGTACCATCGCCGGGGACGATTCGATCCTCATCGTCAGCCGGGCCCCGGACGGGGGCTCCGCGCTGGCCGAACACCTCCTCGCCCTGGGCGCGGACGACAAGGAAGACAAGGAAGGCGTGGCATGAGCGAGGCCGAGGGCAAGCTCTGGGGCGGACGGTTCACCGGCGGCCCGGCGGAGGCGATGTTCGCGCTCAGCAAGTCCACCCAGTTCGACTGGCGCCTGGCCCCCTACGACCTCGCCGGCTCGCGCGCGCACGCGCGCGCCCTGAACAGGGCCGGGTTGCTGACCGACGACGAGCTGACCGCGATGATCGCCGGGCTCGACGCGCTGGACGCCGACGTGAGTGCGGGTGCGTTCGTCGCGGCCCCGACCGACGAGGACGTGCACGGGGCGCTCGAGCGCGGCCTGATCGAGCGGGTCGGGCCCGACCTGGGCGGACGCCTGCGCGCCGGCCGGTCGCGCAACGACCAGATCGCCACCCTGATCCGGATGTACCTGCGCGACGAACTGCGCGTCGTGGCCGCCGGCGTCCAGGAGGTCGTGGTGGCCCTCCACGACCAGGCCGGCGAGCACCTCGGCGTCCCGATGCCCGGGCGCACCCACCTGCAGTCGGCCCAACCGGTGCTGCTGTCCCACCACCTGCTCGCGCACGCGTGGCCGCTGCTGCGCGACGTCGACCGGCTGAAGGACCTCGATCGCCGGTTGGCGGTCTCGCCCTACGGGTCGGCCGCGCTGGCCGGTACCTCGCTGGGGCTGGACCCGGAGTTCGTGGCCGCCGAGTTGGGCTTCTCCGGTTCGGTGCCGAACTCGATCGACGGCACCGCCGCCCGCGACCTGGTCGCCGAGGCGGCCTTCGTGCTGGCGATGGTCGGGGTGGACCTGTCGCGGATCGCCGAGGAGGTGATCCTCTGGTCGACCGTCGAGTTCGGGTTCGCCAAGCTGGACGACGCCTGGTCGACCGGCTCCAGCATCATGCCGCAGAAGAAGAACCCCGACGTGGCCGAGCTCGCCCGCGGCAAGGCCGGCCGGCTGGTCGGCAACCTGGCCGGGCTGCTCACCACGCTCAAGGGACTCCCGCTGGCCTACAACCGCGACCTGCAGGAGGACAAGGAGCCGATCTTCGATGGCCTCGACCAGTTGCGCGTGCTGCTGCCGGCGATGGCGGGGATGATCGGCACCCTGGACTTCCAGCCCGAACGGATGGCCGCGCGGGCACCCGAAGGGTTCTCGCTGGCCACGGATGTGGCCGACTGGCTCGTGCGCCAGCGCGTCCCGTTCGCCCAGGCGCACCACATCGCCGGGGCGGCGGTGAAGTACTGCGAGGGCCGCGGCATCGAGCTGACCGACCTGACGGCGTCCGACCTGCCGGCGATCGACGAGCGACTGGACGCCGGCGTACTGGAGGTCCTGACCGTCGAGGGCTCCATCGACGCCCGCGATGGGCGCGGCGGGACCGCCCGGGCGCGCGTGGCGGAGCAGTTGACCGAGGGGTTCGACGCCATCGACGCGATCAACGACTGGCTGCAGCCGGTCGAGGCCGTGCCGTACGAGCCCGGGTCCGAGCCCGAGCTGGCCTGGTACGCCGAGCCGCCGACGGCGGACTGAACCCGCCCCGGCCGCGCCCACGGCGTCCACTAGGGTGGTGCGTTGTGAACGCAGTGATCGAAGAACTCTCCTGGCGTGGGCTGATCGCCCACTCGACCGACCTGGACGCCCTGGGCGCCCACCTCGACGAGGGACCGATCAGCGCCTATGTGGGGTTCGACCCGACCGCCCCCTCCATCCACATGGGCAACCTCGTGCAGTTGATGCCGCAGCGCGCCCTGCAGCGCGCCGGCCACCAGCC
This sequence comes from Propionibacteriaceae bacterium, assembly GCA_030539405.1. Taxonomy (GTDB): domain Bacteria; phylum Actinomycetota; class Actinomycetes; order Propionibacteriales; family Propionibacteriaceae; genus Propioniciclava. The sequence continues at coordinate 6,129 of JAUNSA010000131.1, forward strand.
CGTGCTTCTCGTCGGCGGTTCGACCGGCCTCATCGGCGATCCCAAGCAGACCGGCGAACGCGTGATGAACGACCTCGACACGGTGGCCGGGTGGGTGGACCGGATCCGCTCCCAGGTGGGGCGCCTGATCGACCTGGACGGCCCGCGCGGCGCGAAGCTGGTCAACAACCTGGACTGGACGGCCAGCATGTCGGCGCTGGACTTCCTGCGTGACGTGGGCAAGCACTTCTCGGTGAACCGGATGCTCGACCGCGAGGTCGTCAAGGCGCGCCTCGAGACGGGCATCAGCTACACCGAGTTCAGCTACGTGCTGCTGCAGTCCCTGGACTTCCGCGAGCTGTACAGGAGCCACGGGGTGACCCTCCAGACCGGTGGGTCGGACCAGTGGGGCAACCTCACCGCCGGTGTCGACCTGATCCGGCGCTCGGAGGGCGCGCGCGTGCATGCGTTGGCGACGCCGCTGCTGACGAAGGCGGACGGCACCAAGTTCGGCAAGACCGAGTCGGGCACCGTGTGGCTCGACCCGGAGATGACGTCTCCCTACGCGTTCCACCAGTACTTCCTCAACGCCGAGGACGCGATGGTGATCGCCTACCTCAAGGTGTTCAGCGAGCGCCCGCGCGAGGAGATCGAGCAGATCGAGGCCCAGCAGGCCGAGAAGCCGTTCCTGCGGGTTGCCCAGCGTGCCCTGGCCGACGACATCACCGACCTGGTGCACGGCGAACAGGAGCGTCGCGCCGCCGAAGCTGCTGCCGCCGCCCTGTTCGGCCGCTCGGAACTGCGCGAGCTGGACGCCCGCACCCTGGCCGCGGTCGCGCGCCAGCTCGAGGCCCCACGCCTGGAGGTGGGGGAGACCCTGCCCTCCCTGGTGGACGTGCTGGTCGCCTCGGGTGTCGTGCCGAGCCGTTCGGCCGGACGCCGCGCGATCGACGAGGGCGGTGCCTACCTCAACAACGTCAAGGTGACTGACGCGGACGCGGTGGTGGCGCCCGAGGACCTCCTGGATGGACGCTGGGTCGTGGTCCGGCGGGGCAAGAAGACCGTCGGCGCCGTCGAGGTCGTGCAGGGCTGAACCGCGTGGGGTGGGGCTGAACCCGGCCCTGACAGGGGGGAACGCCCTTGCCGACTCCTCGATTTGGAATCGGGGCGGACCACGTGTAATGTTTACCAAGCGCTCGGGGAGCGGATGGACAAGCCGAAAGGCAAGGCCGGAGCTTCTCGGACGTACGAGCCCACACCAACGATGCGACTCCTTCGGGAGTGGCGTCAGCGTGTGCCTCGGCAGAGGGAATGGCACCGAGTTTGACTCGATGACATCAACTCTGTAAAGTAGATCGAGTGCCCTGCGGGGGATTGCGGCCGGAATGGTTGTGGTTTCTTGTGGTGTGTGTCGGAAGTTTGAGAACTCAACAGCGTGCTT
>JAUNSA010000132.1 GCA_030539405.1 Propionibacteriaceae bacterium
GCCACGATCACCGACGCCGGGCCCGTCCTGGGTGGGGGCGATGGCGTCCACGTGCAGCCCGACGGCATCGGAGGCCGCCGCGCTCGGCTGGCCCAGGGTGACGACGGCCACATGATCGTCGGGCAGTCCGACCACGTCGACCAGGGCGCGGGCCACCGATCCGGCGGTGACCACGACGGCGTCGTACTCGCTCCACGGGCGGATCGAGGCGGCCTGCTCGACGGCGGCGGTGGTGTAGGTCGGCACGACCTCCACGTCCCAGCCGCGCGCGGTCAGCCCGTCGGCCAGCCGCGGGCTCGCCAGGGCGGAGCCGGGCAGCAGGGCGCTGGCCGGGCCGTCCGGCAGGGCAGCGAGCAGGGCGTCGGCGTCCGAACGGCCCTCGGGGACGAGGTCGACCCGCGCGCCCGTCGCCGTGATGGCGGCCGCGGTGGCCGGCCCCACGGCGGCGATGCGCTCGGCCAGGTCGGACAGGTCCACCTCGGCCTCGGTGAGCATCCGGACCGCGACCGGCGAGGTGAGGACCAGCCAGTCGACGCGCCCGGGCAGGGAGTAGGGCAGCGGACGGGTCTCGGTGACGGGTTCGGCGTCCACCTCGGCGCCGGCGCCGCGGATCGCCTGCGCGATCGGACCCTCGGGGCGGGGGAGCAGGATGCGGCGTCCGACGAGCGCCTCGTGCGTGCCGGGGGCCCACAACGCCTGCTCGTGGTGGAAGTCCGCGAGTTGGCTTTCGCGGGTCGCCCCCAGCGGGGTGATGTCGGCGGCGCCCTGGGCGAGCAGGTCCTGGGCGACCTCGTGGCCGAGCGCGCCCACGTCGAGGGGGAGGTCGGCGGAGCGGCGGGTGGTGACCGAAGCGGAGCCCTCGGCGTTGAACACCGCGGCGGTGAACTCGAGGCGTCCGTTGATCACGCGCGCGTAGGCGCCGACCGGGGCGGCACAACCTGCCTCCAGGACGGCGAGGACGGTGCGTTCGGCGGTCACGCACAGGCGGGTCGGCTCGTCGTCGATCGCCAGCAGGGCCTCGCGCAGGCCGACGTCGAGGGTGCGGCACTCCACCGCGAGGGCGCCCTGGCCCGGCGCGGGCAGCAGGTCGAGGGTGTCGGTGGCGGCGTCGAAGCGACCCAGTCGGGCCAGGCCGGCGCGGGCGAGCACGACGGCGTCCAGGTCGCCGCGTTCGGGGCCGTGCCCGTGGACGCGGGCCAGCCGGGTGCCGACGTTGCCGCGGATCTCGACGATGGTGAGGTCGGGGCGCAGGGCGCGCAGTTGGGCCGCCCGGCGCGGCGAGCCGGTGCCCACCCGGGCCATGGCCGGCAGGTCCTCCAGGCGGAGGCCGTCGCGGGCGCACAGGGCGTCGAAGGGGAGCTCGCGCTCGGGGATGGCCGCCACCGTGAGGCCCTCGACGGGGGCGGTCGGCAGGTCCTTCAGCGAGTGGACGACCAGGTCGACCTCTCCGTCGAGGAGGGCCACGCGCAGGGCGGCGGCGAAGACACCGAGTCCGCCCACCTCCAGAAGTGATCCCGAGGTGACATCACCTTCGGAGCGGATGACCACCACCTCAACGGTGTGACCGAGGGCGCGCAGCCGGTCAGCCACCTGCTCGGACTGGGTGCGGGCCAGCTCGGAGCCCCGCGTGCCCAGGCGCAGGACGAGCCCGCCGGTGGGACTGGTGGTGACCATCAGCGGGCCAGTTCGTTCGCCACGCGGGCGGCGTCGGCGACCACGGCCGCCAGGCCGTTGCCGGCGTACCACGCGCCCGTGATGGCCAGGCCCGGCAGGTCGGCCAGGCGGTCGGCGAGCTCCCGCACCCGGACGCGGTGGGCCGGGGTCTGCGGGGGGAGCGAGTTCGGGAAGTGCACGATGGTGTGCCCGGCCACCTGGTCCTCGGCGAGGTCGACGCCCAGCAGCACCGACGCGTCGGCCAGTGCGCCCGCCAGGGTCGGCTCGGGCGTCGGGACGCCGGCGCGCCCGTACGACACCCGCAGGACATGCTTGCCGGTGCCCGCGACGACGCCGGGCCACTTGATCGAGTAGTGGGTGATCGCCTTGCAGGCCACCTGCTTCTCGGCGCCCTCGGCCTCGGGCGTCACGAGCAGGCCCGAGCCGCGCGGTCCGGCGTCCAGGGCGGGGGCGTCCAGCACGAGGCACACCTGGGCCAGGTCGGCGCCCTGGGGGAGCTGCCAGTCGCCGACCTCCAGCTCGGGGACGCCGCGCAGCAGGTCGAGCGCGGCGCGTCCGTCGAGGGCGACGACGAGCTTGTCGGTGGTGAGGACCTCGGGCTCGCCGACCGGGATGGGTGGCGCCGCCGGGTCGGGCGCGCGTCCGGCCTCGTGGTGGGTGATGGCCCAGGCCTCGCCGTCGCGGGCGATCCCCGTGACGACCCGGCGGGTCGCCACCGTGCCGCCCAGCTCGATGATCCGGGACGCCAGCGCGCGGGGCAGCGTGAACAGGCCCGCCGAGGCCGAGCTGACCACCGCGCCGGCCGGGGCCGACGCGCGCAGGGCCGCCGCGGCCCGCACCAGGGACCCCTCGCGGACCATCGCCTGGCGCAGGCCCGGCGAGATGATGTCGACCGACAGTTGGGAGGGGTGCGCCGAGTGGACCCCGCCCGCGACCGGATCGACCAGCCGGTTCAGCACCTCGGCGCCGAGGCGGGTCTCGACCAGCGTGGCCAGGTCGGCCGCATCGGCGCCGGCGTCCGGACCCATCGTGAGGTCCTCGCGGGCGCGCGCCAGGCCCTCAGGCGAGAGCAGCGTGGGCAGGATCGGGTCGTCCAGGTCGGTCGGGATGCCGAGGACCCCGTGCGGAATCCGCACCGCGAAGCCGCCCTCGCGGTGGGACCACAACCAGGACTGGCCCGACGGGTCCACCACATCCAGGCCGAGCTCGATACACAGGTCGGCGGTCGCGACCGAGCGCTTGGCGAACGACTCCGCGCCGAGGTCGACCCAGACCCCGCCGATGGGCGCGCCGAACACGAGCCCGCCGCAGGAGCCGCGCGACTCCAGCAACACGGGGGCCAGGCCCGCCTTCGCGAGCAGGTGTGCGGTCTGGAGGCCGCCGATGCCGCCACCGAGGACGACCGAAGGGACGTGGTTCATGCCTGATGGATCGTTTCGACGAGACGGGTGAGGATCGTGGGGTCGGTTTCGGGCGGGACGCCGTGGCCGAGGTTCACCACATGGCTGACCGCGGACCGGCCGCGGGCGATGACATCGTGCGCGTGGGCCTCGAGCGCGGCCCAGCCCGAGAGGAGGCGGGCCGGGTCGATGTTGCCCTGCAGCGGGACGCCGGGCAGGCGGGCGGCCGCCTCGTCCAGCGGGGTGCGGTAGTCGATGCCCAACGCGTCCGTGCCTCGGGCCATCTCCTCGAGCAGGTGGCCGGTCCCGGTCCCGAAGTGCAGGCGGGGAACCCGGCCCTCGACCGACGCCAACGCGCGGCGCGACCACGGGGCGACGTGGGCGGCGTAGTCGGCCAGGGGCAGCGAGCCGGCCCAACTGTCGAAGAGCTGGACCGCCGAGGCACCCGCGTCCACCTGGAGGGTCAGGAACGCGCCGGACAGGTCGGCGCACCACTCCATGAGCGCCGCCCAGGCGTCCGGGTCGGACAACATCAGCGAGCGGGCGGCCAGGTGGTCGCGGCTCGGACGCCCCTCGACCAGGTAGGCGGCCAGCGTGAAGGGGGCGCCGGCGAAGCCGATCAGCGGCGTCCAGTCGGCCTCACCCGAGGGGGTGGTGGACAGCTCGGCGGTGATGATGCGGATCGCCTCGGTGATCATCGCGGTGTCGCCGAGCTCGTGCTCGACCAGGGCCCGCACATCGGACGCGGTACGCACCGGCGAGGCGATGACCGGGCCGATGCCCGGCGCGATGTCGACATCGACGCCGGCCAACCGCAGGGGCACCATGATGTCGCTGAAGAAGATGGCGGCGTCCACGCGGTGGCGGCGGACAGGCTGCAGGGTGATCTCGGCGGCCAACTCGGGGATGAGGCAGGACTCGATCATCTTCGTGCCCTGGCGGATCTCGCGGTACTCCGGCAGGGAGCGGCCCGCCTGCCGCATGAACCAGACCGGCAACGTCGACGGTCGGTGCCCCGACAGGGCTTGGAGCAGGGGCGGCATCGCGGAGGAGGTCACCGCTCGATCATAGGTCGCGCGCGTTGGCCCCGGCACGCCGGCCCGATTCGGAGGACGTTCGCACGAAATGGTTCAATGAGTGAGGTATGTCACTCCACCTGATCTCCGTCCACCACGCCGAGCACGGGCTCGACGCGGTCGAAACGGTCACGCCTGCCGTCCCCGGGTTGGGGGCGCGCGTGGTCGCCGGGACGGAGGCGGTGCGCGGTGCGGTCGTGCTCGCCACCTGCAACCGCGTCGAGGTGTATGTGGACGCCGACGCCCCCACCGAGGCTGTGGCCCACGGCGTCCGGCAGGCGATCGACGAGGCGCTGGACGCCCCGGCGACCGTCCCCGTGACCGTGCGCGACGACACCGCCGCCCTGCAGCACCTCTTCGACGTGGGCGCCGGGCTGGACTCCATGGTCGTGGGCGAGCGCGAGATCGCCGGGCAGTTGCGCCGCGCCCTGCGCGAGGCGCACCGCGACGGCATCGCCACCGGGCTGCTCACCGAGACCATCGAGCAGGCCCTGCGCACCTCACGCAAGGTGTCGCACCTCACCCGTCTGGCCGCGACCGGTCGCTCCGTCGTCTCCGTCGGGCTCGACCTGCTGCGCCGCGACTGGGACACCACGCGCGTGCTGCTGCTCGGCACCGGCGCCTACGCGGGCGCGGTCGTGGCCGACCTGAAGGTCCGTGGCTGCGGCGCCATCGCCGTGCACTCCTCCTCGGGGCGGGCCGAGGCGTTCGCCGCCTCCCACCCGGGGGTCGAGCCCGCGGCCGCTCACCTGGCCGACGCCGTGGCCGGCGCCGATGTCGTGATCACCTGCCGGGGGCTCGGCAAGCCGATCCTGTCGGCGTCCGTCGTGGCCGAGGTCATGGCCGCCCGCGCCGCCGGGCCGGGGGAGGCGCGTCCGCTCGCCTTGGTCGACCTGGCCGTCGCCCGTGACATCGACCCGGCCGCAGCCGGGGTGCCCGGTGTGGTCCTGCTCGACCTGCCCACGATCCAACGCCACGTGCCGGACGCCTCCCGCCGCGAGATCAGCCACGCGCGCGATCTCGTGGACGAGGGCGTCCGTGACCTCGTCAGCCGCCTGAAGGGACGCGAGATGGACCCGGTCGTCGTCGCGCTGCGCGACACCGTCAACGACATGGTCGCCGACGAGGTGGCGCGGCTGCCCCAGGGGCGTCCCGTGACCGGCGAGGAGGCCGCTCACGCGCTGCGCCGGCTCGCCGCCCGGCTGGTCCACGTGCCGAGCGTGCGGGCGCGCAAGGCCGCCGAGGAGGGACGCGCCGAGGTCTACCTCTCCGCGCTGAGCGAGCTGTGGGGCATCGAGCCGCAGGTCCGGCCCGTGCTGCGCAACCTCGAACTCGACTACGCGGCCACGCCCGAGGCCGTCCCGCCCGACACGCTCGACTGCGACACCTGCCCGATCACGGGCCTGGGGTTGTCTGACCTCGGCTCGACCCCCCGCCTGGAGGCGATGTGACCTTCGATGCCCTGCTGGTGGCCTCCTACGGCGGGCCGCGTGGCCCCGAGGACGTCCTGCCCTTCATGCGCAACGCCACCCGGGGCCGGGGCATCCCGGACGAGCGGCTCGTCGAGGTGTCGGGCCACTACCAGCGGTTCGGGGGCATCTCCCCGATCAACGAGCGCAACGCCGAACTCATGGCGGCCCTCGGGGACGCCCTGGCCGAGCGCGGCGTCACGCTGCCGATCGTGATCGGCAACCGCAACTGGACGCCGTACGTCCACGAGACGCTCGCCGCCCTGGCCGAGGCCGGAGCGCAGCGGGTGCTGGTGCTCGCCACCGCCGGGTACGCCTCGTACTCGGGGTGCCGCCAGTACCGCGAGGACCTCGCCGCCGGCCTGGACACCGCTGGGCTGGCCACAGCCGGGGTGGAGCTCGACCTGGTCAAAATCGGCCCCTTCGCCGAGACCGACGGCTTCGTCACCGCCAACGCGGACGCCGTGCGCGACGCGTTGGCCCAGGCGCCCGGCTCGCGGGTCGTGTTCGTCTCCCACTCGATCCCGACCGCCATGGACGCGGCGTCCGGCCCCGGGGAGGGGCAGACCTACGCCGAGCAGCACGCACGGGTGGCCGCCCGGATTGCGGCCGAGGTCGGCCTGGACGCCGGGGACTGGGAGCTGGCCTGGTGCAGCCGCTCGGGTGCCCCGCACATCCCGTGGCTGGAGCCCGACATCGACGACAGGCTCGAGGAGCTGGCGGGGGAGGGAGTGATTTCGGTCATCACCGTGCCCTACGGCTTCGTCAACGACCACATGGAGGTCGTCTACGACCTCGACACCCAGGCCCGCGAGACCGCCGAGCGCCTCGGCCTGGGCTACGTCCGGGCCGCCACCGCCGGCGTCCACCCCGCCTTCGTGGGCATGCTCGCCGACGCCGTCGCGGCCAGCGTCGGGGCGTCCGAGGCGTCGTTCGACCCTGCGGCTGACCCGGTCCGGTCCACCCTGGGCGGGCTGCGCACCTGCACGACCACCTGTTGCGGTTCGGGACGCCCCGGCGGCCCGACCCTCCCCGCCGCGTGCGGGGCCCCCGAGTGACCTTCGTTTCCCTGACCTGACCTGACCACGAACGCGAGGAGCACCATGTCCCAGGCACCCCACGGCAAGACCCCCGGCGCGCCCTTCAGCGGCGACCCCCGCGACACCTATGTCGCGCCCGAGGAGGTCAACTCTGGCTCCCACTACGTGATGTACTCGGTGTTCACCATGGCCGGGCTGATGGCCGGCGAGGCGTCCGACCGCGCGGAGCACGCGGCCGAGGCGGTCGCCGCCGTCGAGGCGACCGGCGTCACCATCCGCGGCTGGTACGACGTGGGCGGTTTCCGGGCGGACGCCGACCTGATGGTGTGGCTGCTCGCCGACGATCCGACCAAGCTGCAGGCCGCCTACCACGCCCTGCGCCGCTCGACGCTGGGGGAGGTGCTGGAGCCGCGGTGGAGCAACGTCGGCGTCCACCGCCCGGCCGAGTTCAACAACGCGCACACGCCCGCCTGCTTCTCCGGCATTGCGCCGCGGCCGTGGCTCACCGTGTACCCGTTCGTGCGCAGCTACGAGTGGTACTACATGGACGGCTCCAAGCGGTCCCACATGCTGCGGACCCACGGCATGGCCGCCAAGGAGTTCCCCGACGTGCTCGGTTCGACCACCTCGGCGTTCGCCCTGGGCGACTACGAGTGGCTGCTCGCCTTCGAGGCCGACGAACTGCACCGCCTCACCGACGCCATGCGCGCCCAGCGGGCCGTCGAGGCGCGCCTGCATGTGCGCGAGGAGACCCCGTTCTTCACCGGTCCTCGCGTCGAGTTGGCTGCGTGGGTCGAGACGCAGCCGGCCGAGTGACCCAGTGACTTCGGAGGATCGGCGCCGTCGGGCGGATTCCTTCCTCGCCACCGG
>JAUNSA010000133.1 GCA_030539405.1 Propionibacteriaceae bacterium
ACCGGTCTCACCGGTGGAGTACGGCGGGAAGTTGTAGTTGTGCATGTAGCGCTTGGTCGTCTCGGGCGAGAGCGTGTCCAGCTTCTGCTCCATGTCGAGCATGTTCAAGGTCGTGACGCCCAGGATCTGGGTCTCGCCGCGCATGAACAGGGCCGAGCCGTGCACGCGGGGCAGGACGCCGACCTCGGCGCTCAGCGTGCGGATGTCGCGGGTGCCGCGGCCATCGATGCGGACGCCCTCGGTGAGCGTCTTGCGGCGCACGACCTTCTTGGTCAGCGCGCGGTAGGCGCCCGTGACCTCCTTCTCGCGACCCTCGAAGCGGGGGCCGACCTCCTCGCGGATGGCGGCGAGCAGCTCCTCGGTGGAGGTCTCGCGCTCGTGCTTGCCCGAGATGGACATGACGGCCTGCAGGCGCTCGGTGGCCGACTGGGCAACAGCCTCGTAGACGTCGTCCTCGTAGTCCTTGAACACCGGGAAGGCGCTCATGGCCTTGGGGAGCTGGTTGGCCAGCTCGACCTGCGCCTCGCACAGCGCCTTGATGAAGGGCTTGGCGGCCTCGAGGCCCTCGGCGACGATCTCCTCGGTCGGGGCCTTGCGACCCGCGCGGATCTTGTCGGCGGTCTGCTCGGTGCCACCGGCCTCGACCATCATGATCGCGACGTCACCATCAGGCAGAACGCGCCCGGCGACGGCCATGTCGAAGACCGAGTCCTCCTGCTGCTCCACGGTCGGGAAGCCGACCCACTGGTCGCCGATCAGGGAGACGCGGATGCCACCGACGGGGCCGGCGAAGGGCAGGCCGGCCAGGGTGGTGGACGCCGACGCGGCGTTGATCGCCAGGACGTCGTAGCGCACGTTGGGGTTGAGCGCCATGACCGTCACGACGACCTGGACCTCGTTGCGCAGGCCCTTGACGAAGCAGGGGCGCAGCGGGCGGTCGATCAGGCGGCAGGCGAGGATGGCGGCCTCGGACGGGCGGCCCTCACGGCGGAAGAAGGAGCCGGGGATGCGCCCGGCGGCGTACATGCGCTCCTCGACGTCGACCGTCAGCGGGAAGAAGTCGATCGCGTCGCGCGGGTTGTTCTGGGCGGTGGTGGCCGACAGCAGCATGGTGTCCTCGTCGAGGTACACCGCCGCCGAGCCGTTGGCCTGCTGGGCGAGCAGGCCGGACTCGAAGCGGACGACATGCTTGCCGTACGAGCCGTTGTCGATGACCGCTTCAGCGAAGCGGACGTCGGGATGATCCATGGCCATGGAGTCTTTTCCTTTCGGTGTGCGACACCTGAGCTCCGGCCAGTTGTTGGGATCGGTCTTCGATCGAGGCCCACGGGACGACGCCCCGGAGGCCACTACCGAGGACCGACGAGCGCGGGCCAGGTGCAGCGGGTGGACAGATGTTCAGTTGTGGTTGGTCCTACGAGCTCAGACTAGCCTGAGCATGCACAACAGGGAGTGGCCGCGGGGGCCACTCCCTGGTGTGAAGTGCGAGACGTCAACGACGCAGGCCGAGACGCGCGATCAGCGCACGGTAGTGCTCGACGTCGTTCTTGGCGACGTAGTTGAGCAGACGGCGGCGCTGGCCGACCAGCAGCATCAGACCACGACGGCTGTGGTGGTCACCCTTGTGCTGCTTGAGGTGCTCGGTCAGGTGCGAGATCCGCTTGCTGAGCAGCGCGATCTGGACGTCGGGAGAGCCCGTGTCGCCCGGCTTCGTCGCGTACTCCTCGATGATGGCCTTCTTCGTTGCGGCATCCATGTGCAGCTCCCCTCGTCCGTTGCGCGGTGCCGGTCCCGGATGGGTGGCTCTCTCGTTCCGCGGGCGTCCTGACGCCAAGGAGCAACTCTACCGGACGCCGGCATCCAGCCCCAAATGCCCCGACCGCCGAGGGCTTGGGTTCCCACCGCCCAAGGCTTGGCACGGCGCATCGCCACTCAACGACACGGCGTAGTAGCCTGAGCGGGTCACCAGCAAAGGAGTGCCCAATGACGGTCGTGATCGGGATCCCCGCCAGCGCGGAGCACGAGACCCGTTCCCCCATCGTCGGTGACGTCGTGAAGAAGCTCGCAGGCCTGGACGCCCGCGTGCTCGTGCAGCGCGGCGCCACGGACGCCGCGTTCGCCACGCCTGCATCCCTCGGCGAGGTCGACTGGGTCGACACCTCGGCCGAGGTCATCGCGGGCAGCGACGTCATCTGGACGATCGGCAACCTCACCGACGCCGACCGGGCCGCCCTGCGGCCGGGCCAGGTGGTGATGGGGCTGCTGACGCCGTATGCCGGCGTCGACCACGTCGAGGCGCTCGCCGCGACCGGGGCCACCACCTTCGCCCTGGAGCTGCTCCCCCGCATCTCGCGGGCCCAGTCCATGGACCTGCTGTCCTCCCAGGGGTCGGCCTCGGGCTACCAGTGCGTGCTGATCGCCGCCGCCCGCGCCCCGAAGTTCTTCCCGATGCTGACCTATGCCGCCGGCACGATCCGGCCCAGCCGCGTGCTGGTGATCGGCGCCGGCGTCGCGGGCCTGCAGGCCATCGCCACCGCCAAGCGGCTCGGCGCCATGGTCCAGGGCTACGACGTCCGGCCCGAGACCCGCGAACAGGTCGAGAGCCTCGGTGCGAAGTTCGTCGACACCGGCGTCAGCGCCACCGGCGAGGGCGGGTACGCCCGCGAGCTCACCGCCGAGGAGTTGGAGCAGCAGCGCGCCGCCCTGGCCAAGGCCGTGGCGGACGCCGACGTCCTGATCACGACCGCGGCCGTGCCCGGCAAGAAGGCCCCGGTCATCGTGACCCGGGCCATGGTCGAGGCCATGAAGCCCGGCTCGGTGGTGGTCGACATGGCCGCCGAGGGCGGCGGCAACGTCGAGGGCACCGTCGCCGGCAAGGACGTCCTGGTGGGCAGCGCCCGCGTCGTCGGGCCGACCAACCTGCCCGGCCGGATGCCCGTGCACACCTCGGAGATGTTCGCCAAGAACCTGCTCAACTTCACCACCCCGATGCTGGCCGACGGCGCCCTGGCCATCGACTGGAGCGACGAGGTGATCGCCGGCACGGCGCTGACCCATGAGGGACGCCTCGTGCACGCCGGCGTCGCCCGCGTCCTCGGCCTGCCCGAGCCCGCACCGATCCAGCCGCCCCCGACCCAGCCCGCACCCACCGCGTCCGAGGAGCCGAACGCATGATCGACCTGCTGTACCTCTACATCTTCGTCCTGGCGGCGTTCGTCGGCTACGAGGTGATCTCGCGGGTGCCGGTGATCCTGCACACGCCGCTGATGTCGGGCTCCAACTTCGTCCACGGTGTGGTGCTGGTGGGGTCGATGTGGGCGCTGGCCCACGCCGAGACCCCGCTCCAACTGGTGCTGGGCTTCCTGGCCGTCCTGCTGGGGGCCGCCAACGCGGCCGGCGGGTATGTGGTCACCGAACGCATGCTGGCGATGTTCACCACCAAGGGCGACGCCACCAAGGGGGCGAAGGCATGAGCTGGGTCCTCAACGGCGTCTACCTCGTGGTCGCCATCTTGTTCATCCTCGGCCTGAAGGCCATGAGCTCGCCGAAGACGGCGGCCTCCGGCATCACCTGGGCGGGGGTCGGCATGGTGCTGGCCACGGTGGCCACCTTCTTCATCCCCGGCACCGACGGCGGCCTGGCCTACTTCGCCCCCGGCAAGACGATCAACCTGGTGTTGTGCATCATCGCGCTGGTGCTCGGCGCCGGCATCGCCGCCTGGCTGGGCAAGGCCGTGAAGATGACCGACATGCCCCAGATGGTGGCTGTCTACAACGGCATGGGTGGCGGCGCCGCGGCGCTCATCGCGGCCGTCGAGTTCACCCGCGCCGAGCCGCCCACCGGGCTGCACGCCGTGCTGGCCATGTTGGGCGCCCTGATCGGCTCGGTCGCCTTCTCCGGCTCGATCCTCGCGTGGGCAAAGCTGCAGGGCGTCATGAAGAAGGCGGTGCGCTGGCCCGTCCAGAACCTCGGCAATATCCTGCACACCGCTGTCACGCTCGCGCTGGGCATCGCCATCGTCGTGGTCGGCCCCCACCCGGTGCTCGTCATCGCGTTCTTCGCGATGGCGCTCATCCTGGGGTTCGCGCTGACCAGCCCGATCGGCGGCGCCGACATGCCGGTGGTGATCTCGCTGCTCAACGCGTTCACCGGCCTGGCCGTGGGCCTGGAGGGCTATGTCCTGGGCAACCCCGCGCTGATCATCGCCGGCATCGTCGTCGGCGCGGCCGGCACGCTGCTGACCCAGCTCATGGCCAAGGCCATGAACCGGCCGCTGACCAACGTGCTGTTCGCCCCGATCACGGGCGAGGCCCAGGCCGGCGGGGGCATGGAGGGCAGCATGAAGGAGGTCTCCGCCATGGACGCCGCCGCCATGATGCGCTACGCGGGCTCGGTCATCATCGTCCCCGGGTACGGCATGGCCGTGGCCGGCGCGCAGCACAAGGTCTACGAGATGACCAAGCTGCTGGAGGCCGAGGGCGTGGACGTGAAGTTCGCCATCCACCCCGTCGCCGGCCGGATGCCCGGCCACATGAACGTGCTGCTCGCCGAGGCGGGCGTGCCGTACGACCAGATCTTCGACCTGGACGAGATCAACGCCGACTTCCCCCTGGCCGACGTGGCCCTGGTGATCGGCGCCAACGACGTGGTGAACCCCGTCGCGCGCACCGACAAGTCCAGCCCGATCTACGGCATGCCGATCCTGGACGCCGACAAGGCGCGCCAGTGCATCGTCATCAAGCGCGGACGCGGTGCGGGCTACTCCGGCATCGAGAACGCGCTGTTCTTCGCCGACAACACCGCGATGCTCTACGGATCGGCCCAACAGGCCGTCGCCGAGGTCGTCACCCACATCAAGGAACTCTCCTGAGGGGTGCCGACCCCGGCGACAGGGCTGGGGCCTGAGCGCAGTGCGCGTCAGACCTGGGGCACCACGATCTCGACGGGCTCGCCGATCTTGGTCTTGATCGTCTCGTTGGTGGAGCCGGCCACCCCGACGCCGGAGACGGACTTCAGCGCGATGCCGCGGCTGTCCAGCCAGTAGGTGTTGGTGAGGGTACCGATGGAGCCCCCCATGTCGATGGCCACCTCGTACTTGCGGGTGGAGGTGCCGTTGACGTCCTCCTCGCCCTGGTAGGTGACCGTGGCGGCCTCCCGGACGTCGGCGCCGACCTCACCGAGGCCGGAGTTCAGTTCGTCGACGCTGCCGGCGAGCTCCTCGGACTTCCAGTCCCCACCCTCGGTCTTGGTGTACATCGTGGTGCCGTCGATCACGGACTCGGAGTCGACCGTGCCGTCCGTCTCGGTCACCGAGTGGGCCTTGTAGTGGGCGGGGTCGGTGACGTCGACCTGGGTGGTGGTCACCAGCGTGGTCGAGGACTCCCCCAGGGTGATCTGGGAGGTGGTCACCTCGGTGTAGGTGGTGGCGGCCTTCATGCCCTCACCCATGGCGTTGAAGAAGGCGTCGGTGTCGACGGTCTCCCCGACGGTCGTGCCGGGCAGGGTGACGCCGCCTGCGGGGGCAGCGGGCTCGGACGCCGCAGGCGCAGGGGTGGTGCCCGGCTCGGTCGTGCCGGGGGTGTTCGTGGCGGGGGCGCCCGCGGTGGGGGCACCGTTGCCGGGGGCTTGATCTGCGGGGGTTGCCGGGGCGCCGGAGCAGCCGACCAGCAGGGCGAGCGAGGCGATCGAGGAGGTCGTGACGAGGGCGAGGCGCTTCTTCACAATGGGGTCCGTTCGGCAGGAGGGTGGTGGGCCGGGTCGGCCACGGGGACACATGATAGCCAGCCGTTGCCCCGGCGCTCACCGGGCGAGATGGACTTGCGTTTCCCCGCCCATCCGCAAGACTGGTCGGGCGCGGATCCGCGCGAGGACGAGGAGTGAACGATGACCCAGGCCGACAAGGCACCGACGATCGAGACGCGTCTCGCGACGCGTGACGACCTGCCCTCCCTCGAGGCGAACGAGACGGCGAAGACCAAGGGCCTGTCCGCCTCCTACCTCGACCGGCAGGATGAGGGCGACTACTACGTGGTGGTGGGCCTGATCGACGGCGAGATCGCCGGTCGGGTCATCCTGGACTGCCGCAATGACGACGACACCCCGCTGGTCCCGGAGATGCAGCTGCTGTGGGTCTACCCGCAGGGACGCCGCCAGGGCCTGGGTGCCGCCCTGACCGGCCACCTGGAGGAGCTGGCCAAGGATCTCGGCTACGACGAGGTCTTCCTCGGCGTCAGCCCCGACAACCCGGCCGCCATCCCGCTCTACATCGGCCTCGGTTACGCGCCGACCGGTGAGCACCGCAGCGCCATCAACCTGTCGGTCATCGACGGCGAGGGCGAGGGCACCGAGGATCCGATCGAGGCCATCTTCCGCAAGTCCCTCACCGTTCGCTGACACCTCCGCGCCCCTGACCGATCGGTCAGGGGCGTCTCGTCGGTGCGGGCCTCAGGCGCAGGGGTGCTCGGCCAGCGCAACACGCGTGGCCGCGACGTCGGCGTCCATCTGCGCGATCAGCGCCTCGATGCCGTCGAAGCGCACCTGCCCCCGGATGCGTGAGCAGAAATCGACCGCGATGGGGGCGTCGTAGAGCTCCAGGTCGTCCCGGTCGAGGACGAAGCTCTCCACCCGCCGGTCGTGCCCGTCGAAGGTGGGGTTGGACCCGACCGAGATCGCCGCGGGCCACGTGGGGGCTTGGTGGCCCTCGGGCAGCGGATCGCCGTGCGCGTCCAGCCCGTCCAGCCGGGTCACCCACCCGGCATAGACCCCGTCGGCGGGGCTGGCGAACTCGTTGGGGACCGGCAGGTTCGCCGTCGGGAAGCCCAGCTCACGGCCCCGCTTGTCACCGTGACGCACCACCCCGCGGAAGCGGAACGGGCGGCCCAACAGCTCCGCCGCATGACGGACGTCGCCGGCCTCCAGTGCGGCCCGGACGCCGGAACTGCAGGTCTCCTCGTCGCCCACGTGGACGAGCGGGAGGCCCGTGACCGCGAAGCGGCCCTCCCCCAGCTCGGTCAGGGTGTCCACGTCGCCGGAGGCCTTGTGCCCGAACCGGAAGTTCTCCCCGACCACGACCCGGCGGGGGGCCAGGGGCACCAGATGTGATTCCACGAACTCGGCCGGCGTCTGCTGGGACAGCTCGCGGGTGAAGTCGATCACCCGGACCTCATCAGCGCCTGCCGCGCGCAGCAGGGCCACCCGGTCCTCGAGGTTGGTGAGCAGCTTGGGCCCGCCGCCGGGCCGGACGACCGAGGCGGGGTGGGGCCAGAAGGTCAGGACGACCAGCGGCACGCCCGGCTCTTCCTGCCTGGCCGCCGCGAGCACCTGCTGGTGCCCGGGGTGCACGCCGTCGAAGTTGCCGATGACCACCACGGACCCTGTCAACGCCTGCTCCCTCCGGTTCACTGCCCGATCACCCTACAACCCCATGGCTCGGTCCGACACGGCGCCTCACA
>JAUNSA010000134.1 GCA_030539405.1 Propionibacteriaceae bacterium
TCGCGAGCCAGCGTCGACACGGGAAGACCGCGCCGCTCAGCAGCCTGCATCAACGCATCGAACTCCTCAGCGGTCAGGCGGAACTGGAGGGTCACAGGTCAATCTGTTGGCTCCGATTGGGGGACCGCGTGCCAGCGGACGCTGCGAGGTCCAAAATGATTCCCAGCCGCTGGCTCACGCAGGAATCTAACCTGTCTCCCCCTCAGAGGTGTCGTGTCGTCATGTCGTTCGGGACGTCGTTTGCGTTGACTCGATCAGCGGTGATGACGAGGGTGAAGTCCAGGACTGCGGGTGGGTCGAAGCCGTAGAGCGGATTAGGTTTGGTCAGGATGCGCTCGTACCCGAGGAAGGCGCCGGTGGCCGGGTCAGCCAGGATGAGAATCTGGTTGCTTCCTTGGAGAACTGACGTGCTCAGCACCTGCGCTGAGCGACCATGTCGGTCGGTGGTGGTGCCCAGGTAGGTGATATCGGACTGCCGCTGTAGCGCCGTCCACATGGAGGCGGTGAGTTCCGGTTTGAGCACATAGCCGGTGTGTAGCGTGATGACTTGTTCGACGAGGCATTCGCCGATCCCATCGGGACACTGTGCGGCAGGCGCAAGCACCGCGCTGAGCCGATCGGGGTCCTGCGGAAGCGTGTCCGCATAGTCGGATCCGCGACCAGGGTCCCGCCGAATCGTCGTATCGCTGATGGGTGGCCCCTGGTCAAGGCTGCGAGTATCGGCGATGTGGCCGTCTTCATCCAGTGGGTTGTCCCGATACTCGATGGATCGGAACTCGCCGTTGGGTAGCACGTAGTTGCTGGAGCGCACCGGCACCAGAACCGACCTGGGCGCATTCCCCTCACCACCTGAGGCCGCCGTTGTCGCCCACCAGGACTCGAGTTCGATGTGCTGCACGGGCAGTGCCGCGGGCTCGGGCCGGGTTTTGGCACGCGCAGCTAGGGCCTCCAGGACGGCGTCCGCCGGCCCACCACGGGCAGGGATGTGTCCGGCGTCGACGCCCTCAAACCGCAGTAACGGGGGAGTTCCGGCTTGTGCGGTGCGGGTTCCTGCCCATGGGTTGATCAGCATTGCCATCGACACGAGCAGGACCAGGGAGGCTGCGGCGGCGATGCTCAGGGCTCCGGCTCTCCACCAAGGCCGATGGCTGCTCGGTCTCGCCCTTGCAGGCGCTGCGGCGCGTTCGTAGATGTGGGCGAGCATCCGCTCGCCTCGTTGGCGTTCCAACCTATCCGGGATTGGTTCGCCGAGTGTCGGCTCCGGGTCGGCGTGCCAGCCGATGGAGTCGAGCAACTCCCGCAGCTCCGGGTCCTCCGAGCGATTCCAGTTATCAGGCATCGCGTGCCACCTGGCGGCCCTGGAGCATGCTCTGTAGCCTCGCCTTGGCACGGGTGCGCCGCTTCGCGGCGGCCGCGGGGGAGCATCCCAGGATGTCCGCAACCTCATCGGTAGTGAAACCGGCGTTGAACAAGAGCAACACCGACCGATCAGCCTGGGGGATGAGGCGCAGCAGATCGACAACCTCCCACTGGCCGGTGAGACGCTCCTCATGGCTTGGGACAGTGGCCGGGAACTCCAGCCGGCTGACCAACTTCTCGGTCAGGGCCGTGCGGCGGCGGCGAGCGCGGTACTCGTTAGCAATCAGTCCCGCGAGGATCGCGAAAGCCAGCGCATAGAGGCCGCGGACTTCGCCGGGATCGCGCGGGTACGCCAAGTCTTTGCGGTAGATCGCCAACAACGTCTCAGCCACCATGTCCTCTGAGGTCGCCGGATCGAGCTGGGCAACGGCGTACCGGAGCAGACGCGGCCGCAGCATCCAAAAGACCGCCTCGAACTCCTGCTCGTTCAACGACGTCCCTTCGTGTGAGTGTTCGTCCCAGCATGCCACTTCACTCAGAGAACACCGTTCTCAACAGCCACAAAGCCGCTGCCATTGGCATAAACCACCTGCCATTCACTGAGCATTCGACCGCCTGGATTCGCCCCAGAAGTGACTGAGCTCGAGGGCCCTGACGTGTCCCTGAAAACCGACTGACCGGACATCTAACGGGTGATCGCCCTAGTGAGGAGTCTCAGCGATCATCAAGCCCCGGGCACCGGTCCAGTCGCGCGAATGGTCGGCGCTCGGGGAGGCCATCGCCGGTGCATACGCACGGTCTTAGCGTCAAGGAGCAGAAGGTGACTCGATTGAAGTTGGCTAAGTCAGTTCTTTCGGCGCTACTGGCACATGACCTGAGCATGCTCAGGGTACTCAGAACCCGGGGTGCGAACGTCGTTGCGTGCACCCTGGGTGTCCTCCTTTGTTCGGGATGCTCGGGTCAGCCGGTAGGTGACACGCCCG
The DNA here is from genome assembly GCA_030539405.1 of Propionibacteriaceae bacterium. GTDB lineage: Bacteria > Actinomycetota > Actinomycetes > Propionibacteriales > Propionibacteriaceae > Propioniciclava. The sequence goes on from JAUNSA010000134.1 coordinate 2,343, forward strand.
CGTCGCCCCAAGTGCGACCTACAGGGGCCTACTACGAACAGATTCTGCAGTTGGCGCAGGCGGACGTCACCACGGATTTCGAACGCGAGGTGCTTTCCGATGGGGTGGTGACCCGCTCGGAGTATGAGGAGATGTTCTCTCGGTTCAGCGAGTGCATGGCTTCGGCCGGGTACGAGGTGGAGTTGAGTGCTGACTCCTACGGCCGGTACACGTACGCCACTGAAGGCAAGGCCGGGGTGAGCGAGGCGGACGCGCGGTGCGCGACCGGGACGATCAACCCGCTGGCTGCGTTGTACAACGATTTCGTGGTCAACCCCAGCGGGGAGGATCCGGACATTCTGCGGGTGGCGTGCTTGAAACGACACCGAGTGGTAGCCGAGTCCTACACCGTGGAGCAGTTCGCCAAGGACATGGCCGATCCCTCATCCCGGGTGGTCACACCAAGCAACCCCGAGGTGGCCCGATGCATCACCGATCCCAACGCGTGAGCCAGTCGGCTGTGCGCCCGACGTGGGGTACCTGCGCGATCGCCTGCCTGCTGACCGCGGCAGTGGTGGCCGGGGTATGGGTGACGCTGGGGTGGCGCAGCACTCCGACGCTGCTGCAGCCAGACCCCACCGCGACCGGGACGTTGGAGGTCTCCAGCAGTGACTTCACCGACCCGCGGGAGGTCACCTTCACTCCCACGCTAGAGGCCGGGTTCAGCGTGAAGACAGTCGCCGCAGGGGTCCTGACCGGCTTCACCTGTACTCCGGGTGCCGAGGTCTCCTCCGGGGAGCGGATCGCCACGATCGACAATCGGCCGGTCGTGGTGCTGGCCACCGCCAGCCCGTTGTGGCGGGATCTGTGGATCGGGACAAAAGGACCCGATGTCGAGGATCTGACCGGTGAACTCGTCCGGCTCGGACGGCTCTCCGACGACCAGGCCGGCCGGGAACTGACCCGGACGGCGATGAAGGCTGCCGTCGAGCTGACCGGCCGAGGCGGCGAGGCGCTCACCTACGGCGACGCGTTGTTCATCCCTTCCCCGACTGCGCGGGTGGGCTCATGTGAGGCCCGCGTCGGTGACACCCTCACCGCTGGAACAGCACTGTTGACGCTGACACCGACCATCGAGGACCTGCACACCACAACAGACCTGACCGGGTCGGTACCCGGCGAGCGGCTCGTACACCTTGCCGGGCAGTCGGCCCCGTTGGTCCAGGGCCGGGTCACCGACCCGGCGTTCCTGCAAGGGCTGCTCGACACCGGCATAATCCCCGTGACCGGAGCCGACGGATCTGGTGATCCCTTTACGCTGCCCGCCACGGTCGAGCTCTCGGTGCCTTTGGAAGTGCTCAGCGTGCCAGCCGCGAGCATCACCGTCCACGACTCGACGGCCTGTGTCGGCGTCGACGGAGAAGCCACCGAGGTTCAGGTGGTCTCCTCCACTCTCGGCCGCACTCTGGTGACGTTCACCGACCCGCCCGCCCGGATCGACCTGACCCCACCACCACGATGCCGCTGAGTTCCGCCCCCGAAGAGCACCACGGTCCGTGTTTGGAGGTGGTCTCAGCCGGCCACCGCTTCGCTGGCGGACCATGGCTGTTCCGGCAGGTACAACATTCGTTCACCCCGGAGGCGATGACCGCGATCATCGGCCCGTCCGGTTCGGGGAAGAGCACCCTGCTCGCCGCACTCGGCGCAACTCTGACCCTGGCCGAAGGCCACATCCACCGACACCGGATCAAGCGCGTCGCCCGCGTCGCGCAAACCGCCTACGGAGTCCCGACCCGTTCGGTGCGCGACCATCTAACCCTCCCATTGCTGATCACCGGGACCTCCCGCACCGACGCCGACCTCGCGGTCGAGCCCCTCGCCGCCCAGTTCGGCATCGACCACCTCCTTGCCGCCGACTACCGACACCTCTCCGGCGGGGAAGCTCAACGTCTGATGCTCGCCCGGGCCGTCGCCACTCGGGCCGACCTCATACTGGCCGATGAACCCACCGCGTCCCTGGACGCCACCAACACCCACACCGTCGTCCAGGTCCTGACCCAGTTGACCACCTCCGGTGCCATCGTCATCATCGCCACCCACGACCCCCTCGTCATGGGAGCCTGCTCCCAGATCCTCGACCTCGCCGACGCCGATAGGTCAGCGAACACATGCGACTGACCGGCATCCTGTCCGAGACCTGGCGCAACTACGTCCGCGGCGCCAGCCACCCACTGGCCTTGGCCCTCGCCGTCTTCGCCGTCATCGTGATCCCCGCCGAACTCGAGATGAGCACCACTGCGGACCTGATCCACCGCACCCGAGACTACGAGCAGGCCTACGCCTCGACCTACCTGATCAATGCCCCCGCCGGCATCGACCCCACCGGCTGCGAGAAACTGGCCACCACCGGACTCGTCTCTGCCGCCGGTGCCCTGCGCACCGACCGGTCTGTCTCCCTGACCGTCCTGCCCGCCCAGAACCTCCCCGTCTATGGGGCGACCCCGGGATTCCTGCACCTAGTCGGCATCTCACCCGATGTCGCACGAGCCACCGGGGCTGTCGCCGTCGCCACCGAACTGTGGGACACCCTCCGACCACCGGGCCACAGCCAGCGGCCGACTGACCCCGTGCCCATTCCACCACTGACGATCGCCGACGCCTACCCCTGGCCAGCCGACGGGCGCACCCCCACCCTCGGCTCCGCCGTCCTCGCGCCCACCCCTCCCGTCGGCCCGTTCGACCAATGCTGGGCGCGAGCCGAAGATCCCACCACCGACCCCCGATGGCTCCTGCCCGCCGTCCTGCTGCCCGGCACCGACGCCAACCAGGTCCGCCAAGCACAAGTCAATCTCACTCTCGGTCAGCTGCTAGACACTCCGACACAATTCACCACCCGGCCCACCCAGCGAGCCCCCTACATCGCCGCCCTCGCCACTCTCCTGCTCGCGGCTGTGGCCACCTGGACCAGAAGAATCCACATCGCTGACACCCGCGAACTCGGACTACCAACCTTGAGCTCCATCATCGCCCAGAACCTCGAAGCCCTCACCTGGGCGCTGACCGGAACCGCCCTCGCCATCCCCGCCCTCTTCTGGCGCGCACACCACCACTCCCCACCCGACCAGCACGACCTGATCAACCTCACCATCCCCATCCTCACCGCCACCCTCACCACCACCCTCCTCGCAACCACCCTCACCACGCTCCTCAGCCGACGCCGCCCCGTCACTGACCACCTACGCACACGATGACGCCGCCGCTGTGCGCACCTGAGTCGATCCGTGGCAGCTTCCTCCCAGCATCTCTTGGGCAACGGCCCGGTCCAGCCCGTCGAAGTTCGGCGAGTCGGCCGTCAGGGGAAGCAGACCCGACCGCAGGAGCTCACCTTCGCGGCAGCGTGCTTGCGAGGGCAGCCAGGCCGAGGTTGTCCCGTCACCACGGCAGACTGGAGACATGACCTCGCAGCCCTGGGACAGGTATGAGGTCGCAGGTCCGACCTCGTTGGCTCCGCTGTTCCGAGACCGCGGCTGCGGCATCTACGTCCTGGAGTTCGCCGACGGCCAGTACTACGTCGGCAAGACCACGAGGGCGCTCCAGCGGTTCACCACGCACGTGCGGCACTGGGGCGACGTGAGTGCGATCCTGTTCCGCGACGTCAGCAACGACGACCTGGACCGCGTGGAGCGGGAGACCATCGCCGACCGTCGCCGCGCCGGATGGACGCTGCGCAACATAAAGCACAACCTTGGCCACGAGCAGCCGAGCTCGCTGGACGAGGTGCTGGCCGTGGTCGAGCAGCGGCACTGGGCCCTCGGGCACGCCGAGTACGACGTGGCTCCTTTCGCGGTGGCGGCCGGGCGTGGGCCGCAGGTCCCGACAAAGCTGTCCTCCTCGCGGCTGGCCTCGCAGCTGATTGTCGATGAGGTGAGCGTGGCCGACGCGGTGCTGCTCGACCTGGCGGCCGTCATCGAGGTGGGCATCCCTGAAGCGCTGGCCACCGAGCGTGACTACTGGACGATCAGCGACTACCCCTCGACGGCAGGAGGTCGCCTCGCGACGCTCAACGTCGGCGACATGGAGGTGCTCTACTTCCCCCGCGAGACCATCCAGCAGGGCCAAGGCCCCGTCAATGTCGCTGTGCTCAACACCGCCCCGGGACACGACCTCCCCGAAGAGATCGCCGGCGGATGGGTCGAGCGCGGCGTCGAGCACTACAGGGCTGCGGAGGTGGTCGACCAGGTCATCGTGCCCTTGGGGCGCATCGGTGCAGCGCTGGACGACGAGCGGACCCTGGCCGCGGTGCGCACGCTGGTGCTAGCGCTCATGCGATCCTCGACCTCGGCGAAGTTCGCGCGGTGGCACAGTGCCGAGCTGGCCCGTAGGGCCTTCGAGGTCATCGCCAACGGCGTTGACGGTCGGGCCTGAGGCTCGGGCGACGATCCGGGCGTGACGCTTTGAGCCGGCGGGCCAAGGGGTGCGAAAGTAGATCCCCGCAGCACCAGGGATCTGGTGCCACCGGCATCCGGGGTAGTGCTCAGCGCAGCACGACCTCACGACGGTCGAGCTCGGCGCGGGTGACGTCGTCGGGCATGTAGGAGTCCAGCGCGTCCTCCTCGCGGAGTCCGTCGATCAGAACGTCGTGGTCGAGCGAGTGCTGGGCCGCGCCTCGGCGACCGAGGACAGGCCCGGCCCGGTTCCTCTGTCCACTTTGCCTGCGCGGTGTAGACCGCCTCACCCGGCGCCGGCTCCTCGACGATCATGCGCTGCGCCCAGACGCTGGCCGGCCCGGCCGGCAGGTCATACTCAATGATGCCCAACAGCTCGACCCCGCACGCGAACGGCAGGCTGTCTTGCCTCGCGTCGGGTGCCGAACAGCCGCGACACAAGATCCGGGTTCGTGGGATGCACGGCACGGTAGCCGACCCTCGTGGTGTCTTGTTGCGTGCTGGTTATGGTCGCGTCGTCTCGTGCGAGAGGTAGCCGTTCCGTAATCGCATGTCTATCGCACGATGGGGTACAAAACGGCCCCCGACTCGCGTTTCCGCAGGTCAGGGGCCATTTCTGAATGGTGGGCGATACTGGGTTTGAACCAGTGACCTCTTCCGTGTCAAGGAAGCGCG
>JAUNSA010000135.1 GCA_030539405.1 Propionibacteriaceae bacterium
GGCTCGGAAAACCCCCACCGGTATCAACAACAACTCAGTGGCACGAGTCGGGTGCCCGAGCTGTACAGCACGATCCCCACCGGCGCGTGGACCCCGGCCTACGACCCCGACGGCAACCCCCGCGAGGGCGCCGACGTCGCCGACATCACCGACCCGCTCGACCTAACCGGCTACCCGGAGCGGACGCGTGTCGTCCTGCGGCGGGAACGTCCCCACCCCGGCGCGCAGCTGCGGTTCGATGACGTCGGCGGCTACCGGTTGACCGCGTTCGCCACGAACACCCCTCGCGGGCAGCTGGCCGACCTGGAGTTACGTCACCGTCGTCGCGCTCGTAGCGAGGACCGGATCCGGATCGCCAAAGACACCGGCCTGCGGAACCTACCGTTGAAGGGCTTCGCGGCCAACCGCATCTGGATCGCGACCGTGCAGCTGGCCGCCGACCTACTCGCCTGGGCCGCACTGCTGGCCCTGACCGGTCATGACGCCGCCCGCTGGGAACCCAAACGCCTGCGCCTACGACTGTTCACCATCCCCGCGACCCTGGCCCGCACCGGACGCCGCGTTCACCTACGAATCAAAGCAAACGCGCCGTGGGCCGACCTACTCACCCACGCCCACCAGCGCCTTCAAGCAGTCCCCGCCGCGCCTGGATAACACCCCCGCCGCCGTCCCGACTACCCCGGCCAGACCCCTCGTGCGTGGAACACGAGCGCCCACCGGCGCGACACCCGGCACTTCGTCACACCCTCATGCCAAAATCAGCCCGCACGACCGGCAACGACGCCACCAAGGCCGACAGCGGGACCCGATGAAAGATCGAGGTTCACGCCATGTAGACGCTGTGAACTGCCGAATGAGCGTGTCCAGTCGAATCTGCGAGTTTCATGTCTATACGTCGAGCAGATGTCGTAGGGTCCACTTGAGTGTGGGGATCGCCCCCCCCTCGCTCAATGTCACGGCTTGAGCCCACCGTCGATACAGGAGTTCATCGATCATGCCTGCCCGAACCCGAAGTCTTGCAACCCTGATCACGGGCGCGTTCGCTCTTGCTGGAGCCTTCGCGCCGAGCGCTAGCGCGACGGGGCCGGCCGGCCCTTCTCCCATCGGGCAGATCGCTGTCGTCCCTGGGGAGCCCGCCAGCGCCCCCGAGCCCAAGTTTCAAAGGCTAAGCGGTGATGATGTGCGTAGCCGGAAAGATCTACCAGACGGCGTTCCCGGCGACGTCACCATCCTCAACGAATCAGAGCTAACTCCTGAGCAGAGAAGGCAGGAGGCCGAGAATCTGAAGGAGTCGAGGGTTCTATGGCAAATGCAGTGGGCTCTTCAGCGAGGATACAAGGAGCTCGCGAAGAAGATCCTCGACGAAAATTCTGAAGTGGTGAAAATAATCCCCGCGTCTGCTACAGCTGAAATCGCTGCAATGACTGAGCGTGAAGGAGAATCCGCCATCGCAGCCCCCGCTTCCGGGATCACCTTCGGAATTCACAATGTTTCCTCCAGTAGTCGAGGGTCAATGATTTCTCTCAACAAATGGTGTGGCACCACATCGCCCTACTATTGCGGCTCGACGTCCGCTCAGTCAAAGGACGTGGATGCAACCTGGGATCTAATTAGGGTCTACCCAGGCAACACCAACCCTCGATACGACGATGACGGTGTTGTTTCCCGGGCCGAGTGCACTAATACGTACACGGCCACCTTCTTTGGCCCGAGCGATTCGCCGTACTACATGTCTGGTGGCCTCACCGCGACGCGTGCGTATAAAATCTCCGATTTCTGGCATTGGACCACCTCTGCCAATGGCACGAACTGCCGGGGCTAGGGCGACGCGATTCGGAAACGGCGGCCCGTGCGGGACGGCCGCACACACCGTCGGCCGTCCCGCGTGGCCTGCTATCCGTTTTCGGGGAAGTATCTGGGTGCGAGGTCTCGGGCGATGGAGACGTCGGTGACGATGAGTCGTGCTCGCCCTGATGTCCATTCGGCCACGTCGCGCAGGGCGCCGGTTTGTACGTTGAGGGAGCTGATGTAGGTTTTCTGGGCCCTGTCTGGGGCGGTGGCCATGCGGGTGAGGAGGTAGGTGTTCGGGGATGTCCAGGCCACCCCGGTGGCGCTCGTGCCGGTCAGGACGGTGTGTGGCGCGACTTGGTCTGGAGTGGTCGCGTCGAACCTGATAATCGTGGAGCCGAGCTGGTCTTTGCGTTTCCCGATGAGCCAGCGGCCGTCAGGTGACCACGGCTGGGAGTCGAACGCGATCGCCTTCTCGCGCGAGATCACCCGCACCAGGCGCCCGGTGCTTGCGTCCACGATGCGGTGGTTGCCCGATGAGGCCAGGAACAGTTCGCGGCCAGAGGGTGATGGCGCCACTTGAGTCACCCCGGAAAGGCCGGCCACCGTGTGCATGGCTCCGCTGGACGCTTCGATCGCGACCAGAGCCCCGACACCCAACCCCGATCCCGGTGACGGCACCGGGATCGTGGAGTAGGCGTAGAACCACGCGCCATCACGCGACCAGGCCAAGGGAACCGTGTTGGCGTCCCCGGCGCCGAGGTCGACCTCCCGCTCGTCGCCACTGCGAGTGTCGATCACGCGGATGCGTCCGTTGCGGGCCAATGAGCCCACTGCGATGTAGCTGCCATCGGGAGAGACGACGATGCTGCCCGGCTGCGTGGGGCCCCTGTCGGCCGCAGGTACCGTGCGCACCTGTTCGCCGGTGACATCACGCACGTAGGCCGAGGTGCTCCACGGGCCGGGCCACCACAGGTCGTCCTCGTCGATCATGCACGTGGCGCTCAGCAGCGCTGGCCCCATCGGGTTGCCGCGAACACCGCCGACCCACGGGGCCTGCACGCCCGGGAGCAGCGTCAACCCGTTCGATGCAGCCGGGAACAGGGGGCGGATCTGACCGATCCAGACGACCGAGAGGACCAGTGCCACCGACGCGGCCGCCGCCAGCCCCGCCTGCATCACGCGGAGCACGCTACGAGACGATGAGGGAGCACCGCCCGCCGCGTGGTGTGCGGGCAGGCCCGGCGCCGGGGGGACCTCGATCGAGGCCACGAACGTCTTGAAGTGATCGTCGATCGAGTTACGACTCATCGCTGAATTCACCCTCCTCGTCGAGGAACTGCCGCAACTGTGCATGTGCCCTCGACAACCGTGACTTCACCGTCCCGACAGCGCAGCCGAGCGCCTCGGCGATCTCCGCGTCCGGTAGGTCGAGGTAGTACCTGAAGAAGACAGTGGCGCGCTGCTCGGGCCCGAGATTCGCCAACGCGATCCGAACTCGGTCCTTTTCGACCACCGAGCCCGAAAAGTCACCGACCGCTTCGACATCGCCATAACGCCGCAGGTAGTTCTCTGCGCTGACGCGTCTGCGTGCCTTCGATCGAGCACGATGTACCACCGCCGTGCGCAGCCAACCGCGCGGATTACGGATCTTCGCCCTATCCCGCACAAGGTCGACGAACACGTCTTGAACGATCTCGGAGGCACCGTTGAAGTCACCCGAGACGACAACCGCCAACCTCACCAGATCGGGCCACTCACTCGAGTACAACGACTCCACATCTCCAGACACCCCCCGCGCGCCTCCAGAAACTCCCACGCCCGTACGGCGCACAGACCCACCAGAAGGTTCCCAGCTCATCGCACCCACTACCTCGATTGCCAATAGCGGCTTGTGTCTATACGTTCGACTTTGGGCGCTCCCCCTGTCTGGATCGGTGGTGAGTGCGGGCCTCGGGAGTCGACCGGGCGTTGAGTGCGGGGTTGGGGCCGTGGCGTAAGCCCACGGCGCGGCATGATCCGGGCAAGGTGCTGCTGGACCTGTCGATCACCCTGGCGTTGGGTGGGGAGGCGTGCAGTGACGCCGCGTCGCTGCGCGCTGAGCCGGGCGTGTACGGCGCTGTGGCGTCGAACTCGACGATTTCGCGCACCATCGAGGCTCTAGCCGCCGATATCGAGAAAGTCACCAGGGTGGTGGCCGCGGCACGTAAGGTCGCCCGGGCGCACGTATGGGGCCAGACCGGACAGTCTGCTCCCAATCGCGGGATCGGCGCGGAGCATCCGCTGGTCATCGATCTGGACGCGACCCTGGTCACGGCGCACAGCGAGAAAGAGCAGGCCGCGCCGACGTTCAAACGCGGTTTCGGGTTCCATCTGCTGTGCGCGTTCGTCGACCACGGCCCGGCCGGGACCGGCGAACCCTTGTGGATCAAGCTCCGCCCCGGCAACGCCGGCTCCAACACCGCGACTGATCACATCGACGTAGCCCGCCAAGCGCTCAAGGCCACCCCCGGGATCAACCCCTACCGGCCCGGACGCAAGGTGTTGATCCGCACCGACTGCGCCGGCGGCACGCAGGCGTTCCTGACCTGGCTGCACGCCCGCCACCCGCAATACTCGATCGGGTTCACCCTCCCGGACAACATGCCTGACCTATGCGAACTCATCCCCGAAGATGCCTGGACCCCGGTCGTCGACGCCGACAGCCAGCCCCGCCCAGGAGCCGACCTCGCCGATGTCACCGGCCTGCTCACCCTGCAGGGATACCCGCCCGGTATGCGCGTCATCGTCCGTCGAGAACGTCCTCACCCCGGTGCCCAGCTGCGCTTTGATGACGTCGGTGGCTACTGGCTGACCGCATTCGCGACCAATCCCCTACTCGCTACCGCTCGTGGGAGGTACCCCCCGCGTCGGGCAGCTGGCTGAGCTGGAGCTGCGCCACCGCCGCCGGGTCCGCTGCGAAGACCGCATCCGCATCGCCAAAGACACCGGACTGAACAATTTGCCCCTCCAACGCGCCGCCGCCAACCGGATCTGGCTACCGGCCGTGCAACTGGCCGCCGACCTGATGGCCTGGCAGTCCCTACTCGCCTTCCACGGGCACGAAGCCGCCCGCTGGGAACCCAAACGCCTGCGCACACGCCTCTACACGACCCCCGCGACACTCGCGCGCACGGCACGGCGCGTACATCTACGCATCAAGGCCACTGCCCCCGTGGACCGACCTGCTCATATCCGGCTTCCAACGCCTCACCGCGGTACAACCCGCCGCGCCGATCTGCCCCCCGGGCCCGAGCACCCCAACCAGCCCCGCAGCAGCACCCCTCGTGCGTGGAACGCGACGCCGACATCCGCAGCTCTGTCGGAACTCCTGCAATTGCGGCCAAGATGAGTGACGTCAATAGCCCCAGTCCCGCCATTGGGAACATCACGGGCGTCAGCCTTGCTTCTTTGAGCGAATCACGATCGGTAAAACAACGCCCGCCAACAGCATTGCAGGAAGAATCCATGCCTTCAGGTCGCTAAATTTCTGAATTGGGCCCGCCGCAAGAGCTGACTCAATTGACCAGAATAGGAACATGGCAACCAAGATATACCAAGCGCCTACAGCCACCCGCTGGGCAACCCTGCTGTCGGAAGACCCCATGAGTAGCACCTCTCCTGAATCACGGGTTAGCGCAGACATACGCGCTGCTGATGCACGCCGTTCCGGCGCACCCGGCGCACATAGCGACAAAGGCAGCAATGCACCCCGCATTGTACCATACGGAAGCATTCTTCCCGCATCCCGCAAAGCCCAGCGGAGTCAAAGCCCACCCGCAGCACACCTTAGCCCGACTTACGGAGATAGCGGTGCAAATCCACTTGGGATATGTCCCAGAAGGACACCTAGGAACAGCAGCCGCATAGAATTGTCCGTTATTTGTGCCTACATTAATGGCACCCGCTGGGTGATCAGTTCGCTGGACAGTGTCTCCATCTTCGGAGATCTTCCAGAACTGGGTCTCCTCTCTTGCTGGAACGCCATCTTCGAGAATTTCCGTGTAGTGGATCATGAAGGACGACTCATCCAGCGCAACCGTAGCCGCCTCAATGCTGCTACCGTTCTGGGTGGTCATCATGAACGACCTCTCACCATTGGGGCTCCTCCCGATGGAACGAGCGCGGGTCATGGCGGCCCTTGCTTTGGCCGATGGCCTGCATGGCTTGACATCCACCCGCCCTTCGGCGTACCACGGCACATCGAGCGCCCGCCTAGACTCACGTTTTCGTGAGTGCGGTGTCCGTTGGGTTGAAACGTGAAGAAGAGTGCTCCTGACCTGCGAGAATGGTGATTGTCTAGATCATCTTCAAACAGGTTTCGGAGCACCCTTCAGGTGAGTAAGCGTAGCGGGCTTTATCCGGTTCTCAGAGTCGGCGCGGCAGGCGTAAACGCGGTTGGGAACGCAGGCGGGATGTTGTTGACCCAGACGGTGCGGGCCTCGGGAATCGACCGGGGACTCAGCGCGGCGCTGGAGCCGTGGCGTAAGCCCACGGCCCGGCATGATCCGGCCAAGGTGCTGCTGGACATGGCGATCACCCTGGCGCTGGGTGGGGAAGCGTGCAGCGACACCGCGCTGCTGCGCGCCGAGCCGGGCGTCTACGGCGCTGTGGCCTCGAACCCGACGATCTCGCGCACCATCGACACTCTGGCCGCCGACGTCGAGAAAGTCACCAAGGTGGTGGCCGCAGCCCGCAAAGCCGCCCGGGCGCACGTATGGGGCCACGCCGGCCAGGACGGGGCCGCGGCCCCCAATCACCGGATCGATGCCGAGCATCCGCTGGTCATCGATCTGGACGCGACCCTGGTCACCGCGCACAGCGAGAAAGAGCTGGCCGCGGCGACGTTCAAACGCGGTTTCGGGTTCCATCTGCTGTGCGCGTTCGTCGACCACGGCCCGGCCGGGACCGGCGAACCCTTGTGGATCAAGCTCCGCCCCGGCAACGCCGGCTCCAACACCGCGACTGATCACATCGACGTAGCCCGCCAAGCGCTCAAGGCCACCCCCGGGATCAACCCCTACCGGCCCGGACGCAAGGTGTTGATCCGCACCGACTGCGCCGGCGGCACGCACGCGTTCCTGGACTGGATGCACGCCCGCCACCTGCAGTACGCCCCCGCAAGCGGGAGGTACCCCCACGTCGGATTCCCCCTCCCGGACAACATGCCCGAGCTATACCAACTCATCCCCGCCGATGCGTGGACTCCCGCGATCGACGCCGACGGCGTACCGCGCGCGGGAGCCGATGTCGCTGACATTCCCCCGCTGCATGCTTCGCATGATCGCAGCGGGAGGTGCCCCCAGCGGCATGCTCAACCTGCAGGGATACCCGTCCGGCATGCGCGTCATCGTCCGTCGCGAACGTCCTCACCCCGGTGCCCAGCTGCGCTTCGATGACGTCGAGGGCTACCGGCTGACCGCGTTCGCGACCAACACACGCATCGGGCAGCTCGCCGACCTGGAGCTACGCCACCGCCGCCGCGCCCGCTGCGAAGACCGCATCCGCATCGCCAAAGACACCGGACTATCGAACCTGCCCCTCCAACGCGCCGCCGCCAACCGGATCTGGCTCCTCGCGGTACAACTGGCCGCCGACCTACTCGCCTGGC
>JAUNSA010000014.1 GCA_030539405.1 Propionibacteriaceae bacterium
GACGCCAGTGCAGATCCCGACGCCAGTGACGAACCCACCGCGTCCGCCAGCCCCACTGCGACCCCCAGCGGCAGGCCGACGGCGTCCGCTAGCCCGTCGGCGTCACCGACGCCGGCCGCACCGTCCTCGGTCGTGGACGAGTGTGCCTACAACCCCGTGCCGTGGCCCCCTGAGGAGTGAGCCCCTCCACCCGCAACAGCGGGGAGCTCAGCCGGCCCAGACCTGGTAGCCGCGGTTGTCGTCGAGACGGGCGCTGATGGCCTGGGCGATGGCGTCCAGCTCGGGAACCTGCCCGGCCGACGACACCAGGTGGACGCGCTCGTCGTCGCCCTGGTGCAGGGTGATCCGGCCGGTGGACGCCGTGACGCGCGTCACGTCCGACCACTGGCCCTGCCGGACGCCCCCCGCGCCGTCCACGCGGTAGCCGTCCTCGTCGAGGGAGACGGTGACCTGCTGGCGCCGGGCGGCGGCCAGCGCAGCCAGGATGAGCGCCGCGGCACCGACGATGAGCACGATCCCCACCACGATCAGGAGCGTCCGCCAGCCACCGGTGGCCGGGATCAGCATCAACCCCGCGCCGACGAGGGCGGCAACGGCCGCGACGGCGAAGGCGCGGACGGGGGGACGTGCTTGAAGGACGAACTGGTCGGCTGCCACGCGGCGAGAGTGGGATTCGAACCCACGGAGGGTTGCCCCTCGGCCGCTTTCAAGGCGGCTGCACTAGTCCACTATGCGATCTCGCCAGATCGGCATCATCCTACCCAGAGACCCCCGCACGGTCCCGCGCGGCATTCCGCTGGGGTGGCCCACCGCCTAGGGTGGGTCCATGCGAGCCGTCACCACCACTGAAGCCGGGGGCCCCGAGGTCCTGCAGATCACCGAGGTCGAGGCACCGGTCGCCGGGCCGGGCGAGGTCCTGATCAAGGTGGTGGCCGCGGGCGTCAACCGCGCCGACATCCTGCAGCGGCAGGGCCACTACCCGCCGCCGAAGGGCATCTCCGACATCATCGGGCTGGAGGTGTCCGGCCACATCGAGGCGGTCGGCGCGGACGTCGAGGACTGGGCGGTCGGCGACCCCTGCGTGGCCCTGCTGGCCGGCGGTGGCTATGCCGAGTACGTGGCCGTCCCGGCCGGGCAGGTCATCCCCCCGCCCGAGGGCGTCGACCTCGTCACGGCGGCCGGCCTGCTCGAGGTGGCCGCGACGGTCGTCTCCAACGCCGACCACGTCGGCCTGCGCCCGGGCGAGACGTTCCTGGTCCACGGCGGCACCGGCGGCATCGGCTCGTTCGCGATCCAGTACGCCAAGGGCATCGGCTGCCGCGTCGCCACGACGGCCGGGTCGGCCGAGAAGCTGGACGTGTGCCGCGACCTGGGTGCCGACATCGCGCTGGACTACCACGACGACTGGGCCGCCCAACTCAAGGAGGCCACCGACGGCAAGGGCGTTGACGTGATCCTCGACATCATGGGCGCCAAGTACCTCGAGCCCAACGTCCGGTCGCTGGCCCGCCGCGGGCGGCTGGTGATCATCGGGCTGCAGGGTGGTGTGAAGGGCGAGCTGAACCTGAACGCGCTGCTCACCAAGGGCGCCACGGTCACCGCGACGTCGCTGCGGTTCCGTCCCGTGAACGAGAAGTGCGCGATCGTCGCGCGGGTGGCCGCCGAGGTGTGGCCGCTGATCGCCTCGGGTGAGATCCGGCTCGCGCGCGAGTCGCGCTTCGCGGTCGAGGACGTCCGGGACGCCCACGAGCAGCTCACCGGTGGCAACAATGTGGGGAAGATCGTCCTCACCTTCTAACCTTCAGCGGTGAACTTCGCCGCCTACGCCGAGATCTGGCGCCTGCCCGCCGTCCGCCAGGCGGTCCTGCTGGGCGCACTGGGCAAGGCCCCCTGGTTCGGTGCGGGCGTGGTGCTGACGCTGCACGTGGTCGGCCCGCTGGGCCAGTCGTACGCCAGCGCGGGCGCGCTGACGGCCGTGTTCACGCTCGCGATCGCGTTGGCGTCCCCTTTGCGCGGACGCCTGCTCGACACGATCGGCCTGCGCCGGACGCTGCTGCCCAGCCTCGTCCTGCTGCCGGTGGCCTTCGTGTCCGCGCCGTTCCTCACCTACTGGCCGCTGCTGTTCGTGATGGGCGGGGTGGGGTTGCTCGCGATCCCGTGGTTCGTGGTGACGCGCCAGCTCATGCTCGCCGCCGTTCCCGACTCCCAGCGACGCGCCGCCCTGGCCCTGGACTCGATCGTCACCGAGATGGCTTTCATGGCCGGCCCCACCGTCGGCATCCTGCTCGCCACCACCTGGGACACCGGCTGGACGCTGACCCTGCTCGCGCTGTTGTCGGTGTCGGCCGGGTTCGCCCTGGCCGTGCTCAATCCACCGTTGATCTCCGAGACCGACACCGCCAACCCGCGCCAACGCGGGGGCGTCCGGAGCTGGCTCAGCGGACCCGTCGTGGCCGCCTTCATCGCCACCGTGGCCGTGTCGTTCACGCTGGCTGGCACCGACCTGGCCATGGTCGCCGCCGCCCGCTCCCTCGACACCGCCGCCGCCCTGGCGCTCTTCATCGTCGTGTGGGGTCTCGGCTCCCTGGTCGGCGGCATCGTGTTCGGCGGCCTCCCCCGCGGGACGCTCGGCATCACCCACCTGCTGCTCGGGCTGGCGCTGACCACCATGCTGGCCGCCCTGGGGACCAACATCTGGCTGCTGGCCCTCCTGCTCGGGGTCGCCGGGCTGTTCTGCGCGCCCTCCCTGGCCGCCACCAGCGAACGTCTCGGCGACCTGGTCCCGCCCGCCTCGCGCGGGGAGGCCTTCGGATGGGCCGGCACGATGGCGACCAGCGGCAACGCGCTGGCCCCACCGGTGATCGGCTTCGTGCTGGACACGTGGGGCTGGCAGCCGGGCTTCGTCGCGACGGGCCTGTGCGGGCTGGCGCTGGCGGGCGGCGGCTGGGTGGCCCTGCGTGCCGGACGCCGGGTCAGCGCAAGAACAGCGCCCGCAGCCGGAAGGTGACCAGGCTGATGCCCACCACCGTCATCACCGCGAAGTAGCCCAGGTGCACCAGCGTCATCGGCGAGAAGAACCCGACCGATAGCTGGCGCATCAACTCGACGCCGTGCCACAACGGCAGGGCCTGGATGATCGCCTGGATCCACACCGGGTAGACGCTGATCGGGAACAGCGTCGAGCTGAACAGGAACATCGGCAGCAGCACCATCGGCACCAGGTCGAGCTGCTGGAAGCTCTTCATGAAGCTCGTCACCGCCATCCCCAACGAGGCGAACCCGAGCGCGATCAGCAGCGCCACCGGGATCATCGCCAGCGCCCACCACGACGTCACCAGCCCCATCACGGCCAGCACGCCGAGGAAGCCCAGGGCATACAACAGCCCGCGGAACAACGCCATGAAGATCTCGCCGAGCGCCACGTCCATGGGGCCGAGCGAGGTCTGCAGCATGCCCTCGTACACCTTGCTGTAGCGCAGCTTGAAGAACACGTTGTTGACCGAGTCGTAGATCGCGCCGTTCATCGCCGAGGTGGCCAGCAGGGCCGGGGCGATGAACATCGCGTAGCTGACCTCGCGGCCATCGGGGCCGGGCACCGTCCCCACGAGCGCGCCCATGCCCACACCCATGGCCAGCAGGTAGAGCACCGGCTCGAAGAAGCCGGTGGCGATCACGGCCCAGTTCGCGTTGCGGATCACCCGGAAGCCGCGTTCGATCACCGCGCGCGCGTTGCCGGCGTACAGCGGCGCCAGCCAACCCGGACGCCTCGCCAGCCGCTGCTTCACCGGCGCCATCACGTCGCTCATCGCACCAACCTCCGCGTGAACGTGCGGTGTGCCCACAGCTGGCCGACCACAATGCATGCGGCCAGGAACAGCACGTGGACGGCCACCAGCCACGGCGGCACCGCCAACCCGAAGGACGCCATGCGTGCGAGCTGGGTGCCGTGCCACATCGGCGAGATCCAGCCGACCCACTGCAGGTAGACCGGCATGGACTCGAGCGGGAAGAAGGTGCCGGCGAACAGGAACATCGGCATCACGACCAGGCGCTGCACGAAGTTGAAGTGCAGCCCCTCCTCCTCCAGCGTCGCCGAGTAGGCCATCAGCGGGGTGAACATCGCCAGCGCCGCCACCGTCGCGATCGGGATCGCCAGCAGCGACCACCCGCCGGGCCACGCGCCGAAGGCCAGCCCGATCACCCAGAAGATGGCCGCCTGCACGAACAACCGGACGCCGATGGCGAGCGTCTCGCCCTGGGCCATCTGGCTCGGCTCCAAGGGTGTGGCCTGGGCGGCGAGATAGTTCTTGATCCACTTGAAGCCACCGAAGATCGGCCACGTGCCGAACTGGGCGCCCGTGGTCGCCACCGTCGCCACGAGCAGGCCGGGCGCGACGAAGTGCAGGTAGGACACCCCGGACACGTCGGCCTCGACGATCGAGCCGAGGCCCAGCCCCATGGCGGCCAGGTAGAGGATCGGGTTGCCGATCGCCAGCATCAGCGCCGTGAACAGGAACGGCCCCTCGGACGCCTGCCGGTAGCGGGCGTAGTGCAGCCAGCCCCAGCGGCGCGTGCGCGCGGCGAGGGCGGCATGGTCGAGCCCCGTGAACGTGACGACGGGCTGCTCGTGGCGCACGTCAGTCAATCAGGGACCTCCCGGTGAGGCGGAGGAACACGTCCTCCAGCGAGGAGCGCCGCACCAGCGAGGTGAGCGGGTTGAGGCCGCGGGCGCTGATCTGCTCCAGCAACTGCTCGCCGTCGTGGGCGTACAGCAGGATGCGGTCGGGCAGCACCTCGATGCGGTCGGCGAGGTCGCGCAGCTCGGCCTCCATGGCAGCGTTGCGGGCCGACCCGAAGCGCACCTCGACGACCTCGCGGGTGGAGTACTCCCGGATGAGCGCCTGCGGCGAGCCCTCGGCGACGATCTTGCCGTGGTCGATCACGACCAGGCGGTCGCAGAGCTGCTCGGCCTCGTCCATGAAGTGGGTTGTGATGACGAGCGTGACGCCCTGCTCCTTGAGGCGGAACAGCCGGTCCCACAGGATGTGGCGGGCCTGCGGATCCAGCCCCGTGGTGGGCTCGTCCAGCAGCAGGATCCGCGGTTCGTTGACCAGCCCGCGCGCGATGGTGAGGCGTCGCTTCATGCCGCCGGACAGGGCGTCCACCTTCGCCTTGGCCTTCTCGGTGAGCTGGGCGAACTCGAGCAGCTCGTCGGCCTTGCGCTCCAGGTAGGCGCGCGGCAGGCCGAAGTAGCGGCCGTACACGATGAGGTTGTCGCGGGCGCGCAGCTCCTCGTCGAGCGAATCCTGCTGGGGCACGACGCCGAGCGAGGCGCGCACCTCGGGGCCACGCTCCTCGGGATCGAGGCCGAGCACGGTCAGCGAGCCGGACGTGCGCAACGAGGTGCCGCCGATCATCCGCATGGTGGTCGACTTGCCGGCGCCGTTGGGGCCGAGCAGGCCGAAGGACTCGCCGGGGGCGACCTCGAACGAGATGCCGTCGACGGCGGTGAAGTCACCGAACTTCTTGGTGAGGTTGTGGGCTTGGATCACGGGCACGGCGTGAACACTACAAGCCGCCACCGACAACCACGATGCAACCGCGGCAACGGTGTCAGCGATCGATCTGGGGAGGCTCCTCCTCGGACGCCTCGCGCGCGATCGAATTGGTGGCCATCCAGGCCATCAGCGCGGGGATCCCGGTCCCGATCATGGGCCAGATCGGCCAGTAGTAGAAGGGCGCGGACCCGGAGAACAGCCAGCTCGCCAGCCAGATCACGTTGAACAGGATGGCGAGCCCGAACCACGAGCGCAGGGCACCATTGCTGACCAGGCGCCTTCCCACGCCCGGCGCCGCAGCCCGGGCCGCGGGGCGTCCGGTGACGACCACGTCGGAGAGCAACGGCACCAGTTCGCCCAACCGCTTCACCGCCAGGGCCTGGCTCAACCGCTCGGCGTGCTCGTCGGCGTCGAGCCGTCCGTCGGAGTAGGCCGCGTTGATCGCCTCGGCCGCGATGTCGCGGTCTGCGTCGCTGGCCCGGACGTCAGCCGCCCGGCGGGGGTCGGCGCTGAACTGCGCCCACAGGTCACCCGACGGTGCGGGCAGGTTCTGGCTCATGACCGCACCTGCTTCCCGTAGCGCAGCGAGTTCGGCCGGCAGGGCGCCTCGAAAGCGATCTGCAGCGAATCGGCCACCTTGTGCTCGGTGCGCAGCGCGAACAGGCGGTCGACGACGCGGTCGCGCAGCATGGTCGGCTCGATGGTGTTGAGGTAGATCTTCGTGGCGCCCTCGAAGCCGGCCAGCGTCGAGACCCGCCACTTGAGCATCACCCGCCACGGCATGGCCAGGTCGACGTCGATGGGCCGGTGGTGCCACTCCTCGTTGCAGGGCACGGCCGTGCCGGTCGCCGCGTGCATGGCGTGGATGAGGTCGCTCATCCCGCGGACCTCCTCCGGCGTCTGCTCCCACGGGTCCGACCGTTCGGACTTGCTGTAGATCTCGATGGTCGGGAAGCGGTGCCCGAAGCCGGCGAACGCCATCGCGTGGTCGTTCTCGGCGATGACGAGGTTGCGGTAGGCGGCGTAATTGGTGGCCACCTCGTTGAACAGGTTGGTGTTGGTCCGCAGCTTGGCCAGCGTCGCCTCGTTCTGGACGCCCCGCTCGTCGATCGCGACGAGCTGCTTGTGCAGGTGGTCGAACGACGCACCGGCCGGCTTCAGCCAGTTCTGGAAGACCGACACATACCGGGCATACCGGTTGAGGTCGTAGAGCCCCTTCACCGCCTCAACCGTGTACGCGATGAACTGGCCGTGCTCATCGGGGGTGAGCGTGCCGGCTCCGGCGAGTTGGTTGTCGTGGGTGGCGCCGTCCACGAAATGACGGCGGGGGATGATCAGGTCGTGCCCGCCCCCGAAGAAGCCGGACGCCGCGGCGATCCGTTCGTCCTCGCTCAGGGCGGCGATCTCGTCAGGTCGGCGTCCGGACGCCCTGAGCTTGGCGTCGATCACCCGCAGCACGTGCTCGCGCCCCACCGGGGAGGCCAGGTAGGCCTCCCGCCGGGACGCCACGTGCGTGGGCAGGGTGTAGCCGTAGTTCAGGTTCCAGTACTCATAACTGAGGATCTCGAACAGGTTCGGCACCCGCCTGAAGTCGGCCACCGTGGTGAACATCTCCTCCGCCGGCGTCCGGTAGTGGGTCTCCCAGGTGGTGTTGCCCCGGTGGACGACCCGCGACTTCTCCGGCGGGGTCTCGTCGTAGCGCTTCTCGCAGAACGCACAGTGCGCGCCGTGGGCGTCCGGGTCGAGGGGGGCTGGGTTGGCGATGCCCACCCCCAACGGCCGGTTGCCGCGCCCGGGAACCGTCCAGACCTCCGTGCCCGTGAAGGGGTTGAGCTGCTTGACGGTGCCGTCAGCGAGGGTGGTGAGGTATTCCGGTTCGCGGCTGTAGGGCTGCATGGATCCAGCGTGGCACAGGTTGGCCCGGGTGTGCGGCCTGGGTCACCGGGGTCGGAGGACCCAGCCGACCAGAGCCACGAGGGATGCGAACGCCACCGTCGGCCACACCAGGCGCCACCACCCACCACCACTCCCTCCGGACGCGGCGACCACCAGCAGCATCACCACCACGGCTGCGAGGACGAGGAGGAGGTGGACACCCACCAACCGCACCAGGACCGACCACGCGATGCGAGCCCGAGCGGGGGCGTGGGCACGGAACGCCGCCCCGTGGTGCCCGGCCACCAGCAACGCACCTACCGCCACGGCGTCCGCCGTCGTTGCGGTTCCCCAGTCGGCGACCCACCAGGCACCCGCGGCAATGGCCAGGAGGGCCAACCCCCACCCGTCAGGGCGCACGACAGACCAGGTAAGGAGGGCGAACGCAGCGGCGGCGGTCACGGTCAGGTGCGCCGGATCGGTCCGTAGACACACCAGGACGGCCAGTGCCCCGACGGCCGCGGTGTGCGGGAGCGCCAGCAACCATGCGGCGATGCCGCGCGGCGGGTCGGGTATCGCTGGCTTCGTCATCGCCCCGCCCCCGGGCGGGAGCCTTGCACGCGCAGGAGATGGGCCAGGCTGGTCGGGGACGCCCACACGACGACCGGCACGCCCCGATCCGTCAGCGCCTCCACGGTGGGTTGGCGTTCGAGCGCGCGCAACCGGAGCGCAAGCGCTTCCTCGGACGCCGCCCCCTCCCCGATGACGGCTGTCAGCACGTCCACACAGGCCACAGGGCAGCCCAGCGACACCAGACGCAGGACTGTCTCGACGGTCACGGCGTCCAAGAGTGGGGACAGGACATACACGTGGGTTCCGGGACGGACGGGCGGGAGCAAAGGGTGGACCGAGGGGCGGGCGTTCCGGTCGAGGCCGGCCAGCGTGTCGAGCACCCGGGCGGCCTGGCGGCGCCCGACGCCGAAGGGCACCAGGGGGATCCGTCCGCCCAGGTCGGCCACCGCCACCCGGTCCCCGCGACGCGTGAAGTGATGGGTGAGGGCGGACGCCGCCTCGCACGCGACGTCAATGGTGTCGGCTCCGCCCGCAGCCCGGACGAAGATGCGCGAGTCCAGGGCGATGAGGACGCTGGCCTCGCGCTCGGCCCGCATGGTGTTGACGTGATGAATGCCGGTGCGGGCGAAGGCGCGCCAATTGATCCGTCGGGGCGAATCACCGGGCGCCCACGGGCGGATGTCGGCCATCTCGCTGCCATCACCTCGACGGGCCGACGGATGGCGTCCCACCGCTCCCGTGGGCTGGCGGACCACGGATTCGATCAGGAGGTCCCGCGCGGGCGGACGCGAAACCAGCGTGGGGCCGCTAGCCGTGCCCACGGCCCGCCAACCGCCGAGGAGGTCCCCCACCGCATACGTCACGTCGCCGAGCGAGACCTGCCCCCACCGCACCAGGCGCAGGGGTGAGGTGATCGGTTCGCAGGCGGGAGTGGCGAGCGCGGGGGGCCACGGCTCGGGCGTCCGCGCCCCCACGGTGCCCGGTGTGGATGACACGAGCAGGGCACCGGCAGGGGCATCCGGCACGCTCACCGTCAGCCCGACCATTCCGTCGGCGGCGGCGTCCTCGTGACACGACACCTCCACCACGATCTCGCCTGGAGGACGCAGCGCCTCGGCCACCACGACGTAGAGCAACAGCGGGACTGCGAGGACCACCACCTCGGTGGCGGACGTCGTGACGCCGAGCCCGGCGAGCACGACCCCGGCCACCAGCGCCCGGATCACCGCCGCACTGGGCAGCGCAGGGCTGGGCGCCCTAGCCACGGCCGTCCCGCTCATCGAGCCAGCGGGCCAGCGCCGGAAGGTCACGTGGCGCGTCGGCCCCAGCGGTCGAGTCGATCGCGCGCAGTGTCTCAGCCAGGCGCGCAGGCTGTTCTCGACGCCGCCGGATCAACGCCTCCAGCTCGCGGGTGCGCCTGTCCGGGGCAGGCCCCATTTCGTCCGGGGTCCTGCGTGGCCATACGGGGCGTCGGGCCACCGCGGGGTGCCGGGCGAGCCACCACACGAACAGCCCGATCCCGCCGACCACGAACAGTGCCCGCCGCACCCCCGCCTGCATGAACCAGCCCGACGTCGACCCCACCAGGGCTCCGGCCGCCACTGCGACGGCCACGATGGCGGCGCCCTCGGCGGCCAGGCGAGCCCACCGGGTCATCGCTGCTCGGTCGTCGTCGCACGGGGCACGGTGTCGGGCACCGTCGTGCTCGACACCACCTCGACCACGACTTGGGCGGCCGTCACCTGCGCCAACCACAACTCCGGGCGTAGGGTCACCCGGTGCGCCAGTGCCGGCACTGCAC
Source organism: Propionibacteriaceae bacterium (assembly GCA_030539405.1). Taxonomy (GTDB): domain Bacteria; phylum Actinomycetota; class Actinomycetes; order Propionibacteriales; family Propionibacteriaceae; genus Propioniciclava. The sequence goes on from JAUNSA010000014.1 coordinate 9,808, forward strand.
AGTGCTTCACGTCCTGGGGCGTCACATACTCCCGGCCTTGGAGTAGCGCCCATGCGCGGGCGATGCCCGCCAACGCGAGCGACCCTCTCGGGGAGGCGCCGGCCAGGCAGTGTTCGTGCTCACGGGTTCCGGTCACCAGCGCCACGATGTAGCGGCCCACCTCGTCCGAGACGTGGACGTCCTCGACGGCATCCTGGACGGCGGTAAGCACGGCGGCGTCCATCACCGCGTCGACCTGGGGTTCGTCACGGCGGCGCTGAAAGCGACGGCGGACGACCTCCCACTCCTCCTCGGCCGACGGGTAGCCGAAACTGAGCCGAAGGAGGAATCGGTCCAGCTGAGCTTCGGGCAACGGGTAGGTGCCCTCGTGCTCGATCGGGTTGGCCGTCGCGATGACGTGGAAGGGGGCCGGCAGGGTGTGGGTGGTCCCGTCGATGGTGACTTGGCGTTCCTGCATCGCCTCGAGCAACGCCGCCTGCGTTTTCGCCGGGGTCCGGTTGATCTCGTCCGCCAACAGCAGACCCGTGAACACCGGGCCGGGCTGGAACTCCCAGCGACCCGCGTCCGGCCGGTAGATCGACGAGCCCGTGAGATCCGACGGCAGCAGGTCGGGGGTGAACTGGGCGCGACGGAAGTCCAGACCCAGGGTCGCGGCGAGTGTGCGCGCGGCTAGCGTCTTGCCCAGACCCGGGAGGTCCTCGATCAGCACGTGCCCGCCAGCGACGACCCCGGCGAGCACCAAGGAGAGCTCGGCTCGCTTGCCCACGATCACCTGGTCGAGGGCGTCCAGTACCTCGGACAGCAACTCACTGGCCCTGCTCACGGGGAATGCGAGGCGCCGACCCGGCGCCCTCGGGGGTTGGGTGTCGTTCACGGGTCACTCCGTCCTGGTGTCATCCCTGAGTCTGGCAAGACAAGCGAGCGCTCGCTCCCGGTCCGTCGACAATGGGCCGTCGGCTGCGTACCGGGCCCGCTGGTAGAGAACTCCCAGCTCGGCCAAGTTGGACCGATCCCAGCCCGCCGCCGTGGCCAAGCGTGCGGAGAAGTCCTCCACCGTGTCCACGGCCCGCCGCGGATGCCCGGCGGCGGCAGCTGCACCCTCCAGCCGTTCCCAGCAGCCAATGATCGTGTCCTCGTAAGCCTCGCCTACAACCAGCGCCCGCAGCGCGTCGGCGATCGGTGCGTCCATCGTGGCGTTCGGCTGCGCGGGCACCGTCCGGCGGGCCCGCCATAGCGACCACACTAACGCCAGCCCCAGCGCCGCCGTGATGGCCAGCGCCCACCAGGGAGGGGCCCCGTCAAGGTCCTCCTCCTGCTCGGGCAAGGTCGGGCCCGGCGCCACCTCGCGCTCGGACATCGTGGGTTCGGCCGTGTGGGTCGACGCAGGCCTGCTCACCTCCGGCCTCCAGTCCACCGCGCGGCCCGACGCCAGACCCAAGACCACGGACACACCGGCGATCACCACCAACGCGGTGAGGAGCCGAGCGAACCCCGCGCGCCGGCCGCCGGTCAGGACCACACCAACCCGTCAATCACACTCCGCACTGGACCCCGGTAGGACAGAAGCCGCGAGCCGAGAAGCTGTTTACCTGACCGCCCTTCACCTCGGCCCTCCCCCCGGTGTGGACCGTTCGATTCGTGTACAGATTCCCCCCGAAACCCTGATAGTTGATGATTGCACCTCGCCAGTAATGATTCGACCATGAATCGGAGTTGCTGCTCATCGAGAGGGTGTAGTTGGTCCCACAAGTGAGGTTTCGATACGGGGTGACCGCGTGAGCAGGTGCGGCAGACGCCAAGCTGACTCCCACCACGGCCGCCACGACAGCGACCGAACGACGCGAGCTTTCATTTCGGATCCTTCGTATCGGCATGCTATAGGTACAAGCCCACAGCTTGCGCCGGGGAGCTCGTCCTGTCAAGAGCCAATTCGACCCACATCTCGAACGACAATGAAGAATACCCATCTCAGAAGCAGGAAACTGCCTAGTGACTTCATGTGTCTCGAGGAAACCAGCGCCCCAGCTCGGCGACCAGCCCACCCTCGGCCAGGCTGCCGGTGACGGCGTCCGCCACGGCGACCAGTTCGGCAGGCGACCCACCCATGGCGACACCGCGTCCGGCCCAGGTGAGCATCTCGATGTCGTTGCGGCCATCGCCCAGGGCGAGGACGTCGGCCGCGTCGATGCCCATCCGGCCGCACACGCGGGCCAGGCCGTGGGCCTTGTCGACGCCCTCGGGCGCGATATCGAGCCAGGCGGTGTAGCCGATCGCGTACGAGACGCCCTCCAGGCCCAGGCGTTCGGCCAGCTCGATGAAGTCGTCCTCGGATGCGTCCGGGTCGCGGACGATGACGCGGGTGACGTCGGAGCCGGCCAGCTCGTCGATGTCGACCACCTCGATCTCGCCGTGCAGCTCCCCGGTCGGGAAGGCCTTCGACACCCGATAGCCGCGCCCCACGACCTCGACGGCCAGCAGCGCGGCGGGGTGTTCGGCCAGGATGCGGTCGACGACCGGGCGCGGGTCGAACGTCAGCACGTCCACCACCTCGAACGGTGGGTAGCGCACGGTGACCGCCCCGTTGGAGCACACGTGTTCGACGTGCTCGAGCGGGAGCTGGTCGATGACCGTCAGCGCCGAGGCCCACGAGCGTCCCGTCGACAGGATCACTGGGACGCCGGCGTCCACGACGCGTTGGATCGCCGCGCGAACCTGGGGCTCGATCACGTTGGTCTCGTCGACGAGCGTGCCGTCGACGTCGAGGGCCACGAGGGCGGGCTGCCAGATCACCCACGGCAGCCTACGCCGAGGTGGTGTGTTCGCGCGGACCGGTCGGTAGCGTGGTGTCCGTGAACACGCCCCACGACGAAGCCAGCCGCGAACTGCACCTGCGGGTGGGCACCGCCCAGCGCGAGCGGGCGCTGGAGGTCATCCGCAATGCGGCCGCCGACGAGCGGATCACCTTCGACGAACTCGAGGGACGCGTCCCGCGCGCGCTCGCTGCCGTGACCCGCGCCGACCTGGTCTCCGTGCTGGACGACCTCGCCCCGGCCGCGGAGGTGGACGCCATCCTCGGGCTGGACACCCCCATCGGCGAGGGTCCCGGCTACACGTGGGACGACCCGCTCATCCTGGAGGGCACGGGCTGGAAGCAGCTCATCATCGCCGGCGAATGGGCCGTCCCGCCGTTCCTGGAGGTGCACTCCTCCATCGGCGGCGTCCTGCTCGACTTCACCCTCGCCACCGCCCGCGCCAAGGTGATCGACCTGGTGCTGGTCGTCAACGACTGGGGCACCACCACGATCGTCGTCCCCGAAGGGTGGGGCGTGGACACCCAGGCCACCCAGGTCGAGGTGAGCTACATCGAGACCCGCGGCGTCCGGACGCGGCCGCAGGCCGACAAGCCGCGCATCATGGTGCGGGGGCGCACGTCGGGTCAGGTGAAGGTGAAGCTCTCCGACGACAAGGACGCCCGCAAGGCGCAACGCTTCATCGACAAGGGACGCCCCGGCATGCCCGAGCTGCCGCGGGCCTGAGTCACTCCCCGATCGGACGCCGCCGCGCGGCCTTGGTCTGGGCCCGCTGTCTCTTGGCGTTCAGCCGGCGCTCCACCGACCCTCGGGTCGGCCGGGTCGGACGCCGCTTCGGGGGCGGGGGTGCCAGGGCGGCGCGCAATACGGACGCGAGCCGGGCGCGGGCGTCCGCCCGGTTGCGGAACTGCGATCGCTCGGTGGACGACTCGATGGTGAGGACGCCGTCGACGAGGCGGTGGTCGAGGGCGCGCAGGGCCCGGCGCCGCTGGGACTCGGTCAGCGCTGGTGTGGCGGCGATGTCGAACGAGAGCTGCACCTTGCTGTCGGTGGTGTTGACCCCCTGCCCGCCCGGGCCCGACGACCGCGCGAACCGCTCGGTGAGCTCGGCCGCGGCGATGACCAACCCATCGGGCACGCCGGGCCCGGGCGGGACGATCAGGTCGCTCATGGCGGCGAGTCTAGGTAACGGCCACGCGGACGGCGAAGGTGGGGGCGTCAGCGTCGAACGGGGCGCCCGCGACGTCGCCGGTGACCTCGATGACCCGGAAGCCCGCGGCCTCGACCTCGGCCGTCGCCTCGGCGGGGGTGAGGCACTGCATCCAGTCCCAGAACTGGCGGGTGTGGCCGTCCTTGGTGATGACGTAGTGGTTGAGCACGAGGCGCAGGTCGGGGTAGGTCCAGATGTGCCGGGTGCCGGTGTAGGGGCGCTCGGCCCAGAACTCGGTGCGCTCGCCCAGGTCCTCTTGGCGGCCCTCGGCGACCGTGGCGAACCGGGGTGCGGCGGTGACATCGAAGACGAACTGCCCACCCGGGCGCAGCGCGTCCCGCACGCGCATGAGCACGACGGCGCGCTGCGCGGGGCTGAGGACGCAGTAGTCCTCGTAGATGAGGATCGCGGCGTCGTGGCCCTCCCCCAAGGGCGTGTCGAGGTAGTTGCCGTGGACATACGTGGCGGCGAGGCCCTCGGCTGCGGCGACCGCGCGGGCGTGGGCGAGCGAGCGGCGGGAGGCGTCCACGCCGAGCACGGTGGCGCCCCGCCGGGCGAGCCGTTCGGCGTACAGGCCAGGGCCGCAGCCCAGGTCGAGGACGCGGCTGCCCGGGCCGAGGGCGAGCACCCGGCAGAGCCAGTCGGCCGACGCGTCCATGAAGGCGTGGGTGCGCGAGGCGGCGGCGGTGTCCGGGTCAAGGTGGTGGGCGAGCATCTGCCCCGAGATGTGTGGATCGTCCCAGAAGTCCGTGGTCGCGTAAACGCCCCACGGCTCGGGGCGGTGGCCAGTCATGCCTCGACCGCCTGCATCGCCTTGAGGATGGTGACCTGGCGGGTGACGGAGGCGTGCCAGTCGGGCTGGCGGCTCTCGGCCGACCCGTCCTGCACCGCCCAACCGAGGTTGATCGCACAGCGCACGACCACCCAGTCGCGGGCGATGCGCTCGTCGAGCTCGGCGGTGTCGACGGCCGCGTAGAACCGGTCGCGGATCGCCTCGCCGACGTCGCCGGTCGCCTCCAGATCGGCCCAGCGGTTCCACAGCAGTGGGGCGACCTCGTACTCAGGGGCGGCGTTGTAGCCCTTGGGGTCGATCGCCACCCAGTCGTCGTCGCGCGCCATGACGTTGAGGTAGTGCAGGTCGCCGTGCACGACATGAGTGCCCGGTTCGGCGGCGAGGTCGCGTCCGGCGCGCAGGGCCCAGTCGACGAACCGCGGCGGGGCGGGAACCGCACGTCCCAACCCCTCCAGTTCGCCCAGCCAACGCCGCACGAACGCGTGCCCGTCGGGCAGTTGGGGGGCGGCCCGACGGTGCAGGCGGCGGTACAGCCCGGCGACGGTGCAGGTGGCCTCGTCGGCGTCCCCGTGCTGCTCGAGGTCGCCGTCCAACCACTCCAGCAGCAGGATGCCCCGGCGCGGGTCGGCGCGCACCAACTCGACGGCGTGGCGTCCGCCCCACAACGACAGCGTCGGGATCTCACCGACGTTGTCGTTCTCGACGAAGCTGAACTTGCAGGCCCGGCGCACGCCGTCGGCGTCGAGCACGGGATACACCCGCGATGCGGGGTTGACGATCACCTCCCCCACCGGCGTCAGGTGCCAGCGGCGGAAGGTGTCCTCGACGAGGCGCGGCAGCCCGTCCACCCAGCCGTCGCGGGCCAGGCCGCCGGTCAGGAGGCCACCGGGGTCAGGAACTCGCGCCCACCGAGGTAGGGCTGCAGCGCCGCAGGGACGCGCACCGACCCGTCGGCCTGCTGGTGGTTCTCGAGGATCATGATGATCGTGCGGGTCATCGCGCACAGGGTGCCGTTGAGGGTGGCCAGCGGGCGGGTGCCGTCGGCGTCCCGCTGCCGGATGTTGAGCCGCCGCGCCTGGAACTCGGTGCAGTTCGAGGTCGACGTGATCTCGCGGTAGCGCTCCTGGGTGGGCAGCCAGCCGTAGCAGTCGAACTTGCGCGCCGCCGAGCTGCCGAGGTCACCCGAGGCCACGTCGAGCACCTGGTACGGGACCTCAAGGCTCTCGATGAACGCCTTCTCATAACCCAGCAGCTTGGCGTGCTCGGCCTCGGCGTCCTCGGGCGAGCAGTAGACGAATAGCTCGGCCTTGTCGAACCAGTGCACGCGGAAGATGCCGCGCGTGTCCTTGCCGTAGGCGCCGGCCTCGCGGCGGAAGCAGCTCGACCAGCCCACGTAGTGGCGCGGCAGCGACTCCGCAGGCAGGATCTCGTCCGAATGGTAGGCCGCCAGCGCCACCTCGGAGGTGCCGACCAAGTACAGGTCGTCGCGTTCGAGGTGGTAGACGTCCTCGGCGGCCTGGCCCAGGAAGCCCGTCCCGGCCATGGCCTCCGGCTTCACCAGCGACGGCACGATCATCGGCATGAACCCCCACGACGACGCCATGGTCATCGCGTGCTGCAGCAGCGCGAACTCGAGCTGGGCGCCCTGCCCGGTGAGCACGTAGAACCGCGAGCCGGAGATCTTGGCGCCGCGCTCCATGTCGATGGCGCCGAGCATCTCGCCGAGCTCCAGGTGGTCGCGCGGCGTGAAGCCCTCGGCGGCGAAGTCGCGCGGGGTGCCCCACGTCTCGATGATGTCGCCCTCGTCCTCACCACCGGTGGGGACGCCCTCGCCCACGATGTTGCCGAGCTGCATCATCAGCTCGTCGAAGGTGGCGTTGGCGCCCTCGGTCTCGGCCTGGGCCTCCTTCACCGAGGCGGCGAGCTCCTTGGTCCGGGCCAGGAGCGCCTGCTTCTCCTCGGGGGAGGCCTTGGGGATCTGCGCCGAGAGGGCCTTCTGCTCCGCGCGCGCGGACTCCGAGGTCGCCATCAGCGAACGGCGGCGCTCGTCGGCAGCCACGAGTTGATCGACGAGCTCGACCGACTCGCCGCGGGAGGCCTGGCTGCGGCGGATGCGGTCGGGGTCGGTGCGCAGAATCTTCGGATCGATCACGGCAGCATCCTAGCCGCGGGGCCCCTGACCGCCGTGTCACACTGGGCGCGTGAGGACACGGTGGGGGCTCGCGCACGTCGCCACCCTCGTGCTTGCGGCCGCCTTCGCCTGGTGGACATGGCTCACCTGGGCGGGCGCCTTCGCAGCCATCGACCGGTTCTCGAACACCCCCGGCGTCTCCGCCGCCTCGGCGCGCGGACAGATCCTCGCGGCCATCGCCATCGTCACCACGCCGACGGTTCTCTACGTGGTCCTGGCCGGACTCACCTTCTGGGCGGCCCGGCGGCGGCTGCACAACCTCGCGTGGGCGATGGGGCTGAGCATCCCGTTGGGATGGGGCGGCAACCACCTGGCGAAACTCATCGCCGGACGCCCCCGCCCGGACACCGCCCTGCCGCTGATCACCGCCGAGGGCTGGGCCTACCCCAGCAGTCACATGACCGCGGCGACGATCGTGTGCGTGCTGGTCATCGCCGCGATGGTGGTGACCCGACGCCGCCGCACCATGGTGATCATCGGCACCGCCCTGTTGGTCGTCGCCTGGTGGCTGGTGTTCGCCAACCGATGGTGGCTGCGCGCGCACTGGTTCTCCGACCTGATCGCCGGGGGTTTCCTCGGTGGGTTCATCGCCGCCGGGGCCCTGGCACTGGCCGGGGTGAAGGTCATCCGGTTCGGCACCCGCCGGCTCGGCGACGGCACCCGCCGCGCCGCGGTGATCTACCACCCCACGAAGGTGCCCGACCTGCCGGTCTTCCGCCGCCAGGTCGAGGGCGCCTGCACCCAGCGCGGCTGGGAGTCACCCCTGTGGCTCGAGACGGACGCCGACGTGGCCGGCACGCGCGTGGCCCGGGTCGCGCGCAAGCGCGCCGTCGACCTGGTCCTCGTCGCCGGCGGGGACGGCACGCTCCGGACGGTCAGCGCCGAGCTCGCCGAGACCGGCATCCCGCTGGGGATCATGCCCGTGGGCACCGGCAACCTGCTGGCCCGCAACCTCGGCGTCCCCCTCGACCTGGCCGACGCCCTGGACGTCGCCTTCGACGGACGCCCCCACGGCATCGACCTGGTCCGGCTGCGCGCCGACGACGCCCATGACGAGGTCTCGCTGGTGATGGCGGGGATGGGCATCGACGCCCGCATCATGAGCGACACCAACGCCGACCTGAAGAAAGTCGTCGGCCCGGCCGCCTACGCCGTCACGGCCCTGACCAGCCTGAACAGTCCGCCTTTCCGGGCGGTGCTCAGCCTCGACGGCGGCGCCCCGGTCGAACGGACGCCCACGCTCGCCCTGATCGCCAACGTGGGCAGCGTCCAGGGCCAGATCGCCCTCGCCCCGGACGCCCTCCCCGACGACGGACTGGTCGACCTCGTCCTGGCCTCCCCCGCGCGCCCCGCCGACTGGGGCGTCATGGCCACCCGCGTCCTCACCCGCATCGGCGACCATCCGGGCATCGAGCGCACCCAGGCCCGCCGCCTGGTCATCGAGACCGACGAGCCCGTTCCCTTCCAGATCGACGGCGACACGATCGGTACCTGTCGCCGCCTCGACGTCGACATCCGCCCCGGCGCCGTGCTGGTGATGGTGCCGTAGAGGCTCTTGCTGCTCCGGGCGGTGCTCCTTAGGGTGGGCGCATGACCCACCCCCGTGAACCTCACTCCCCCGAGGCGGCCGATCATCGTGCCCCCACGGGCGATGACCCCACCCGCGCCCCGAGCCAGGCCCATGACCTGAACCACTTCATCGAACGGGGACGGTCCCGAGCGACGCTCGACGAGCGCAGCCCTGAGGAGATCGTGGGCTACGACGCCAACGGCCTGCCCTCCTGATCAGCGCCGTTCGGACGCGGTACGCCCCAGCAGGCCGTCCATCCAGACCTCGGCGGCCTCGTACTCCTCGGCGGTGAACCCGCGGGCGATCTTGGGACGCACCTGGTCGGCGCGCGGGTAAGAGCCGAGGAAGGTGACATCGCGACAGATCCGGTGCAGGCCCTTCAGGGTGCCTCGCAGGCGCGGTTCACCGATGTGGCCCTCGGCGTCGATCGAGAAGCAGTACTCGCCGAACGCCTTCTTGGTCGGGCGCGACTCGATGCGGGTGAGGTTGACCCCGCGCATGGCGAACTGTTCCAGGATGTCGAGCAGCGCACCGGAGTGGTCGGCGTACATGTAGGCCACCAGGGTGGTCTTGTCCGCACCGGTCGGGGCGGGCAGGGATCCGGGCCGCCGGACCATCACGAACCGCGTCACGGCGTCCGGATTGTCGGCGATGTCGCGGGCGGCGCAGTCGAGGTCGTAGAGCTCGGCGGCGACCTGGGCGCAGATGGCGCCATCGAAGCGGGAGGCCGGGTCGGCGACCTCGGCGGCGGCGGCCGCGGTCGAGCCGCCCTCGGTGACGGTGGCCTGGGGGGCGTGCTTGCGAACCCAGTCGCGGGTCTGGGCGTGCGCGTGCGGGTGGGTGATGATGCGTTGGACGTCGGCCAGCTCGTAGCCGGGCCGCACGGCCAGGACGAACGACACCGGCAGCAGCACCTCCCGGACGATCAGCAGCGGGTCACCCCCAACGGCGAGGTTGTCCAGGGTGGCGGTGACGCCGCCCTCGACCGAGTTCTCGATCGGGACGATCCCCTCCTCGACCTCGCCGGAGCGCACGGCGTCCAGGACGCCGGCCACGGTCGCGTACGGCGTGGCATCCCCACCGGACACGGTGCGCAGCGCCTGGTGGGTGAAGGTGCCCGCGGGGCCGAAGTAGCCGATCACGCCCGTGAGTCTAGGCCGCGGCACGCGTTCGACGCGCGAACAGCAGCTCCCGCCACCCCTGCCGCACGAAGGATGCGGTGGGCCAGGACCGGTTGGTGGTCCAGAACCAGTGCACGATGGCGATCAGGATCCCCCACTGGACGGCCGTGCTCACCACATCGCGCACGGCGAACGAGACCACGTTCACCATCACGTCGGAGAACCCGACGGTGCGCCCGGTCACGTACGCGACCGACAACGCCGTGCCCCGAACGGCCAGCAACCAGTCGAGCCGGTTGGGGACCAGCAGGGCCAGCGGCGCCCAGGCGATCAGGTCGTACCAACTCAGCGTGTACGGCGAGGTGACCAGCCAGGCGGTGCACAGGACGACGGCGGTCCGGACGGCGATGGTGAGCGGGTCCCGCTCGGCCGGCAGCGTGGCACCCGGGACGGCGTGCCACGGCAGCACGCGCGACAGCATCCACGCGATGACGACCATGCCGGCCCACCCGAGCAGGCCGGTGATCGACCGCGCGGTGGAGTGCGGCAGCACCCACGCCAGCGCCGAGTCGACCCAGGGCGCCCACGATCCGCCCGACACGTAGCCGGTGTTGCGGGACGCCGCGAACAGCGCTTCGGGGGCGAACACCCCGTACAGCACCGCGATCGGGATCAGGGCGCCCACGCCGAGTTGGAGCACCTTGCGCCAGTCGTGGCGATACCCCCACATGAGCGCCAGCCCGTAGAAGACCAGGGAAACCTTCACCGCGCCCGCCAGCCCGATGAAGATGCCGGTGACGAACGCGCTGCGCCGCACGAACCACAGCGCGATGATCGCGAACACCAGGGTCAGCGCCTCGTTGTGCGCGCCGGCGACCACCGACCAGATCAGCAGCGGGTTCAGGATCGTGAACAGCACCGACCGGGTCTGCAGCGCGGCGTCCCCATGGGCGAGCTTGATCATCACCGCGCAGATGACGATGAACGGGATGACCGCCATCATCTGCAGCCAGAACACGATGTCGTGCATGGACTCGCCGCCCAGCACGTTGGCCAGCCATTGCGTGAAGGACGCGATGGGGCCGTACACGCTGGGGGTGTCCTGCCACGGGCGTTCGGTGAACACCAGCACGGGATCGTAGGCCTGCCGGAAGATCTCGGCCGGCGTGATGGCGTACGGGTTCATGCCGAGGCGTTGCAGGCGTCCGTAGGCGGCATACATCAGCACGTCGGCGCTGGTCAGCGCCGGGACGCACGCGGTGGCCACGTTGAGCGCCACCCCCAGGTAGAACATGAGGTGAATGCGCGGACGCCAGCCTGCGGTGACCGCGCGCCACGCGATGACCAGGCCGACCGCCCCCACGGTGATGCCGACCCACAGGGCAGGGACGACGATCCACTCCGACAGGGGCAGGCCGATGCGGTGGCCCCACTCGACCGGGATGAACCACGGCGGCAGCAGGCTGCCGTTGGCCGGGCCGGGGTTGAGGGTGACGGTGGAGGGTCCGAGGAACGCGATCGCGATGGTGACCAAGCAGCTCAGCACGATCAGGCGGAAGCCGAGGCGTCCGTTCTTGGTCCACGCGCGTTCGCCGAGGGCACTCCAGCGCTCGACAAGGGGATTCACGGGGCCTCCACGGGACAGGGACGGCACAAGGCTACTGCCGGGGTCGGCGTCCACGCCGGTTCACTTGAGCAACTTGGACATGCGCCGGTCGGCCAGCAGCTTGCCGCCCGTCTGGCAGCCCGGGCAGTAGTTGAGGAACGAGTCGGCGAAGCTCACCTCGGCGATGGGTGTGGCGCACTCCGGGCAAGGGTCGCCCTTGCGCCCGTGGACGCGCATCGTGGTGCGCTTGCCGTCCTTGAGGTGGGCGGGCTTCTCGCCCACGGCCCGGTCGATGGCGGTGGTGAGCTCGGCCCGGATGGCCGCGTACAGGGCGGACGCCTCGTCCTCGGTCAGGCTGCCGGCGAGCTTGAACGGGCTCAGCCTGGCCGCCTGGAGGATCTCGTCGGAGTAGGCGTTGCCGATGCCGGCGAGCACGGACTGGTCCTTGAGCAGGCCCTTGACCTGCGTGCGGGCGTGCTCGGCGAGGATGGCCGCGAAGTCCTCGTGGGTGAAGTCGGCGGCGAGCGGGTCGGGGCCCAGGCGGGCGATGCCGGGGATCTCGTCGAGGTCGGCGACGACGTACACCGCGAGGTGCTTCTGCGTGCCCGCCTCGGTGAGGCTGAACCCCACCGGGTCGGGGTCGCCCTCGAACGCGACCCGCAGGGCCAGCGGCCCCTTGCCCGGACGCACCGGGGTGGCCGGGACCGTCTCGTGCCAGGTCAGCCAGCCGGCCCGTGCGAGGTGGAACGCCAGCCAGGTGCCGCCCACGTCGAGGGCCAGGAACTTGCCGCGCCGTTCGACGCTCTCGACCTCGAGGCCGTGCAAGGCGCTGAGCGGGAGCGCGAAGGTCTTCAGCGCCGAGATCGCCGCCAGGTCGGCCCGGATGAGCGTGCGGCCCACGAGGCGGTCGGCCAGGAAGGCGCGGAGCCCCTCCACCTCGGGCATCTCGGGCATGTCAGCGGTCCCGTTTGTCGAGCTTCACGGTGTGCCCGCCGAGCACGAGCATGCCGCGCAGCACGAGGGTGCCGTTCGAGCCGTCTCCCTGGGCCGAGCGCCGGATGCTGTTGCCCCCGGCGACCCCCTGGGTCTCCTCCACCACGCGGACACCCCGGGGCACGTGCAGGTTGTGTCCGCCCATGATGGCGGGCACGTCGAGGGTGAGGATGACGCCGGGACCCAGCGCGTCCCGCAGGTAGATGTCGTTGCCGCCCATGAACGTGAAGTTGCGCACGGACACCCCGCGCTCCAGGTCGATGCGGCGGCCGGTGAGGATGGTGGCTGTCCAGCCGGCCCCCTCGCCGCGTGCGGCCGCCGGGGCCTTGGGGCGTCGGCGGGTCACGCGCCCCCAGCGCCCATCGAGTTCGCGCCCCTCGGGCACGTCGGCCACAAGACCGGGGAGCTGGTCGATGTAGCGGGACGCCAGCGCCTGCTCCTGGCGCTCAGTGAGGTCCGCGAGATCGAGGCGTCCGGCCACGTAGGCGTCGTGCAGCACCGTGAGGACGGCGTCGCGATCCTCATCGCTGGCACGCAGCCGCTTGTGGCGCTCGATCTCGGGCATGCCATGGATTCTACGAGGTGATGCGATCGACCGACGGTGCCGGGGGTGGGGGCTGGCCGCCTCCGTTGGTCGAGTGACCCCGGTTACCTCCAGAAACACCGCTAGCAAGTGGCGTTTCTGGAGGTATCCGGGGTGTGTCAGATCGCCTCCCACCGAGGCGGCGGCAACTCCAGTGCCTCACCCAGAAGGCGGAGGTAGTCGACCCGGTCGACCTCGACCGCGCCGAGCGTCTCCAGGTGGTCGGTGACCCACTGCACGTCCAGCAGCCGGCCCTCGACCCCGTCGTCGAGCACCGCGGCGAGCCCCAGCAGCGCCACCTTGGACGCATCGCGTCCGATCACCGGATCGTGGAACATCGACTCCCCGGCGAACAGCCCCCGCAGCGACACCCCGTACAGGCCGCCGGCCAGGTCGCCCGCCGGGGTCCAGGCCTCCACCGAGTGCACGACGCCGGCGTGGTGCAGGGCACTGTAGACCTCGACGATGCGCCCATCGATCCACCCCGAGGGACGCCGCGGGTCGGCGCAGCGGGCCACCACGTCCTCGAATGCGGCGTCCACGGTCACGGTGTAGCGGCGCACCGACTTGCGCAGCGACCGGGTGATCCGCAGGTCATCCAGCGGCAGGATCCCCCGATGGACCGGCGACCACCAGCCCATGGCGTCCGGCCACCCCGACTCGGGCAGCGGCATGGGGAACACGCCGGCGGCGTAAGCGGCCACCACCAGGTCCGGATCGAACTCGGCCGACAGCGCAATCAGGTCCTGGTCGGGCCACGACGACTCCGGCCCGAACACCCCCGACAACCCCATGTGCGCAGTCTGGCACGCCCCACCGACACTCCCGCCTCAGGGGCAGGCCGGGGAGGCCCCCGCTGGGGTGGCCGCAGGCGACGGCTTAGGCTGAGCGCATGGCACCCGAGTCACGCGACGTCAGCAAGAACCCGGTCGCCCGTGCCCCCGAGGTTGGCGGAAACCTGCTGCGCACCCTCCTGGAGACGGCGATCACCGGCACCTCCACGCTGCCCGGGGCCAAGTCGGCCGCCGCCAAGCACCTGGCTAAGAAGTCCGGCATCGAGGATGCCCTCGAGTCGCTCGTGCTCACCCACGTCGGCCTCGCCGGCGCCCAAGGGTTCCTGACCAGCCTCGGCGGGCTGCCGACCCTCGCCGTGACCCTGCCCGCCAACATCGCCGGGCTGGCCGTGGTGCAGATCCGACTGATCGCCTCCATCGCCCACCTGCGCGGCTACGACATCGACTCCCGGCAGGTCCGGACGGCGATGACCCTGTGCCTGATGGGCCGCGAGGGCACCCAGAAGCTCGTGGATTCCGGCGTCCTGCCCACCACTCCCCTGGCCATCGCCACCGCACCCGTCTTCGACGAGACGCTCGACCAGGTGGTCGGCGAGAAGGTGCTGGGTGAACTGCTCTCCCGCATCGGCGGACGCCGTGCGTCGCTGTTGTTCGCCCGTCGCGTCCCCCTGCTCGGGGGTGGCGTCGGCGCGACCATGGACGGCCTGTCGACCATCGAGATCGGCGGCTACGCCCGCGACGTGTTCGTCAGCCGCCGGCGCCTGGGCCGCGGCGACTGACACCGGCGCGTACCGACTGACCGCCGCGCCCCGACGACGCTCGAGACGACAACGGGTCCGACCCCACAGGGGGCCGGACCCGTCGCCATCACCTCAGGGCTTCGGCGTACCGAACTTGCCGTCGAAGCGGTACAGGAACGCCGCCATCGCGTCACGGTTGACCGAGGTCACCGGCCTGTACTCCTTGCGTCCGCCACCCACGTCCCAGCCCGTGGAGATGCCGGTGGACGCCATCCACTCGATCTCCATGTAGAACTGGGTCGTCCTGGAGACATCCCGGAAGCTCACCTTGGTCGGGGTGAACCGCGGCTTGCCGTTGAGTCGGTAGAGGAACGCCGCCATCGCATCGCGGTTGATGTCCTCCAGCGGGCGGTACTCCTTGCGTCCGCCACCCACGTCCCAGCCGGTGGAGATGCCGGTGGAGGCGAGCCACTCGATCTCCTTGTAGAACTGGTTGCTGCGCGGCACGTCCCGGAAGGTCTGCTTCGTCGGCGTGAAGCGCGGCGACCCGGCCATCCGGTACAGGAAGGCGGCCATGGCGTCCCGCTTCACGGGGGAGACCGGCTTGTAGGTGCCATCGGGGTAGCCGGTGGAGATCTTCTTCCACGCCATCCAGTGGATCTCGTTGTAGAACTGGGTCCCCGGCGGGACGTCCTTGAACGTGATGCAGCCGTTGCCCCCCTGGGCCACGCACACGCCGTAGGCGCCATGCTGACGCTGCGTGGGGTTGACCTGGACGTAGTAGGTCTGGCTCACCGACGGCGTGATCGTGGTCGTCACGGTGCAGCGATCCGACCGGTAGCAGCTGTCCGACGCCTGGCGAACCTCGCTGCCGTCGAACACCACCATCTGGAGCCCCATCGCGCCGGTCGCGGTGATCGTGTAGCTGCGCCCCGCCTCGCCGGTGAACCTGTACGTGTCCCGATCTGAGGCCTTCACGTTGTAGGGACCCTGGGGCTGGATCGCCCAGGACTCCGCTCGGTTCACGGTGATCGCCTGGGACAGGGCGAAGGTGTCGTTGGGCTCGGCGTTGGCGTCGCGGGTCAGGCCGTTGCGGTAGTCGGGCAGCACCCGCACCGTGTACGCACCGGAGCTGGTGTGAGCGTAGCCTTCCACGTGGACGAAGAGGGTCTGGGCCACCGACGGACGGACCTGGACCCTGCTGAACACATCCCCCGTACCCCCGCCGTAAACATCGCTGGCCAGTTGCGTCCCGCTGGCGTCGCGCACATACAGCTCTGTGTCCAACGCCTGCCCCACGTTGAGCACCTCAACGGTGTAGGTGACGTTCGCCTTCGCGCTGAACCGGTAGTAATCGACGTCGCCGCCCTTGAGTTGGTACGGCCCGCGGTTCAGGATGGTGGCCGTCTTGGCCGCGTTGGGCCCGACCCCGATCGCCTGGGCGAGGCTGATGGTGTCGTTCGGCTCCCCGCCGTTGTCCCACGTGTGGCCATTGTTGTAATCAGGCAGCACCCGCACCGTGTAGGCACCCGACTGGGTACTGCCGTTTGCCTCCACCCGCACGAACAGTGTCTGCGCCACCGATGGCGTCACCTGCACTCGGTTGAACACGTTGCCGGTGCCGTTCCCATAGTCGTTCTTGGAGAGTAGGGTCCCATTCTCGGCCAGGATGGCCACGTTGGTTGTCATCGTCTGATCGACGTTCAGGACCTCGACGGTGTAGGTCACGTTCGCCTTCGCGCTGAACCGGTAGTAGTCCACGTCGCCGTCTTCGACCTGGTACGGCCCGCGGGTCAGGATGGTGGCTTGCTTGGCGGCGGTACGACCGACCCCGATCGCCTGAGCGAGGCTCCTGGTGTCGTTCGGCTCACCACTGTTGTCCCAGGTGTGGCCGTTCTTGTAGTCGGGCAGCACCCGCACCGTGTAGGCGCCTGTGCCGTCATTCCAACGGTCGTCCTTTACCTCGAGGAAGAGCATCTGGCTCACCGACGGAGTGACCTGCAACCGGTTGTACACGTTCCCCGTGCCGTTCCCGTAGCTTCTGGACAGCTGCGTGCCGTCGGCCGTCAGGATCCGCAACTCTGTTTCCAGCGCTTCATCGACGTTCAACACCTCGACGGTGTAGGTCACGTTCGCCTTGGCGGCAAACTTGAAGTAATCCACGTCGCCGAGCGGCATGATCGCCGGGCGCTGCGCTCCGGCCCGCCCGACGGTGATCGGGTTGGCCATGGCGATGGAGTTGTTGTTCTCCTCCTCGTCCCCCGTCGCGGTCTCCTCGGCGGGAGCCTCGTCGGCAGGCTCGGCCTCCTCAGCAGGAGCCTCCTCGGCGGGTGTCGCCTCGACCGTCACCGGCGTCGGCTCGGCGGGTTCGGCGGTCACCTCCGCCATCGATGGCGTTGCCCCCACCAGTACGAGGAGGAGGCTCAGAAAAATGAGTGTCAATGCTTTGGGCGCCCTTGCCCAGGTCGCGGTGTCGCGCATGCCGTTGATCCTTCCCAATCGACCCTGATCGGGACACTAGACCACGCCCCCGTGCCAGCGCTGGAGTGTCCGAAAGTTCGTCCCACGGACGACCCAAAATGGTCCATCATCCGGACGCCGACGCCTCAGCACACGAACTCCCGCGAGACGCGCGCGTTGATCAGGCAGGTGACCTCGTAGGGGATGGTGCCCATCAGGTCGGCGAGCTCCTGCACGGTGATCGCCTCGGCGCCCTGGCGCCCGACCAGCACCGCAGGATCCCCCACGGCCACGTCGGCGTCCGGACCGAGGTCGAGCATGGTCTGGTCCATGCAGACCCGGCCGACAATCGGACGACTCACGCCCCCGACCAGCACCCGGCCCCGGTTCGACAACAAACGCGAGTAGCCATCGCCGTAACCGACCGGGATGGTCGCGATCGTCGTGTCGCGCGGGGCCGTCCAGGTGCGTCCGTAGCCGACCGTCTCGCCGGCCGCGACGCGCTTGGTGAACGACACCCGAGTCGTCCACTCCAGCCCGGGCAGCAGCGGCACGGTCGGCTCGGTGGTCGGGTCCGGCAGCGAGCCGTAGACCATGATCCCGGGACGCACCATGTCGAACCACGACCCCGGATGCATCAACACCCCGCCGGAGTTGGCCAGGTGCACGAGCTCCACCCGGCCCCGGGCCGCCGCCACGGCGTCCGCCACCCCGGCGAACACCCCGATCTGCTGCTCGGTGAACGCGCGCCCGGACTCGGTGTCGGACACCGGCAGGTGGCTGAACAGCCCGCGCAGCCGCAGGCCCGCGGCGTCCGCCCGACGGGCCAACTCGGGCGCGACGCCAGGCACACAGCCGATACGGCGCATGCCCGTGTCCACCTTCAGGTGCACGGACGCCGTACGCCCCAGCCCGGACGCCACGCGCGCGACCTGGTCGATCGACTCCGCCGAGACGACGGCGAGGTCGACGTCGCGGTCCACGCACGCGGCCACTTCGTCATCGGTCAGGGCGTGGCTGAGCTTCAGCATCGGCAACCGGACGCCCGCGTCGCGCAACACGACCGCCTCGCCGACCGTGGCCACGCCGAGCCAGTCGGCGGTGCCCGAGGCCTCGATCGCCCGGGCCACCGCGACGGCGCCGTGGCCGTAGGCGTCCGCCTTCACCGCGGCCAACACCAGGCGCCCCCCGACCCGCTCCCGGATGGCGGCGAGGTTGGCGCAGACATGGTCCAGCCGCGTGGTGGCCGTCGTGGCGTACAGCATCAGGCCTGGGTCTCACCCGCATCACGGGCGGCGATCTCGGTCACCCGGTCGTGGATGCGGATCACCGCGACGATGCCCTCCAGCAGGAAGCGGGTCACGGCGATCGAGAACAGCGCCGGGATCCACCCGAACAGCAGAGCGATGATGCCGGCGCCCGTCCCGTCCACGACGCTGTCGGCGCTGAAACCAGCCAGGACGAACAGGAGCCAGGTGCCCCCGGCGATCACCACGGACAGGATGTAGACGATCTTGATCAACCCGGGAGTGGCGAACTTCGCGAACGAGAAGTCGAACAGGGCGCTGAAGGGGTTGGCGTCCTTCGCGCCGACGCCGGGGCGAGTTCCCCCGGCCGGGGTCGGGGGCACACCGTACCCATAGCGCGACTCGCCCTCGGGCATGGGCGGGTAGGTCACCCCGAACGGCGAGGCTCCCTGCGGCGCGTAGGGCGGTGGCGGCGGAGGAGGGGTCGGCTGGGAATGCGTCTGGTACGACGGCCCGTACGGGTTGGACGCCGGCGCTGCGGGCTCGGCCGGTGAGCGCGCTGGCTGCGAGTGCGCAGACTGCGACTGGGGCGACTGAGGGGGCTGCGACTGCGGAGGGGGTGCGGGCTGCCACGGGTTCTCGTTCGACATGGCGCCATTCAAACAGACGCCCCTGACAATCGGTCGGAACGGTCACATGACGAAGCCCCGGCGGGGGGGCCGGGGCTTCGTGTCGACAGACCGGGGCCGATCTGTCGCGCGGCCCGGTGGTGAAACCGGGCGCGTCCGGGGTGGGCGGGCAAGCCTTTGAAGTTCTGGGCCCATTCTTGGGTGCAAACCAGGCGAGGACAACCCCGTTCACAGCGTGACCCAAGCACCGATTCACCCTCGACACTACCCCGCCGAATCCGGCCCTGACAAGGTGCGACGCCGAAGAATCGACGAACACGACAACCCGAACGGTCAGAAGCGGGAGAAAGGCGCCGAACGGGATTCACCCGTCACTTCACCCCGACCGGGCCGAATGCCTCAGAGAAAGCCGCGTTCGCGTCCGGCCGCAAGGGCGGATTCGCGGTCGTTCACGCCGAGGCGGCGGTAGAGGGCCTTCGCCGTGGAACGCACGGTCTCGACGCTCAGGTACATCGAACGACCGATCTCACCCATCGTCCGGCCGGTGTCGAGCGCGTGCAGGATGTCGATCTGGCGCGGGGTCAGTCGGACCTCGCTGGGCGGCTCGATGTCCGGCCCCACGACCAGCCCGGGCAGCTCGGCCAGGTCCGGGGGTAGGTTCGGCAGGATCAGGGCGCGGGCCGCATCGGGGAGCAGCGCCAGCGGCGCCAGCGCGGTCTCCCAGTCCTGCGACTCGACCATGATGCTCCGCGAGGCGGTCCCGTTCTCCTCCTGGGACTGGGCGGCCAACCAGATACCCGTGGCGATCTGCCGCCACCGGTTGGGGACGTCCACCCGGGCCCGCAGCTCCTCCACCAACGACAGGGCCCGATCCCGATTGCCGGAGGCGAATTCGACGAAGGCGCGTACGACGAGGTCCAACGACGGCGGGAAGGTCGAGCGGTCCAGCCAGTTCCGGGCCGTCGAGAGCCGCCCTTCGCGAGCCGACAGGAGGGCCAGGAAGGCGTGCAGCGGCCACCACTCCCACCCGGGACGCGTCGACAGCCCACCGCGCGACAGCATGGAGGTCGCCCAGTCGATGGCCGCACCCGGCCCGTGCACGAGCAGGACGCGCAGCGCTTCGGCCTCGGCCGAGAAGGGCGCGAAGGGGGACTCCGGGTCGATCCGGCGTACAGTGTCGGTCGCGTTCAACGAGTCCATGCACGGGTAGCGCTGGGCGATCCGGATCAACGTCTTGGCCACATGGCGCGGCTCACCGACCTTGCGGCTGTTCTCGAAGAACGCCGCGACGCGCGCGTGGGCCACGGCAGGCTGACCGTCCAGCGCGGCGAGAAAGGCACCCCGCGCCAGCATGGCGCCCAACATGACGGGTGCGCTGCCCTGGGCCGGGTGCTCGGCCATCCGGATCGCGCGCCGCAAGCAGGTCTGGCCGAGGGCGATCTCGCCGATGCTGGCCGCGGCATCCACCATCACCAGGTGCAGGACGCCGAGCAGGGCGGCGTCATCGGGGCTGGTCTCCTCGGCCGGCTGGTCCTCGAAGTTGCGGACGGCCACCTCCAGCGAGTCGACGATCTCGGCCAGCTCACGGCGTCCGGTGACCACGTCGAAGGTGCGGGGGGCGTCCAGCTCGGCCAGCTTGGTGCGGACGTCCCCGACCAGCGATCCGTCCTCCACCTCACTGCTGATCCTGAGTTCGTGGACGAAGTTGTGCCAGTGCTCCGGCACCCCCGAGGTGGACACATGGTGGTCCCACGTACCGAGCACGAGGCGGCGCGCCCGTGCCAGGTGCGTCAGATGGGACGCGGTACGCGGCGGCCAGACGCGTCCCAACCAGACCAACTGCTCCCGCTCGGCCAACGCCAACAGGTAGCCCTTCGAGGCCAGGATGCTGTTGA
>JAUNSA010000136.1 GCA_030539405.1 Propionibacteriaceae bacterium
TCGGCGAATGCCGCCAGGGTGTGCTCGATGACCTCGTCGATCTCGGACTCGGTGATCACCAGCGGGGGAGCGAAGCGGATCGTGTGACCGTGGGTGTCCTTGGCCAGCACCCGCTTGCCCAAGAGGCGGTGGCACAGGTCCTTGCCGGTGCCGAGCTCGGGGCTCACGTCGACGCCCAACCACAGGCCGGCTTGGCGGATCGCCGTGGCCCACCCCCGGTCGAGCAGCGGCTGCAGGCCGACGCGGAACCGCTCCCCGAGCACCCGCGAGCGCTCCTGCATCTCCCCGGACGCCAGCAGCTCGACCACGGCCGAGCCGATCGCGCACGCCAGCGGATTGCCGCCGAACGTCGAGCCATGCTGCCCGGGCTGGAACAACCCGAGGATGTCCCGGTTCGCCACCACCGCCGACAGCGGCATGATGCCGCCGCCCAGGGCCTTGCCCAGGACGTAGACGTCCGGCACGACGCCCTCGCGGTCGCACGCGAAGGTCGCCCCCGCGCGGCCGAGCCCCGCCTGGATCTCGTCGGCGATCATCAGGACGCCCCGGCGGGCGGTGATCTCGCGCACCTGGGTCAGGAACCCCTCGGGCGGGATGATCACGCCCGCCTCGCCCTGGATCGGTTCGAGCAGCACCGCCACCGTGTCGTCGGTGATGGCCGCCTCGATCGCGTCGGCGTCCCCGAACGGGACGTGCACGAACCCAGGCGTGTACGGCGCATAGGACGCCCGGGCGTCCGGGTCGTTGCTGAACGAGATGACCGTGGTCGTGCGGCCGTGGAAGTTGCCCTCCATGACGATGATCGTGGCCTTCCCCTCAGGCACGCCCTTGACCTCATAACCCCACTTGCGGGCGGTCTTGATCGCGGTCTCGACCGCCTCGACGCCGGAGTTCATCGGCAGGACCATGTCCTTGCCGCACATCTGGGCCAGGGCCTTCACGAACGGACCGAACGGCTCGGAGTAGAACGCCCGTGACGTCAGGGTGATCCGATCGAGCTGGTCGCGTGCCGCCACCAGCAGGGCCGGGTGGCCGTGGCCGAAGTTCACCGCCGAGTAGGCCGAGAGGCAGTCGAGGTGGCGGACGCCGTCCAGGTCGGTGACGTGCGCGCCCTCGCCCGAGGCGATGACGATCGGCAGCGGCGCGTAGTTGTGCGCGCTGTAGGTCTCGACCTCGTCGATCGCCGCCTGCTGCCGTGTGGATCGAGGCTCCGGTGCCATGGGCGACCCCCTTCGTGTCGGCCGGGCTGCCCCGGCAGGTGAAGGCTCGATTGTAGCCCTTACGGAAGTCTCGCGGGTTGACGGATGTTTCTTCTGTCAGTCACGGGTTGGACGCAAAGCTTTGGTGATGTTGAGCCGCTTGTCGTACGAGATCGACCCCTGACGGAACAGCCGGACGCCAGCCCACAGGAACACCGCCGCGGTGGCGAACAGCACCACGATCACCCCGACGGCGACCGGGAGCGACAACACGCCCAGCGCATTCAGCAACAGGGCGGTGACCGGCGCCGTGAGGGGGAACCAGGTGAGGAACTGCGCCGCGACACTGCTGGGATCGTTGATCACCACGGCAGCCGTGTACAGCGGCAGGAACATCCCGAGGATCACCACGCCGAACGCCGAGCCGGCGTCCTTGGCGGTCGGCATGACCGACCCGATGGCGACCAGCAGGGCCGTGAACAGCAGGAAGCCCCCGATGAACAACAGGGCGGCCAGCACGATGCGCACCAGATCGACCACCATCCCGCCGGCCAGGAGACCGGACGCCGCGGGCCCCGGCATGGGTGCCGGGGTGGACCCGCCACCCAGCAGCCCGGGCAGGAACAGCGCCGCAGCCCCGGCCGGGATCAGCAGCACGAGCCCCTGCACCAGACCCACCACGAGCACCGCCAGCACCTTGCCGATGATCAGCACAGTGGGGTCGAGGGTGGTCAGGATCATCTCGGTGACCCGGTTCTCCTTCTCCTCGACGGTGATGTTGAGCATCTGCTGGCCGAGCATGATGACGCCCATGTAGAGCAGCACCAGGAACAGGCCCGGCAGGATCGCCGCCGCCACCCCCGGGCTGCGTTCCCCGTCCTTCCACAGTTCGCTCGTGGTCGGCACATTCAGCAGCACCGAGGTCACCACGGGGTCGCCGACCTTCTCGGACGCCGAGCGTTGCAGCAGGTCGCGGGCGACGGCCGCCCACTTCCCGGAGCCGATCAGGCCCCGGTCGGCACCCACCACCTTGACGGGGTCGACCGACGGGTCGGCCGGCACGTCGAGGTGGAGCACCGCGCGCCCCTCCTGCACCGCCCGGGCCGCGCCCTCGGCGTCCGAGGTGGGTGTCCCGCCCATCTGTTGGGCGATGTCGGGGGAGACGATCCCGGACGCATCGGTGTAGGTGAACGTCACCGCCTCGTCGCGCTGGGCGTCGACGGACGCCGCCGCGCTGGTGTTGCTGAACCACATCAGCCCGAAGATGACCAACATCAACGCCGGGACGCTCAGGGACGTCAGCCAGAACATGGGCTTGGCCAGGGTCCGGCGCAGCTCGAAGCCGATCACCGTGCCGAGGTTGTGCAGCCTCATGCCGCCACCCCCTCGTCGGAGGCGTGGCCGTACACCTTGAGGAACACCTGCTCCATCGACAGCCGCGACGCGTCGAAGGTGCGAACCTCGACGCCGGCGTCCAGCAACTCCCGCAGGACGGCCTGGGGGTCGGTGCCCTCGTCGAGCTCGAGCTCGGCGTAGTTGCGCTCGGCGGTGACCGGACGCCAGCCGCGCGGCTCGGGCAGGCTGCCTGCGTAGTGGAGCCGGACGATGCCGGTGCCGTAGGCGTCCTGTACCTCGCTGACGGTGCCGTAGGCCTCGGCGTGGCCGTCCTTGAGCAGCAGGACGCGATCACAGAGGCGCTCGACCTCCTCCATCTGGTGGGTGATGATCACCACCGTCGCCCCCGCGGCGCGCTGCTCCTCGACCAGGTCGAGAAGGAGGCGGCGGTTCACGGGGTCGAAGCCCTTGGTGGGCTCGTCCAGGATCAGCAGGCTCGGATTGTTCATGATGGTGACCCCGAGCTGGACCTTCTGCTGTTGGCCTCCCGACAAGGTGGTGAGCTTGGTGGACGCCTTGTCCGCCAGCCCGACCCGCTCGAGATAGGACTGGCTCCAGCCGGCGGCGTGTGAGCGCTCCATGCCCTTGAGCTGGCCGAAGTAGGTCATCACGTCGAGCACCTTCTCCTTGCGGTACAGCCCGCGCTCCTCGGGGAGGTAGCCCAGCGCGTAGTCGGCGGCCGGGTCGAAGGGACGTCCGTGGACCAGGAGGCGGCCCGCGGTCGGGGTGTAGATGCCCAACAGCGCCCGGACGGTCGTGGTCTTGCCCGAGCCGTTGGCTCCGAGCAACCCGAACGTCTCGCCGCTGTGGACGTCGAAACTCAGCCCGTCCACCACCGTCGCGGAGCCGAACCGCATGGTGAAGTCGCGCACTTCGATGACAGGGGTGCTCTCAGTCATGCGTTCCATCGTTGCACGCGCCTCTGAAGGCACCCCGGATACCCCCAGAAACACCGCTAGCAAGCGGCGTTTGTCGAGGTAACCGGGGTGCGCCCCGGCCCCGGGGTCAGAGAAGCCACCCACCCAACCCCTTGGGTGCACGACGACCGTCCGGCTAGGTTGTCGTCATGGCTGACGTCACCAAGAACACCGACAAGAACCGCTACGAGATCAGCGTCGACGGCGAGCTGGCCGGGTATGCCGACTATGTCGTGGGGGAGCACGGGGTCATCGTCCTTCCGCACACCAAGGTGGAGGAGCGCTTCTCCGGGCAGGGCCTGGCGGGCGAGCTCGTCCGGTACGCCCTCGACGACATCCGTTCCGAGGGGTACCGGGTCGACCCGCAGTGCACCTACGTCCAAGGCTGGATCGGCAAGAACCCCGAGTACGCCGACCTGGTGGCCCACAAGGACGGCGTGGACGCCGATGAGGCCGCCGACGGCATGGAAGAGGTCACCGGCGTCGATCCGACCAGCGACCCGCGCATCTGAGCCACGCCATCGGCGGGCAGCGGTCTCCGGCACACTGAGCCGGTGATCAGACCTGCCGAGCCGCGCGACGTCGCGGCGCTCCACCAGTTCATCGTCGACCTGGCGGTCTACGAACGTGAGCCGGACGCCGTGCGCGCCACGGCGTCCGACCTCGAGCGGGCGCTGTTCGGGCCGGACCCTGCACTGTTCGCCGATGTCGCCGAGGTGGACGGCCAGGTGGTGGGCATGGCGATCTGGTTCCTGAACTACTCCACCTGGGACGGACGCCACGGCATCTATCTCGAGGACCTCTACGTCGATCCGGCCCACCGCGGGTCGGGGTTGGGGCGCGACCTGCTGGTGACGCTGGCCCGACGGTGCGTGGAGCGCGGCTACACCCGGTTCCAGTGGTGGGTGCTCGACTGGAACGAGCCGTCCATCGACTTCTACAAGGCGATGGGCGCCGTGGCGATGGACGAGTGGACGGTGTTCCGGACCTCCGGCGAGGCGCTGGACGCCATGGCCGCACTGCCGTTGCGCACTGTCGTTGCGGACGGCCGGCGCGTCGCAGGGGACCGCGCATTAGGCTGAGGCTCGCCCAACGCAGGGTCGCGCACGAAAGGTTGCCCCCCATGTCCTTGTTCTCTGATGTCCAGCAGGCACCCCCGGACGCCATCCTCGGCCTGACCGAGCAGTTCAAGGCGGACGCCAACCCGCAGAAGGTCAACCTCGGCGTGGGCGTCTACCAGGACGCCTCCGGGAAGCTGCCGCTGCTGCGCTGCGTCGAGGCCGCCGAGAAGAAGCTCGCCGAGGCCGCCGCCGCCAAGGGCTACCTGCCGATCGACGGCCTGGCCACCTACGACAACGACGTGAAGAACCTCGTCTTCGGCGAGGGCTCGGCCGTGCACGACAGGGTCGTCACCGTGCAGGCCCTCGGCGGCACCGGAGCGCTGAAGGTGGGCGCCGACTTCCTGCGCCAGGTCAACCCTGAAGCGAAGGTACTCATCTCGAACCCGAGCTGGGAGAACCACCAGGCGCTGTTCACCCGCGCCGGCTTCACCGTCGAGAAGTACGCCTACTACGACGCCGAGGCCAAGGGCGTCGACTTCGACGGCATGATCGCCGACCTCAAGGCCGCCGCGCCGGGCACGGTCGTCGTCCTGCACGCGTGCTGCCACAACCCGACCGGCTACGACCTGACCGCCGACCAGTGGGACCAGGTCATCGAGACCGTCCTGGCCGGCGACCTCGTCGCCTTCCTCGACATGGCCTACCAGGGCTTCAGCGAGGGCCTGGAGGAGGACGGCGCGACCGTCCGCAAGTTCGCCGAGCGCGTGCCGTCGTTCTTCGTGTCGACGTCGTTCTCCAAGAGCCTGTCGCTCTACGGCGAGCGCGTAGGGGCCCTGTCGATCGTGTGCGCGGACGCCGAGGAGGCCAAGCGCGTCCTCTCCCAGGTCAAGATCGTGATCCGCACCAACTACTCCAACCCGCCCACCCACGGCGCCCAGTTGGCCGCGACCGTGCTGGCGGACGCCGACCTGCGGGCCCAGTGGGTCGAGGAGCTGGGCGAGATGCGCGACCGGATCAAGGCGATGCGCGCCGCGCTGGTGCAGGGGTTGGCCGACGCCGGCGTGGAGGGTGACTTCAGCTACATCACCGACCAGGTCGGCATGTTCTCGTTCTCGGGCCTGACCAAGGAGCAGATGGTGCGCCTGCGCTCCGAGTTCGGCGTCTACGGCACCGACACCGGCCGCATCTGCGTGGCCGCGCTGAACGAGGGCAACGTCGGCCACGTGAGCTCGTCGATCGCGGCGGTCCTCAAGGGCTGAGGACGTGGGAGGCTGGGGTCATGACGCGTGAACCCGGCTCCCCGCTGACCCGCTCCTCGGCCGACCTGGTGGCCGAGGCCCGGGCGTCCATCGAGAACATCACGGTGACGGACGCCGCCGCGCTGCTCGAGCGCGACGACGTCCTGTTCGTCGACATCCGCGACCCGCGAGAACTCTCCCGCCTGGGGACGATCCCCGGATCGTTCCGGGCCCCGCGCGGGATGCTCGAGTTCTGGGTCGACCCCGCCAGCCCGTACTACAAGCCGGCGCTGGATGCCGGGCACAAGCTCGTGCTGTTCTGCGGTTCGGGATGGCGCTCCGCCCTGACGGCGAAGACACTGCAGGAGATGGGCCTGGACAACGTGGCCCACCTCGATGGTGGCTTCACCGCCTGGCAGGAGGCCGGGCAGCCGGTGGACTCAGGCGACCGTGGCGGCCAGCAGGTTCAGTGACTCCTCCAGGGCCGGCTTCGGCACGGCCGGTAGGGAGCCGAGCAGCTCCTTGTCGGTGACCTCGCTCCAGTCGTAGGTGAGCGTGACCTCGGTGCTCTCGGGGCCCTGGGGCTCCAGCGTGTAGGTCCACGTCCACCCGAACGGCTCCTCGCCGGGAGCCGCCGGAGCCCAGCCGACCACCTTGTTCGGCACGAACGCGGTCACGTGGTTGCGCATCTGGTAGTCGCCACCCTGGGACTCGTGGTGCATGTTCATGTCGAAGGTGTCGCCGACCGAGGCCAGACGATTCGTCCGGTCGTCGGAGACGATCATGCCGGAGCCGTCGAAGTCCCGGTGCCGCTGCGGCAGCGTGAGGACGTCGAAGATCGCGTCCGCGGCAGCGTTGATCGTGCGGGAGACCGTGATGGTGGTGTCAGTCATGCCGTCCACCCTTCCGACTCGCCACGGCCCCGACATCGGGCGAAACCCTGAAAACGTCAGCGGGCAGGCTTCACCCGGAACCAGCGGAACCCGTAGCCCTCCAGGGCGAGGTCGAGCGTGCCGTCGTGGGGGAGCACGGCGTCGCCGTTGAGCAGGTCCTCGAGGGTGTCGCCGTCGGCCAGCACGCCGGGGAGGGTCACGCTGATCGGGTCGGCGCCGAGGTTGTGCGCGGCGATCACCTGTGAATCGGACAGGCTGATCCGGTGGGCGAGCACCGCGCGCTCGGGCTGGTCGAGCACTTCGAACTCGCCCCAGCCGAACTCCGGCCGCTGGCGGCGGACGCCGATCAGCTCGCGGATGAACGACCACAGCGAGTCGGGGTCGTGCTGCTGGTCGGCCAGGTTGACGTGCTCGGGACCGTACCCGTCCGGCGTCACCCGCTGGATCAGCTTGCGCGGGTCGGCGTCCGAGAACCCACCGTTGCGACCGGAATCCCACTGCATGGGAGTCCGGACCGCCATGCGGCCGTCGGCCGCCAGGTCCTCACCCATGCCGATCTCCTCGCCGTAGTACAGCGTGGGCGTGCCCG
>JAUNSA010000015.1 GCA_030539405.1 Propionibacteriaceae bacterium
AGCTTGGTCTTGGTCTGGCCCTCGAACTGCGGCTCGCCGAGCTTGACCGAGATGATGGCGGTCAGGCCCTCGCGGATGTCGTCACCGCTCGGCCGATCCTCCCGCTTCTTGATCATCCCCCACGTCTCGCCCCACCGGTTCACGGTGTTGGTCAGCGCGGCGCGGAAGCCCTCCTCGTGCGTGCCGCCCTCGTGGGTGTTGATCGTGTTGGCGAAGGTGTGGACGCTCTCGGAGAACGAGCTGTTCCACTGCATGGCGACCTCGAGCGACAGCTTGTCGGTCGGGTTCTCGGCGTCGATCGCGATCACCGTGGGGTGGATCGTGTCCTTGTTGCCGGTGAGGAACTTCACGTAGTCGATGAGGCCGTCGTCGTAACGGAAGACGACCTCCTCCTCGTGGCCGTCCACATCGTCGACGAAGTCGGCCAGGTCATCGGCCTCGGCGGTGGGAACCGGGCGGGAGTCGACCAGCTTGATCGTCAGGCCCTTGTTCAGGAACGCCATCTCGCGGAACCGCGTGGCCAGCGTCTGCCAGTTGTAGTGCGTGGTCTCGAAGATCGTCGGCGAGGCGTGGAACGTGACCGTCGTGCCGGCCTCATCGCCCTCACCCAGCGGCTCGAGGCGCTGCAGGTCGTAGTCGGGGACGCCGAGGCTGAACTCCTGGCGCCAGTGGTAGCCGTCGCGGCGCACGTCCACCTGGAAGCGGTCGCTCAGCGCGTTCACCACCGAGGCGCCCACGCCGTGCAGGCCGCCGGAGACCTTGTAGCCGCCGTCGCCGAACTTGCCGCCGGCGTGCAGGACGGTCAGCGCCAGCGTGACGGCCGGGATCTTCTCCTTGGGATGCAGGTCGACGGGGAAGCCACGCCCGTTGTCGGTGACCCGGACGCCGTCGCCGGGCAGCAGCTCGACCGTGATCAGGTCGGCGAACCCGGCCAGCGCCTCGTCGACGGAGTTGTCGACGATCTCGTACACCAGGTGGTGCAGGCCGCGTTCACCGGTCGAGCCGATGTACATGCCGGGCCGCTTGCGCACCGCCTCGAGCCCCTCGAGCACCGTGATGGCACTGGCGTCGTACACGCCCGCCTCCACCGAGTGCGAGGATCCGTTGCGGGGCGCCGACTCGTTCGTGTCCGTCACAGACTTCACATCTCCCTAGCACGCGGACGCCGCCCTCACCCGTGAGTGCAGGGCGGCGACCCTTGAACTCGTTCATCCTACTAGGAAGGCCCCCAAAACCACGCCTCTGTGAGCCGTGTGTGGCCACCAACGGCCTTCTGTGACGGTGTGGAGCCACGTCACCCCCCAAATCCGACCCCCGGTATGCGCCCCGGGGGTTCGTGGACGCCCAGCGCGCACTGGGCCTCGTCCGGTGACGGTGGACGGCCTGGCGTAACCGCCCGGCACCACCCCTAACGAACATCCGCCGACTGCCCGGTAGTGGTCGCGGCCCGGGGTGGGCGCCTCCCGGGGCCTCGACCAGTACGGAGACGGTGGGCCGACACCAAGGCTCAGCCCTGCGCGGTCTCCCGCTGCGGCGCCTGCGGGGCCTGGCGGTGCGGGTTCCACCCGGGGCCGGCGACCTTGTCGGCGGCTGCCCCCGAGATGACCACCATCACCGCGGTCATGACACAGCCGTAGGCGAAGATGCCCACGACCCAGGGCCAGCTCAGCACGGGGGCGCCGGCCTGCACGATGCCGGGGTTGTTGAAGATGAGCAGCACCATCAGCATCTGGAGGAAGCCGACCAACACCGCGGGCACCACGGCGAACGGGGTGCGGCCGAGCAGCAGCGGGTGCACGGCGAGGATCAGGAAGATCACGAGCGTGACCCCGACCCCCAGCACCATGGGCGTCGACGCCGGGTTCGCGCCGATCATCGGGCCGGCCACGAGGTTGAACAGGAAGCCCCACACCGTGCCGGCGAGGAAGCTGAGGAACAGCGCGACCAGCCCGCCCAGCGGCATGCGCAGGGCGAAGAACAGCGGGATCGGCAGGATCGCGAAGGGCGTGTAGGGCGCCATCTGGGGGAAGGCCGCCTGCACGGGCAGCAGCAACAAGGTGATGATCACGGCGCCGAGGATCGCCTCGACCAGCGTGCCCTTCACGAGCTTGGGGGACATGGGTTCTCCTTGGGAGTCGTCATCATTGACGGTAAGTAGCGTCACTGCACACGGTAGAAACTCACGCGACACTATGTCAAGAGTCTGACCATGGTGAGGTTTCTCTGTTGTATGTTCGGGGCATGGCCAGCCTGAGGGACGCGCAGAAGCGCATGACGCGGGAGCTGTTGCTCGACAACGGCCTGGAGCTGTTCACCCAGAAGGGGTACAACGCGACCACGATCGAGGACATCGCGGGCGCAGCCGGCACCACCCGCACCACCTTCTACCTGCACTTCGCGTCGAAGAGCGAGCTACTGGCCCAGTTGCTCGAGCGCATCGCAGGCCAGGTGACAGACGCCGACGAGCACAAGCTCGAGGACTGCGTCGCCAGCGGCGACATCACCAAGATCAGGGGCTGGCTGAACCGCAACTTCGACAACTGGGACACCCTGCGCCCCTACCTGCTGCCCGCCTACGAGGCAGCGCCCTCAGACCCCGTGATCCACGCGTCCCTGATCACCTGGTTCGAGGACACCATCTCGGCCATGCACCGCGGCCTCGACCGGGCCGACCGCTACGCCGAGGACGACCGGCGCGCGCGCTGCGTCATGGCGTTCGGCCAGTTCGAGTACACCGCCCACCGCTACTTCAGCCTGGGCTGGCGGACGCCCCGGGACGCCGTCCTGCGCAACATGACCGACTCGTGGGCGTACTTGCTCACCGACCGGGGGCTGGCAGGTCCCGCCGCGGCGGACGCGTGAGCACGGGTAACACGGCCCCGACCAGGGCGATACCACCCAGCACGCTGAACGCCACCACGTAACCCCCGACCCCACCGGCCAACCACGCCCCCAGCAGCGGCCCGACCACCCCGGCCAGGCTCCAGCCGACGAGCATCAGGCCGTAGATCGCGCCCGCGTGGGCGACCCCGAAGAAGGTCCCGGCCGTGGACGGCATCACCCCAAACGCGCCGCCGTAGCAGAGGTAGACCAGCGCAGCCAGGGCCAGGAAGGTGAGGCCCGAGGTGTGCGGCAGGGCGATCAGCGCGAGCCCCTCCAGCACCAGGATCGTGGCGAGCACCCGCAACCTCCCCACCTTCTGCGCCAGCGACGCCCAGACCACCCGGCCCGCACCGTTGAACAGGGCGAGGACGCCCACCGCGGCAGCCGCACCCGCGGCGTCCAGACCACCGACGTCGGCAGCAGCACCGGCCATCATCGAGATCAGGGCGATCCCGGCCAGCACCGCGACGGTCAGCGTGGCGGTGAGCAGGTACCACTGCGGGGTGCGCAACGCCTGCGCCACGGTGAAGTCGGACGCCGCGGCCGTGCGGTCACCCTCCTGCCGCGGCGGGCTGACCAGGAGCGCGGCCCCGATGAGGCCCAGGACGAGGTAGGCCAGGCCGAGGGGTCGGAAGGCGAGGGCGGGGGCGTCCGGGTTCTGTGCGATGAAGAACTGCGCTGCGGGCGAGGTGAGGGTGGCACCAAATCCGAACCCCCCGACCGCGAGCCCGGTGACGATCGCGGTGTGCCGCGGGAACCACTTCTGCAGCAGCGCCACCGGCACGATGTAGGCCATGCCCAGCCCGAACCCCCCGACCACGCCGTAACCGAGCACGAGCAGCCACAGCAGGTCGGGCGTGGTCGCCAACGAGGCGAGCAGCACACCGGCACCGTAGAGGGCGACGCCCACCAGGGCGACGAACCGCGGCGAGCGACGATCCTGCAGGCGTCCACCCACGAACGCCCCGATGAAGATCATGCCGATGGCCACCTCGAACGGGATCGCCGCCTCGACCGCGCTCAGCCCCGGCTGGAGGGCACGCCCGAACAGACTCCAGGCGTACACGCCGCCGATCACGACCTGCACGACCACCCCGCCCACCAGGGCAGCCCACCGCGCATGCGTCATGGGGTCATCTTGGCAGGGCTACCCCGTGGTGTACGGCAGGACGATCCGGCTGGGGTGCTCGGCGTCCCGGTAGATCGTGTGGGTGACGGGGCGACCGACGGGCAGGTGGAAGGAGTCCGGCGGCAGCAGTGCGTTGTGCTCGTCGGCCAGGGGCTCGTTGTTGGAGAGCTCCAGGACGAGCTTGTGTCCGGGCAGGAACGCGTTCGCGAACGGGTAGAGCCGGATGACGTACTCGTTCACCTCCCCCGGCGTCACCGGCACCGCACGGGTGTGCGGGTGCACGGGGCTGCCCTCGGTCGTCCGTTCGAGGTCGAGCTCGCGGTGCGACGCCTTCAGGTAGCCGGTGGTGATGAGCTGCCGCTTGCCGTTGGGGGCGGCGTCCCACAGCCGGAGGATGAAGTTGGTGTCCTCGGCGTCGATCGCGGCGAAGATGTGCGCCGCACCGGTGCCCATCATCTCGACCTTCTCGGTGAACGGCGCGGTCTCCCAGCTCAGGATCTCGACCTTGTCGGTCACCGTCAGCGGCGCCTGGAAGAAGCCGTCCGGGGCGGCGTACTCGGGCCCCATCAGCTCGGGCTCGGCCGACAGCTTGCGACGCGGGCGCAGGTACAGCGGACGGTACTCGGTCGGCTTCGGCGGCCACTCCTCGGCGGTCACATACTCGCGCGAGCCCTCGACGAACACGGTCACCGCCGACTCCTCGTCGACGCCGTTGTCGATGCCCTTGAGATACTTGTCGTACCAGCGGAACATCTTGTCGTGCTCCTCGATGAACGGGCGGCTCTGCATCGGCGGGTACGGCCCGAGGTCGAGCTTCTTCGGGCCGGTCACGGCGTTGAAGACCTCGATGGTGCCGTCCAGGGTCCAGCCGCGGCCGTGGTCGAGCTGCAGCCACACCGGGATGTCGATGTTGCCGGCAAGCTCGTTGGGGTTCCGCTCGGTGTACCAGGGGCCGTCGAGCTCGTTGGTGATGATGTCGAACCACGGCTCGTGGTTCTTCGGGTAGTGCAGGACGTGCACCATGTTCGGCCACGCGGCGATGTCGGGGTCGGCCAGCCGGGCCTCGACCCGAGCGCGCACCTCGTCGGCCGACAGCTCGGAGAGCATCCGCGACTTCACGCCGTCGGTGAACGCCCAGCCCGAGTCGCCGCCTCGTCCCTCGCGCGCGGCGCGCGGCATGAGCCACATGATGCCGCCGTGGTAGGTGGTCTCGTAGAAGTCGTAGTGCCCGCCCGAGACGAAGATCGCCTTGAGCGACGGCGGGCGCTCGGCCGCCGCGATCACCTGCATCGAGCCGAAGTAGCTGATGCCGATCATGCCGACGTTGCCGTCGCACCACGGCTGCGCGGCGACCCACTCGATGAAGTCGTAGGCGTCCTCGCCCAGCGACACGCCCCCGGCGTTGTAGTTGCCGATGTGCTCACCGTCGGAGTGACCGGTGCCGCGCAGGTCGCCGATGACGTGCACGTAGTCCTCGGCGACGACGCGGGCGATGTCGCCGGCCTCGATGCAGCCGTCCCACATCGGGGAGGGACGCCGCTGCGGCGGCATGGTCAGCGCCAGCGCCTGGAGCTCCTTGCCGTAGGGGCTGAGCGCCACCAACGCCGGGCGCGGCTTCTCGTCAGTGCCCTCGTAGGCGTCGGCGACCAGCTCCACGCCGTCGCGCATCGGCACGCGCAGGTCCTTACGGATACGGATCGTCTGCCCGCCCGCGTCCCAGGTCCGGATGTCAGCCATCGTTGCTCCTTCTCAGGTGTCCGTGCAGGGTCGTGAAGAACGACCACGGTTCGTGCGTGGGGTCGCCCGCGTAACCGAGTTCGGACGCCGCCGCCTCGAACGGCGAGTACGGCGAGGCCGTCTCCCGGACGCCGTCAGCCGCGGTCTGCTCCCACACGGCCGCGATGCGGTCGGCGACCGCGATGCTCTCGGCCAGGGCGCGAGCGGCGTCCTCCACGACGACGCCGGGGGACTCGCCGGTCGTCCAGCGGTAGGGGTGACCGAGGTAGAGCCGCTGTGGCCGCACCTCGTCGCGCAGGCGGACCAGGCTCGCCCGGTAGTCGACCGGGTCGTCGTAGCCGGGGATGCCGGAGGCCGCCCCGTTCAGCATCACCGTGTCGCCGGTGAACAGGTCACCCTGGCCGACCACTTCGTAGGCGACCGACCCGGCGGTGTGACCGGGCACGTGG
The DNA here is from genome assembly GCA_030539405.1 of Propionibacteriaceae bacterium. Taxonomy (GTDB): domain Bacteria; phylum Actinomycetota; class Actinomycetes; order Propionibacteriales; family Propionibacteriaceae; genus Propioniciclava. The sequence continues at coordinate 6,199 of JAUNSA010000015.1, forward strand.
TGCACCACGATCCGGACGCCGCCGCCCAGGTCGAGCTCTTCGCCGCCCTGCAGCAGCACAGTGGGCTCGACGCCCCCGGAGATGACGGTGTCGGCCTGCGCCTGCTGGTCTGCCTCCAGCGTGGGGGTCGGCGCGTACCGGGCACCGATCTCGAGGTTCTTGGCGATGATCCCCGCCGGGGAACGCAACAGGTCGGCGTCCGCGGTGTGGATGGCGACCTGGGCACGGCGTCCGGTCGCCTCCACCAGGGCGGCCGTCCCGCCGATGTGGTCGATGTGCCCGTGCGTGTGCAGGATCCACCGGACGTCCTCGAGCCGGCGCCCGAGCGTGGCCAATGCCGGGGCCATGCCCTCGGCCGGCGAGCTCGCGATGCCGGTGTCGATGATCGCCGGCTCCGGCGCGTCGATGAAGTAGCTGTACAGCCCGAACCGACCCCACGGGGAGACGAGCGGATGGATCCCGACGGTCACGACGCCGCCCGCTCCGGCGCAGGCGCCTGCGTGTTGGCGGTCAGGTTGCGGTTCAACGGCACGAACCAGAAGGCCAGCGCGGCGATCAGGCCGGGCAGGCCGAACCACACGAAGTTCATCGCGACGGGCAGGTTCATGGTGAGCAGGATGCCACCGAAGATCGGGCCGAAGATGGCCCCGATCCGGCCGACGGCCGAGGCGAGCCCGATCGCCGTGGAACGCATGAACGGCGGGTAGTACTGCGCGACGAACGCATACGAGATGTTCTGCGCGCCGTTGGCGGTGGCGCCCGTGACGGCGACTAGGGCCAGCAGCAGGACCAGTCCGCTGCCGAATCCGAGCAGCGCCAGCGAGACCGCCGCGCCGATGTACATCGGCACCAGCACCTTCTTCACGCCCAGCTTGTCGGCGAGGCGTCCGAGGAAGAGGGTGCCGATGATCGCGCCGATGTTCTGGAAGATCGGGAAGTTGAGGCTCGAACCCAGGTCGTAGCCCGACCTCACCATCAGTTGCGGCAGCCACACGGTGAGGCCGTTCAGCATGAGCAGGCACATGAAGAACGCCACCCAGATCATGAGGGTGCCCAGGGCGCGGCCCTCGGTGAACAGTGCGGCGATGGGCGCCTTCTGCTGCTTGGCCTCGGGGGCGGGGAAGGTGACCTCGGACGCCGTGACCGGGCGTCCGGCCAGATCACTCAGGACGCCCAGGGCAGCATCCTGACCGCGCCGGTGCGCCAGCACCGACGGCGAGTCGGGGAAGTAGCGGCCCATGAAGGGCACGAACAGCAACGGGATCGCGGCGACCCAGTAGGCGGCCTGCCAGCCCAGCGTCGGAATCATCGCCATGGCCACCAGCGCCGCGAGGATGCCGCCGACGTGGAAGAAGCTCATCACGATCGCGACGTAGCTGTTCGCCCGCCCCTTGGGTGCGTAGTCGGTCAGCGTCGCGATGACCGTGGGCAGGATGCCGCCGATCCCGAGACCGGCGAGGAACCGGAAGATCGAGAACACCGTCGGATTGGGCGCGAACCCACACAGTGCGGTGGCCGCACTGAACAACACCACGGCGGTGAGCAGGACCCGCTTGCGGCCGAACCGGTCGGCGAGCATGCCGAAGCCGACAGCTCCCAGCATCATGCCGAAGAAGCCGTAGCTGCCGATGGCTCCGGCCTCGACGGGGGTGATGCCCCACTGCTCGATGAGCACCGGGAGGACCGACCCGTAGATCACGAGGTCGTACATGTCGAAGGTGATGATGAAGCAGGTCCAGAACAGCATCCAGAAGTGGAAGCGGTTGAACCTGGCCTCCTCGATGAATTCGCGCACGGTCGTGGTCATGGGTCGGTCTCCAGGGTCGGGGTGTCAGCGGTTGAGGAACGCGGCGGTCTGGTCGAACACCCGGGCGAAGTCGCCGATCCAACCGAAGTTGGCCACGAAGCCGTGGTTGGCGCCTTCGTAGCGGGTGTGGGTGACCGGGACGCCGGCCTCGGCCAGGCGTCGGGCATACAGCTCGCCCTCGTCGCGGAGCGGGTCGTGCTCGGCGGTGACGACCAGCGCCGGGGGCAGCCCGGTCAGGTCGGCGCGCTTGATCGGGGAGACCCGTGGGTCGTCCGGGTCGGCACCCGAGTCGAGGTAGAACGCGTTGAACGGCGCCAGCCCTGCGGTCTCCAGGCCGTACCCGGTCGCCTCGGTGCGCAACGACTCGTAACGCGTGGTGTCGAAGTCGAGGTCGAGGCTCGGGTAGTACAGGACCTGATGGGTCACGGCGTCCAACCCCTCATCGGCCGCACGGGCCGCGAGCGCGGCAACGAACGTACCCCCGGACGAGTCGCCGGCCAGGGCGACCGGGCCGCCCTGCCCGGCGGCCCACCTGACCACCGTCCAGCAGTCGTCGAGTCCGGCCGGGAAGGTGTGCTCGGGCGCGAGCCGGTAGTCCACCGACACGACGGTCCAGTCGGTGGCGTTGGCCAGGGCGCGTGCCACGTGGTCGTGGGTGTCGAGGCTGCCGAGGAAGAACGCTCCGCCGTGGAAGTAGACGAGCGTGCCGTCACTGACGGCGTCCGAGCGGTAGACCCGCACGGGAACGCCGTCGACGTCGGCGTCCTCGACGGACGCCACGGGGATGCGGTCGGCGGGCGCGGGGACCTGCGCGGCCTCTCCGGCCCGCATGGCGACCGGGTCGAGCGGGCCCGGCGGCGGTGCCGGCAGGGAGGCCAGCACCTCCGCGATCTGTGGGTGGATCACTCGTCGACACCGACCTTCTCGCCGGGGCGCTTCTGGCCGGGGAAGACGTCGTTGACCTCGTCCTCGCTCCAGCCCTGGCGCGAGATGCGCTGCAGCTCGTCGGTGATCGGCTTGCGCTCGGCGGCGTAGGCGGCCACGGCCTCCTTGACGGTGTCGTTGTCCTTCAGCGCCTGGGCGAGCGCCCCGGCATCGAGGATCGCCGAGTTGGCGCCCTGGCCCTGGTGGTGGCACATGGCGTGGGCGGCGTCGCCGAGGAGCACGACGGAGTCGGAGTGCCAGACGTCGACCGGGTCGATGTCGTAGACGGCGCGGATGTTGACCTTGTCCATGTCCAGGTCCTGCACGAGCTTCACGATGCGCTCGTCGAAGCCCTCGACGGTGGCGAGCAGGTCCTCCTTGGTGCGGACCGGGTTGCGCGTCGGGTCGGTGTTGAGCGCGGTGACGTCGAAGCTCATCTGGTTGCGGTGGCGCAGCGGCAGGACGTACACCTTGGTGCCGCGGCCCAGGTACATGCGCAGGTTGTCGTCGGTGACCAGGCCGTGCGCGGCGTCGGCGTCCACGACCACACGGTAGGCGTGCTCGCCGGCGAAGACGGGCTGCTGGTCGCTGAACAACTGCGCCCGGACGGTGGAACGGATGCCATCGGCACCCACGACCAGGTCGGCCTCGACGGTCTCGCCGTCGGCGAAGGTCAGCGTGGCGGTGCCGCCGTTGTCGACGATCTTCTCCAGCTTCTTGTTGGTCTTCACCATGCCCTCGGGCAGCGAGCCGACCAGCGCCTGGATGAAGTCGTTGCGGTGGACGAGGTGGGTGTGGGTCTTGGTCTCGTAGTCGTCCATGCCCGGCCACTGGTCCTTGGCGATGGTGTGGCCCTCAGCGGTGAGGATCTCGAAGTAGTTGGACGCCGAGGTGACATCGGCGATCGCGTCGAAGATGCCCCACTGGCGGAACTGGTCCATCGACGAGGGGCGCAGGCCGATGCCGGCGCCGACCTCCCTGATCTCCTTGGCCTGCTCGTAGACGGTGACCTGGGCACCCAGGTTGGACAGGGCCTTGGCCGCGGAGGCGCCGCCGTAGCCGCCGCCGACGATGGCGACGCGCAGGTTCTTCAGCTGGTCAGTGTTCATGGTGTTGTCTCTTCCTTGAGGCGTTGGTTGCAGGAGGTCAGGTGATCGGCTGGACGGTGTAGAACTCGGCGGGGCGGGTGACGAAGAGGCGGGTGATCTCGGCATCGTCGATGCCGGCCTCGCGCAGGTCGGGGATGAGCTCCTCGAACAGGTAGTTGACGGTGTGGCCCTTGACGCCGGGCCAGCCCAGGGGTGAGCAGTTGGCGTCGACGCCGGCCAGCACCTGGTCGGGGTACTCGGCGTGGAACTGCCGGAAGTGGGCGAGCCGCTCGGCGCGCTTGCGACCCCAGAACGGCGGGTCGGGAAGCTCCAGGTCGTAGCCGAACGTGTCGAACCCGACGATGCCGCCTTGGGCGGCGATCCACGCGTGGTTGGTCTTGTCGTGGTTCACCCCGTCGTCGGCGTGGCCGAAGATCACGCGGTCCAGGGGCATCCTCTCGTCGTGGAAGATCTCCACGGCCGGCTCGGCGTCGATAGCCAGGTGGGTCACGATCGGGACGCCGGTGGCGCGGGCTGCGCGCCCGGCCGCGCGGTAGATGCGCTTGTCGAGCTCGGTCATCCTGCCCCCGCGGCTGACGCCGACCTTGATCACGCCGGCCTTGGCGCCGGTGGTGCCGATGCCCTCGGTGATCTCGTGGACGAAGACGTCGGCGAGGTACTCCACCGACGCGGTGGCGAAGTGCTTCAGGGCGGTGTCGCCACCGACGAAGCCGGTGCACGCGATGATGTGCACGCCGGTCTTGGCCGACAGCACTTGGTAGTAGTCGACGTCGCGACCGTTGCAGATGCCGGTCATGTCGACGAACGTGCGACCGCCGTACGCGTGGAACTGGCGCAGTTGCGCCATCGTCTCGTCGACGCGGGCCTCGAACGGCTTCCACCACTTGGTGTCCAGCTCGCTGCCGGGCATGCCGTAGCCGACGTGCTCGTGGATGGCGACGTAGCCGAGCTCCTCGGGCGCGACGGGGCCCAGCACGGTGTTGACGTGTGCCATGTCTCAGGCCTCCTTCTGGATGGTCAGCCAGGTGGCCGGGTTGGTGGTCGTCAGGGCGGTGGTGTCGGCGTCCGACAAGCCGCGGGCGGCCAACAGCGGGACGAACGACGTGAGCACGTGCTCGAACGCGGTGCCGGGGCGGGGCAGCCCCTTGGCGACGCCGATGGCGCCGCTGGCCACCAAGACGCGGTCGCGGTGACCCGCCTGCACGAGCTCGACGACCAGGTCGGCCCGTTCGTCGTCGGAGAGGAGGTCGTCGGACGCGGTCCCCACCTGGGTGAGCCCCACCAGGGCGCCCTTCTCGGCGACGGCGACGGCCGCACCCGCGGCGTCCTTGCTGTCGAGGCCGACCACGAGCACGCGGGCCGGGTCGACCTCCTCGGCGAGGACGAGGTCGAGCTCGGCCACCGCGTCGGCGCCATAGCGGAACGCCATGGGCGCGCCGGTGGCGGCAGCCGTCCGGGCGGCACCGCGCAGCAGCGACTCGTCGGTGCCGGTGAGCCCACCGGTCGTGCCGGCGGTGACCACGAGGCCCGCGGCCGCGCGGCGCTCGATGCGGGGGACGACCATGCCTTGGCTCACCTCGGCGGTGAACAGCTCGGCGAACCGGTCGGCCGGCCACGGCGTCGGCGGGTTGGTCTGGGGAGTCTTGAAGTAGCCACCCAGGTTCTCTTCGGGGCCCATGCCGGTCGAGGCGACGATGTGGACGCCGGTGGCCTTCGACACGGCCTCGAGCAACGGCAGGTTGCGCCCGTGGAACATGCCCGAGGCGTCCACCACCGTGCCGCCGCCGGCGGCCTTGAAGGCGTTCAGTTGGGCGACGAGTTCTGTCACGACCTCGGCGCGGTCGATCGTGATGTCAGGCGCGTGCTCGGCACCGGGAACCACGCTGAGCAGGGCCTCGTGCGCCGCCACCACGCCGAGCTCGTCGGCCGGGACCGGGCCGAGCACGGTGTTGACGGTGCGCCCGGAGTCACCGGGGGACGTCGTTGTCGTCATGGGAACCTTTCGTGGCTTCACTGACACTGTGTCATTCAAATATACGTAGCGTCACCGACGCGGTGTCAAGGGGTTGTCGCGAGTCGCCTGAGCTTGGGGATGGGAATGGAGGCTGCGCCGGCCAGGGCCTGGCCCGACTCGAGGGTGCAGGCGGCGCTGACCGCGCTGGCCCGCCACGTGAAGTCGTTCCTGCCTGAGCCCACCAGGAGGCTCAGCCGTAGGTGTCGCGCGGTCCGCGCCCCTTCACGGTGCGCGGGCCGTGCCGCCAACTCGGGGCCTCGGGGCCGAGGATGCGCACGGCCTTGACGCTGCCGTCCCCCAGCGAGGCGTTCATCTTCGCCACGATCTGGGGGGCCATCAGCCGCAGTTGTGCGGCCCAGTTCGTCGAGGTCGTGCGCACCACCACGACCCGATCCACGTACGCCTCCGGCGTGGAGTGCTGCGCCACGGCGTCCCCGACGAGGTCGGGCCAGCGACCCAGCAGCAGGTGCACGCTCACCTGCCGGCCCCAGCCGCGGTTCTCGATGACGCTCTCCAGCGCCTCGCCCAGGGCGGTCGGCTCGCCGCGTTCCTGGCCGGACGCCGGACGCCGCGGCCCGGTCTTCTTCCGCGGGGACGGCTTCCGCACCGGCGGCGTGGCCCGCCCTGCGGCGGCCGCGATCTGGCGCGCCAGGTCCAGCCCGGTGGGGTCGAACGGGATCTCCTCGGACGCCCCTTGGGCTGCCGGCTCAACAGGGTCCGGGGCGTCGGCGTCCGGGGTGGTCGGGTCACTCATCGTCATCCAGCCTGACCGTGCCGGCGTCGATGATCCAGCGGCGTCCGGCCAGGGCGTCCGGGACGTCGGAGGCGACGGCCGCGGTGATGATCACCTGCTCGGCGCCGGCGATCCGCTCCGCCAGGCGGGCGCGGCGCACCTCGTCCAGCTCGGCGAACACGTCATCGAGGATCAACACCGGTTCGACCCCGTCGGCGCGCAACAGGGCGTAGGCACCCAGGCGCAGCGACAGGGCGAACGACCACGACTCGCCGTGGCTGGCGTACCCCTTCGCCGGGAGGTGCCCCAACGAGAGCACGAGGTCGTCGCGGTGGGGGCCGACCAGCGTCACGCCGCGGGCCATCTCCTCGGCGCGACGCTCCCCCATCCGGACGCGCAGGCGCTCGGCGAGCTCCTCGGGGGTGGCGTCCAGGAGTGCCTCGGGGACCGCCTCGCCCGGACCAGGGTCGAGACCCAGCGAGCTGGACCGGTAGGCGACCTTTGCGTCGTTGTTGCTCGGCGCGATCGCCAGGTAGGCCTCGGCGACATGGGGTCCCATCTCGTCCAGGGTCTGCAGCCGGGCGGCGACGATCTCCCCGCCGAGGCGGGCCAGTTGCTCGTCCCACACCTCCAAGGTCGCGGCAGCGTCGCCCGAGGTGGGCCCACGGCGTCCGGACAGTGACTTCAGCAGCATCGACCGCTGCCGCAGCACGCGGTCGTAGTCGGCGCGGACGCCCGCCAACCGCGGCCAGCGCTGGGTGAGCAGGTCGTCGATGAAGCGGCGCCGGTCCGAGGGGTCGCCCTTGACCAGGGCGAGGTCCTCGGGCGAGAACAGCACCACCCTGAGCGCGCCCAGGATGTCGCGCACCCGGCGCAGCGGCCCCCGGTTGAGGGCGGCCTTGTTGGGCTTGCCGGAGTGGAGTTCGATCTCCAGGGCGAGCGCGCGGGTGTCCTCGATGCCAGCCTGGACACGGGCCCGGACGATCGCCCGGGGGGCGCCGAACCGGATCAGCGGGGCGTCCGAGGCCACCCGGTGCGACCCGAGGGTGGCCAGGTACTCGATCGCCTCGACGAGGTTGGTCTTGCCCTGCCCGTTGCGCCCGGTCAGCGTGGTGACGCCGGGTTCGAGCGTGAGCTCGGCGAACTCCCAGGAGCGGAAGTCCGCGAGGCTGAGCTGGGTGACGAACAACCTACTGCGGCAGGCGCATCAGCATGATGACGTGCTTGTAGTCGGTCGACGGCTCACCGTCGAACTCGACCAGCGGCGTCAGCAGGCAGGGCTTGCCGGGCGCGGTGAAGGCGAAGTTCACGTACGGGGTGTCCAGCGCGTTCAGGGCGTCCAGCAGGTAGTGCGGGTTGAAGCCGGCCGCGGTCATGGCCAGGCCGTTGCCCGTCTCGTCGACCACGGTCGCCTCGACGGCCTCGACCGCCTGGGCCTGGTCGCCGGTGGCGGCCTCGAGCGTGATGTGGTCCTCGGCGATGACCATGCGCAGGCTCGTGTTGCGCTCGGCGACCAGCGCGACGCGCTTGACCGCGGCCACGATCTCGGCCGTGTTCGCGCGCACGGTCAGGCTCGGCTGGACGTTCATCAGGTGGCGCACCTTGGGGAACTCGCCGTCCAGCAGGCGCGTGGTGATCTGGCGGACGCCGTTGGTCCCCTCCCCCTCGAAGCCGATGAGGCCGTCGCCGCCCTCGGACGACGACAGCGACAGCGACACCTTCTCGCCGGCGGTCATGGACTTCGACGACTCGGCGAGCACCTTCGCCGGCACCAGCGCGGCCGCCTCGGTGTTGCGCGACGTGGGCGACCAAGGCAGCTCCTTGAGCGCCATGCGGTAGCGGTCGGTGGCCAGCAGCGACACCGTGTCGCCCTCGATCTCGACGCGGACGCCGGTGAACACCGGCAGCAGCTCGTCACGCCCGGCGGCGACGACCACCTGCGAGACGGCCTGGGCGAACGTCTCGGGGGTCAGCGTGCCGGTGGAGACGGGCATCTCCGGCAGGTCGGGGTACTCGGCCAGCGGCAGGAGCTGGAGGGTGAAGCGCGCGGAGCCGCAGGTGATCTCCATGCGCGAGGAGTCGGCGTCCAGGTCGACCGGCTTGGCCGGCAGGCTGCGGGCGATGTCGGCCAGCAGGCGTCCGGACACCAAAGCCACGCCCTCGTCCTGGACGTCGGCGGCCACCGTCACCTTGGCCGAGGTCTCGTAGTCGAAGCTGGACAACACGACCTGGTCACCGGACGCCTCGAGGCGAAGCCCGGCCAGGATCGGCACGCTCGGCCGGTTCGGCAGGCTGCGCGCCACCCACTGGACGGCGTCGGCCAACACGTCACGCTCGACACGAATCTTCACTGATGCTCCCAGGTCGATGAACGGCGCCCGGAGGTGCACGGGCGGCTGCGTGGCCGATCCTATCGTGCGATGTGGGCGTCGTCGGCACCGACGGCGTTACCCACAATCGCGCAGGGTCCTGAGGTTGAAGAGAAGGAGATGTCTAACTTCTCTTCTTCGTCTTCACACCTGTGGATCTCGTGGACAGTCGGCGTCTGCCCAAGCCGCATCGGTGTTTCGGCCCAGCACATCCTGTGGGAAAACCGGAACTACACGGGGAGGATTTGTGGAGCCGTTTCCGGGTCGATCCGGCTGTCCACAGCACGGCCTGGTTGTCCACAGGGTTGTTGGGGAGAAATCCCCACGTTCGCGACTCGTCGGATGCCGTCGCGGCACGCCGCACTAGCGGGCCGAGGCCGCCTGCTTGATCCGGTTGGTGAGCTCGGTGACCTGGTTGTAGATCGTCCGACGCTCCGCCATGAGCTGGCGGATCTTCTTGTTGGCGTGCATCACCGTCGTGTGGTCGCGACCACCGAAGAGGCGTCCGATGGCCGGCAGCGAGAAGTCGGTGAGCTCGCGGCACAGGTACATGGCGATCTGGCGGGCGGTGACCAGCACGTGCGTGCGCGCGGGGCCGCACAGGTCGTCGACGGTGATGTTGAAGTAGTTCGCGGTCTGGCTCATGATCAGCGGCGGCGTGATCTGGGCCTCCACCCCTTCGGGGATGAGGTCCTTGAGCACCTCCTCGGCCAGGCGCATGTCGACGGGCTGGTGGTTGAGCGAGGCGAACGCCGTCACCCGGATCAACGCCCCCTCCAGCTCGCGGATGTTCGTGGCGATCTTGCCGGCGATGAACTCCAGCACCTCGGGGGTGGCGCTCAACTGCTCGGCGGTGGCCTTCTTCCGCAGGATCGCGATGCGCGTCTCCAGGTCGGGCGGCTGGATGTCGGTGAGCAGGCCCCACTCGAACCGGCTCCGCAGGCGGGGCTCCAGGGCCTCGAGCGCCTTGGGCGGGCGGTCCGAGGTCATCACGATCTGCTTCTGCGCGTTGTGCAGCGTGTTGAACGTGTGGAAGAACTCCTCCTGGGTCTGGATCTTGCTCTCCAGGAACTGGATGTCGTCGATCAACAGCACGTCGATGTCGCGGTAGGTCTTGCGGAACTCGACCGTCCGGTTCTCCGAGATCGCGTTGATGAAGTCGTTGGTGAGCTCCTCGGTCGAGACGTACTTCACCCGCACCTGCGGCAGGTACTGGCGCACATAGTGACCGATGCCGTGCAGCAGGTGCGTCTTGCCCAGCCCCGAGGGGCCGTAGATCATCAGCGGGTTGTACGCCTTGCCGGGGGCCTCGGCGACCGCGACGGCCGCGGCGTGGGCGAACCGGTTGGACGAGCCGATGACGAAGTTCTCGAAGATGTACTTGGGGTTCAGCCGATCGCCCGCGGTCGCCGGCGTCGAGCTGGACGCCGTGGCGTTCAGCGTGGGTGCGCTCAGCGGGAGTTCGGGCGACGCGGTGGCCTGGGCGTCCTCCAGGTCGGTCTCCAGCGAGGGGTCGACCGAGACGGCCAGATGAATCGGACGCCCGAAGTGGCCGGCCAGCGTCGATTCGATCCAGTCGCGGTGGCGCACGGCGACGCGTTCGCGGGAGAAGTCGTTCGGCACGGCGATGACGAGGGTCGACTCGTGCAGGGCCAGGGGCTTGGCCGCCTTGACCCACGGCTTGATGGGGGTGCTGGCGAGCTCACACACCTGGTCCCATGCTCCGGTGAGGGCACCGACGCCGTCCTGGGTCATGGATTCACTCCTCCGATGATGCTGAGCCGTCCACACTACTGTCCACAATCTGTGGAAAACCAGTGCCCGACCGCCGACCGAGTGGGGTCGCTTCGGTGTCGTGGGACGCTACGGTAGTCGCTAGCGGAGAAGCCCCGCAAATACCCCGTCCGTGATCTCGCGCCTCGTCGGCGTGTCGGGTCGACAAGACGGACGCCGAGGGACCAGTTTGCCCGGACGCCCCTGGACCGCGTATCGTTGGACAGTCGCCTTCTCGGGCGACGCCTGTGTCCACGTGGGCGCAGTCGATCCGCACCCGTGGTCAAAAATGTAGGGAGATTGGCGTGAGCAAGCGCACTTTCCAGCCGAGCAACCGGCGTCGCAGCCGCACCCATGGTTTCCGCCTTCGCATGCGCACCCGCGCCGGGCGCGCCATCTTGGCTGACCGCCGCCGCAAGGGCCGCGTCCGCCTCGCCGGCTGACCTGGCTGCGCGCGGTGTTGCCCGCCCCGCAGCGACTTCGCGCCTCGGACGAGTTCCGCTCCGTGGCGCGCAGTGGCGTCCGGGTGGGCCGGTCAACCCTCGTGGTGCACGCTCGCACCAAGCAGAGCCCGCCGTCCCGGGCGGGCTTTGTCGTGTCCAAGGCCGTGGGTGACGCCGTGACCCGCAACCGCGTGAAGCGGCGCCTGCGCCACCTGGTGGCCGACGCCCTCCCCAGCACCCCGGTCCCCCTGGATGTCGTGGTGCGCGCACTGCCACCCGCGGCGTCCGGCCCGCTCGCCGATGACTTCGCATCGGCCTGGTCCGCTGTCGTCGCCAAGGTCGGGCGAGCGGCATGAGGTGGGTCCTCGTCGGCCTGCTCAAGGCCTACCGCGCGGTCATCAGCCCGCTGTACGGCGACGTCTGCAAGTTTCACCCCACGTGTTCTGCCTACGCCCTGGACGCGGTGCGCGCCCACGGCACGGTGCGGGGCACGTGGCTCACCCTGAGGCGCCTCGTGCGCTGCCACCCGTGGTCACTCGGCGGTTACGACCCCGTCCCGGCCACTGACGCACAGAAGGTGCATCGTGCTTGAATTCCTGGACACGCTCATGCAGCCCATCTACTGGGTCATGTCGGGCATCCTCGTCGGCGCCCACCAGTTGTGGAGCTTCATCCTGGACCCGAACTCCGGGTGGACGTGGGTCCTGGCGATCGTCTCGCTGACCGTGGTGGTCCGGACGCTGATGATCCCGCTGTTCGTGCGGCAGATCAACAGCTCGCGCGCCATGCAGCTGATGGCCCCCAAGCAGCGGGCCCTCCAGCAGAAGTACGGCTCTGACAAGGAGCGTTACGGCCAAGAGGTCATGAAGCTGTACAAGGAGGAGGGCGTCAACCCGGCCGCCTCCTGCCTGCCGCTGTTGCTGCAGATGCCCGTCTTTCTGGGCCTGTTCTATGTGCTGAACGGTGCTGCCACCGGCAACCCGAAGGGTCACTGGTTCGTCACGCGTCCGGACCTGGTGGATTCCCTGCGCGAGTCCACGATCTTCGGCGCCAAGATCTCGGCGACGTTGAGCCAGAACGGCTTCGTCGTCGGCCCGACGATGTTCGTCGCGGTCTTCCTCATCATCACCATGACCGCGTCGCTGTTCTTCATGCAGCTCATGCTGATGCGCAAGAACATGCCGCCGGAGGCGCTGGAGGGCCCGTTCGCCCAGCAGCAGAAGATGATGCTGTACCTCTTCCCGGCCATTTACCTGTTCACCGGCGTGGCCTTCCCCATCGGCGTGATGATCTACTGGCTGGCCTCCAACCTGTGGACGATCGGCCAGCAGTTCATCCTGATCCGCAACAACCCGACCCCGAACACCCCGGCGTTCATCGACTGGGAGGAGCGCATGCGCGCCAAGGGTCGGGACCCCGAGGAGATCCTGCGCAAGCGCAACGCGAAGCTGCAGCGCAAGCGTTCCGGCGGCACCGCCACGGCTGACCCGACGAAGGTCGCCCGCCAGGGCACCGCCAGCACCACGACGTCCGCGTCCACGACGCCGGACGCCGGCGACACCACCGAGAGCACGGCATCCACCCAGCGCGTGAAGCGGCAGCAGCCCAGCCGCCAGACCCGCGCTCGACGCAAGCAATCCCGCCCGCACCAGTCGGGCGGCGGCAACAAGGAGTGACACAGATGAGCCAGGACGAGCAGGTCATCACCGAGGTCGAGGCGGACGCCCCGGTCGCGGAGCAGGCAGACACGGACGCCGCGGACGCCGCGGAGACCGAAGCCCCAGAGGCGGACGCCGACGGCGGCGGGCAGACGGACGCCCCGGCTGACGACGCACCGCGCGTCAGCAAGCGCGAGGAGGCCCTGAACAACGAGGGCGAGATCGCCGCGGACTACCTCGAGGAACTCCTCGACATCGCCGACCTCGATGGCGACATCGACACCTTCAACGAGGGTGGCCGTGCGCACGTGTCGATCCTCACCGACGCCGAGGTGCTGGTCGGCAAGGATGGCCAGGTCCTGGACGCCCTCCAGGAGCTCGCCCGCCTGGCGGTCATGACCGAGACCGGGCATCGCAGCCGCCTCATGCTCGACGTGGCCGGCTTCCGGGACAAGCAGCGCGCCTCGCTGCAGGACCTCGCCGCCGACGCCATCGCCGAGGTCAAGGAGTCCGGGGAGTCGGTGCGCCTCTCCCCCATGAACCCCTACCAGCGCAAGATCGTGCACGACGCCGTCGCCGCTGCCGGGCTCGTCAGCGAGTCCGAGGGCGAGGAGCCGCGCCGACGCGTCGTGGTCCTGCCCCAGGGCTGACCATGGACGCCCCCGCTGCGGCCACCGCGGTCTTCGGGGACGAGCTGCCCCGCGCCGTGGCGTTCGCCGAGTTCCTGGCGACCCACGGCGTGGAGCGCGGCCTGTTGGGGCCGCGCGAGGTCGATCGGATCTGGGAGCGGCACGTCCTCAACAGCGTGGCCGTGGGGCATGCCATGCCCGAGGGCGCCACGGTGGTCGATGTCGGCAGTGGGGCCGGCCTGCCCGGCATGCCTGTGGCCCTGGCGCGCCCCGACCTGCAGATCACCTTGTTGGAGCCCCTGCTGCGACGCTCGCAGTTCCTGGAGGAAGCCGTCGAGGTCTTGGACCTAGGTGAGCGTGTCCGCGTGGTGCGCGGCCGGGCCGTTCCCCCCGGCGACAACGACCCCCTGGGGCACCACGAGCGCTACGACGTCGTCACCAGCCGCGCCGTGGCCGCACTCCCCCGCCTGCTGGGCTGGTGTGTGCCGCTGATGAACGCTGACGGCCGGATCGTGGCGCTGAAGGGCGCGACGGCGACGGACGAGATCAACCAGGCAACCCAGGACCTACGCCGTCACCGCCTCGACGCCGAAGCCCGCAGCGTGGTGACCCACGAGGGCGCCGAACCCACCTGGCTAGTCGTCTGCACCGGCTCCCACGCCCACCCCCGCACCGCGTAACCGCCGAGGACCGGCGCCTGCACCGCCGAGGACCGGCGGTGACGCTGCCGAAGACCGGCGGTGACGCCTGCCGAGGACCGGGAGAGGCAGCCGCAGGACGGATATCTCCCTGTGCCTTAACAAATAAACACACAAGAAGATAAGTCGATATAAAGCTATACAGAGAACATTGGCCCTACAAGCGTGGTTGGCGGCGTCCGCATGTAGGAGCGGGTAGATTGTCCCGGTCCGTACGTTTCTGCAGGAGGTTCATGTGGTGGCAACTTCCCCAGCCACGCCACGCCGAGCGGCAACCTTGGAGCCGGAGATCGCCGAGGGCGTGCCTGAAGCGCCTGACGACCTGGCGCCGGGTGTTTCACGTGAAACACCGACGCTCCCCCAGCCTGGATCGCCCCGCATTATGGTGGTGGCCAACCAGAAGGGCGGTGTGGGAAAGACCACGACCGCTGTGAACGTGGCGGCGGGGCTCGCCGCCGGAGGGTTGAAGGTGATGGTGATCGACATTGATCCCCAGGGGAACGCCTCGACCGCCCTCAGCGTGGAGCACGGAGAAGGGACGCCGGGGACCTACGAGGTTCTGGTGGATCAAGAACCCATCATTGACTCTCTGCAACGCTGCCCAGACCTGCCCGGGCTCTGGGTGCTGCCCGCCACGATTGACTTGGCCGGTGCAGAGATCGGGCTGGTTGCCACCGTTTCACGTGAAACACGCCTCAAGCAGGCGCTGGACGCCTTCTTCGACCACTACTACGTCGACTACGTCATCATCGACTGCCCGCCATCCTTGGGGCTGCTCACCCTCAACGCACTCGTGGCCGCTCACGAGATCATGATCCCGATCCAGTGCGAGTACTACGCCTTGGAGGGGGTAACCCAGCTCCTGAAGACAATCAACTTGGTCAAGGGACGCCTCAACGACAGCCTCGTCCTGTCCACCGTGCTGTTGACCATGTACGACGGTCGGACGAACCTGGCCTCACAGGTGGCGGACGAAGTCCGGCGCCACTTCGAGCGCGAAACGCTCACCGCGGTGATCCCCCGCTCGGTGCGCGTCGCGGAGGCACCGTCCTACGGACAGACGGTCATCACCTACCAACTCAACTCGGTGGGCGCACAGGCCTACCTGGCGGCCGCCAGCGAGATCGCGGAACGCGGCGCAACCGGCTTCTGACTAGGAGGAACGTACTCTCATGGCAACACCACGTCAGCGCAGCGGACTCGGCCGTGGTCTGGGTGACTTGATTCGACCCACCTCAGCGGAACCCGCACCAGAGTCGAACCAGCCACGTCAGCAGGAAGAGCCCGAATCCGGCAGCCTCGTACCCGCACCGGCGGGCGCGGCCTTCGTTGAGCTGCCCGTTGACGAGATCGCGGCCAACCCCCGACAGCCGCGCCACGTCTTCGATGAGGACGACTTAAGTGAGCTGGTCGAGTCGATCAGGGAGGTCGGACTCCTGCAGCCGGTGGTCGTTCGGCGCGTCGAGGATGGTTATGAGCTGGTCATGGGCGAGCGACGTCTCCGTGCCACACGGAAGGCGGGACTCACGCACATCCCGGCCATCGTTCGCGAGACCGCCGACCACGACCTTCTGCGTGATGCACTACTGGAGAACCTCCATCGGGTGCAGCTCAACCCCTTGGAAGAGGCTGCTGCTTACCAGCAGATGCTCGATGACTTCGGGTGTACGCAGGAGGAACTCGCCACGCGGATCAAGCGGTCACGCCCCCAGATCTCGAACACGATCCGCCTGCTGCGTCTGCCAGCCCCCGTGCAGCGTCGCGTGGCAGCCGGCGTCCTGTCGGCTGGGCACGCCCGGGCCCTCCTGATGGTGCAGGACCCCGTTGAGCAGGAGCGCTTGGCCCAGCGGATCGTGGCCGAAGGATTGAGCGTTCGGTCGGTCGAGGAGCTCGTCGCAGTGGGGGAGCGAGCTCCTCGCACGCGTCGCACGATCGCTCGGACGCCCTCGCCCAGGGCTGCGCACCTGGCCGAGGTCTTCTCCGACAGCTTGGACACCAGGGTGAACGTCCAGATCGGCAAGTCCAAGGGCAAGATCACCATCGAGTTCGCCGGTGAGGACGACTTGGACCGCATCCTGACGGTGCTGCGGGACGGAGTCTCGACTCAGGGATAAGTAGACAAAACTGCTTTTGGCCATGGAACCGGTCCTCGACGTTCAAAGCACCGGTCTTCGGCGTTTCTGCCGCCGGTCCTCGGCGACTTAGGCGCCGGTCGTCGGTGACCGTATCGCCGGTCCTCGATGGGTGGACGATTAGTCGACAAACGGCTAAAGCCCTAAACGGCTAATCGGCTCCGCCTCAGGCGCGGACAGCATCCAACCGGGTCCGGACGTCCTTGGTGGCGTAGTGCTCGGCGACGAACGACAGGAACGGGATGGTGCCGGCCAGCGCGATCAGGATCAGGCGCATCCAGGGCCAGCGCACGCGGCGTCCGAGATCGTAGGCGGTGATCAACAGCACCATGTACAGCCAACCGTGCGGCACACCGGTGGCCACGACGACGGCATCGTTGTCGCCGAAGTACTTCAGGGGCATCCCGACCACCACGAGAACGACCAGCAGGACGCCGACCAACCAGGCCATCACGCGGTAGCGCAGCAGGGCACCTCGGATGCCGGCAACCTCCTCGGCCTCGATGGGGCTGTCGTCGAGCGACATGCTCATGCGGTCACGTCCTTCCTGTGGTTCTCGAGCAGAGCGGCCTCCTTGGCCTTGCGGTCACGGACGCCGAGGCCATGGGCCAGCTTGATGGCCATGCCCATCCCGAACACGGCGAACACCCACCACTGCAGGGCGTACCCGCTGTTCTGTGCGGATCCCTCACCGGTCGGCAGCGCCACGGACGCGGCGTCCAGGCCGTGGGCTGCGGCGTCCGCCTCGCCCAAGGTCACGAAGCCGGGCACGAGCTGTTCGGGCCACTCCTGGGCCAGCGCGGGCATCCGCACCGACGGAAGCTGGCCGGCCGGGACATCGACGTGGACGCCCTGGTCGTTGAGCACGTTGCCCTCCCCGGGCAGGAAGATCCCGGTCTCGGAGCGCACACCGGTCGGGGGAGCGGCAATCGCCGCAGGGTCAGCGGTGAGGCCGCGCACGATGGGCAGGGTGCGGCCGTCGGCGATCTCGATCGCCCCCAGCACGCGGTAGGCCCCGTCCGTCGGGACCAGGATCTGGTGGTCGGGCAGGTAGGTCCCCTCGACGACGACCTGCTTGCCGTACAGCTCCCCGAGCTCGTCGTCCGAGGCGAGGTGATCGTCCAGCACCTCGGCGGGCTGGGCGGCGCGCTGCTCGACCGAACGGGCCCCCTCGTCGACGAAGACCTGCATCTGCCACAGGCCGAGGAACACCATCCCGAGCGCGATGGCAGCGGCGACCGTGATGATCAGGACCTGCTTGAGGCGCGTGCTCATGATCAGGCGACACCCTCGATCCGGGTGCGCGCCGCAGCGACGAGGGCGGCACACACGTCCGCGAACGAACCGTCGGACGCCTCGATGGCCAACGGCAGCAGGGACGTCTCGGTCATGCCGGGGGCCACGTTCACCTCGAGGAAGACCGGGACGCCGTCGCGGACGATCAGGTCGGTGCGGGACAGGTCCCGCAACCCGAGGACGCGGTGGGCGGTCAGCGCCATCTCGGCGCACGCCTCGGCCACCTCGGCGTCCAGGTCGGCGGGCGCGAGGAAGCGGGTGGCGCCGGCGGTGTAGCGCGCCGTGTAGTCGTACAGGCCCGACCGTGGCTGGATCTCCACCCCCGGCAGCGCCCGCGGCCCCTCCCCGGTGTCGATCACGGAGACGGCCACCTCGACGCCCTCGATGAACTCCTCCACGATGGCGATCTCGCCGTAGCTGAAGGCGGCGACCACGGCGGCCGGGAGCTCGGCGGCGGTGCTCACCTTGGTGCAGCCCAGCGCCGAACCGCTGCGGGCGGGCTTGACCATCATCGGGAAGCCGATCCGCTCGGCGAGGGCCCCGATGAGGTTGGCCGCACCCAGCTCGCGGAACATGTCGTGGGGCAGCGCCGAGGCCCGCGGCGTCCGAATGCCCGCTTGGGCGACGATCGGCGTGGCCACGGCCTTGTCGAAGGCGGCCCGCGCGGCCGGTCCCGACGAGCCGACGTACGGGACGCCCAACAGGTCGAAGACCGACCGGAGGGCCCCGTCCTCGCCGGCCCCGCCGTGCAGGACCGGGAACACGACCGGGTCGGACACCGATGCCAGCGTCTGCACCAGGTCGGCGTTCACGTCTGCCTCGACCACCGTGTGGCCGGTCTCCCGCAGGGCCTGGGCCACGCGGCGCCCGGACCGCAGGGACACGTCGCGCTCGTGGGACAACCCGCCGGCGAGGACGATGACGTTGGTCACGGGGAGCTCCTTCTAGCTGAGGTCCGGCGCAGGGCCGAGGTCGGGGGCGTGGCGGCGCTCGTCGGCGCCCAGCCCGAAGGTGGTGTGCATGTCCAGCTCGTCGGCGATGGCCTTGCCCAGGCGCCGGGTGCCCTCGAGAATCCGCTCGGGGGTCGGGAAGCAGAACGACAACCGCATGTTCCGGCTGCCGAAACCATCGGCGTAGAAGGCCGTCCCGGGGACATAGGCGACGCGTTCATTCACCGCGCGCGGCAACAGGGCCTGGCTGTCGATGCCCTCGGGCAGCGTGACCCACACGAAGAAGCCGCCGTTGGGGGTCGTCCAGGTCGTCCCGGGCGGCATGTGGGCCTCGAGCCCGGCCAGCATCGCGTCGCGGCGGGCGCGGTACATGCCCCGGAAGGACTCGATCTGGCCCCGCCAGTCGAACCGGTCCAGGTAGGTGGAGATCGCGAACTGGCTGAACACCGGCGGCGACAGCACGGCCGCCTCCTGGGCGATCGTGAGGCGTTCCCGGACGGCGTGAGGTGCCAGCACCCAGCCGATCCGGAAGCCGGGGGCGAAGGTCTTGGAGAACGAGCCGAGGTAGATCACCTGGTCGTCCATCGAGCGCATCGCGTCGATCGGCTGGCCCTCGAGCGTGAGCAGGCCGTACGGGTTGTCCTCGACCACGAGCACGTCGAGTTCGCGCGCCACGGCCAGGACCTCGCGGCGGCGCTCCAGCGGCTGGGTGATGCCGGTGGGGTTGTTGAAGTTCGGGATCGTGTAGAGGAACTTCACCGCCTTGCCCGCGGCGCGCAGCGCGACGACGGCCTGGCGCAGCGCGTCCGGCACGAGGCCGTGCTCGTCCATCTCCACGTGGTGGATCTGCGCCTGGTAGGCGTTGAACGTGCCCATGGCGCCCACATAGCTCGGCGCCTCGCACAGGATCACGTCGCCGGGATCGATGAAGATGCGCGTGACCAGGTCGAGCGCCTGCTGCGAGCCGCAGGTGATCACGATGTCGTCGGCGTTGGCGTGGATGGCCTCCTCGGCCATCACCTCCACGATCTTCTCGCGCATGAACAGCTCACCCTGGCCCGAGCCGTACTGCATGGCCTGGACGCCCTTGCTCTGGATCAGCTCGTCGAACGTGGCGCCGAGGTCACCCAGGGGCAGGTCGGTGATGTTCGGCATCCCGCCGGCGAGGCTGACGACCTCGGGGCGGTTCGCGACGGAGAAGAGAGCTCGTACGGCCGACACCGTCATGGAACCGGTTCGGTCTGCATACTGGTCGATGTACGGATCCAGCCGCGTGTCGCGGCGGGACGCTTCGAGAGAGCTCACCACGCCATTGTCCCACTTGGGCGGGGTTGCTCCCAAAGGAGGTGGGCAGTGCGGTCACTGGTGGCCCTCGACAGCGTCGATCTGCGCACGTTGGCCTGTCCGTGGTGTGGCCGGACGCCCCACGGTGCGACCGGCGGTTTCAAGGCCGTCCGTGACGGTGAAGTCGTTGGCGCGCTGGCGTTCGCGCCCGGTTCGGATCTCGGCGGGATGTACCCGGCCACCAGCGTCGTGGTGCTCCAACTGTGGGTGCGCCGCGAGGACCTGGGCGAACTCATCGGCACCCAGCTCGTCCACCGGTTAGCCGCCGCCGCACCGCCGCGCATCCGCTGCGTCATCGCCGGTGGCACCCACGGTGCCGGTGACTGTCGCCACCTGCCGGCCCCGTGGCTGGAGGGTCGGGGCTTCGACGAGGCCGTCGTCGGGGCGCAGTGGAAGCTAGACCTGCGCCGCACGGTCCGCGTGCCCGGACTGGTGCGCGGGCTGGTCGACGGTGTCGGACGCCTCGTGCGGCCGGCGCGTCCTGCCGCGGCTGACCGCCGAAGACTGCCCCTCGTTGACCCTGGACGCCTTGGCACGATGAGGTAGACTTGTTACGAGGTCGAAAGTCGCTTTGGGTCACCGAGGTGCAGCGATCTCCCGCGGGAGGAAGGCCGATTCGGTCCTTCCTCCCGCTTCACGTTGCGGCGGAGGGCCACGTGCTGCGATATGTCCGGACGTACGGGAAGATGTAGCGTTCCGACATCGAGAGCAAGGCCTTGTCTCCGAGTGACGGGTTCGTCTTCGCCCTGATCCGGCGACTTCTGTTCAGCGCGTAGACGACCAGATCAGCCAACTGGATCCCTCGACTCCTGCGGGAGTCGACGAAGTGAACTGTGTCCAGTATGCGCGTGATCGAACCGCCGCGACCGACCCCCGCAGTGCCGCGCTGCATCCCGCTGACTAGGTCGAGCTGGAAGGCTTCGTGCTCATCGGTCTCGTCAGCGATCAGGAGTAGGCGTTGACGAAGCACATCATTTTGCTTGGCCACGTACTGGTCGAGCTTCTCGATCAAGAACTGGAACGCCATCACGTGGGGCGAGGTGGCAGGAGAGCTCGACCCCGCAAGATACTTCTTGGCGATGGAAGCGTGCGCCACGACGCAGTCGTGAGACGACAAGAGGGCCAGCGCTGCCTCGTACACCGCGACACGCTCACCCGGGGGAACATCGGCCCACTCATCGATCCCTCTGAACAGTGCAGCGCCATGAATCTCCGCTGCCGGGCTCACTCCGGGGATGCCTGAGACGATTCCGTCCAAGCCCAAGCTGAGTGCCATGGCCTTGTCCTCCGGGACGAGAACAGCAGCCATCCAGTGAACGGGCTGGTCCGGGTCGTCCAGCTTCCGACCCGTGTTTCCGCTCTCATCGATGAATGCCAACCACATGGTCGAGACCTTACCGGTATGCCGAAGGGGGCCGACCGAACCGGTCGACCCCCTTCGGGTTCAGTGACTGATCAGCGATCGCCCATCGCGACGTAGTCGCGCTCGGTGTGACCGATGTAGATCTGACGCGGGCGTCCGATCTTGTTGGTCGGGTCCTTGATCATCTCGCGCCACTGGGCGATCCAGCCCGGGAGGCGTCCGATGGCGAAGAGCACGGTGAACATGTCGGTCGGGAAGCCCATCGCGCGGTAGATCAGGCCCGTGTAGAAGTCCACGTTCGGGTAGAGCTTGCGCTCGACGAAGTACGGATCGCTCAGGGCGGCCTCTTCGAGCTCCAGGGCGATGTCGAGCAGCTGGTCGTTGCCACCGGCGCGGCTGCGCAGGATGGCGTCCGCATGCTTCTTGATGATGGCCGCGCGCGGATCGTAGTTCTTGTACACGCGGTGGCCGAAGCCCATGAGGCGCTCGTTGGAGCTCTTGTCCTTGACCTTGTTGACGTAGTCCTTGACGGAGATACCGCGCTCGGCGATGTCGTCGAGCATCTCCAGGACGGCCTGGTTGGCGCCGCCGTGCAGCGGGCCGTACAGGGCGTTCACGCCCGAGGAGATGGACTGGTACAGGTTCGTCTGGGCCGAGCCGACGAGGCGGACGGTCGAGGTGGAACAGTTCTGCTCGTGGTCGGCGTGGAGGATCAGCAAGACCTCCATGGCCTTCACGATGTCCTCATCCAGCTCATAGGGCTGGGTGACGGTGCCGAACGACATGCGGAGGAAGTTCTCGACATAGCTCAGGGAGTAGTCGGGGTACAGGGTCGGCTGGCCGACGGAGTTCTTGTAGCCGTACGCCGCGAGCGTGGGGAGCTTCGCCATCAGGCGGTGGGTGGCGGCGTCGATCTTCTCGTCCTCGAAGCCGATCGTCTCCTGGGAGAACAGGCCCAGGGCGGTGACGGCGGCCGAGAGCACGGGCATCGGGTGCGAGCGGCGCGGGAAGATGCGGAACATCTCGCGGATGCGCTCGTCGATGACCATGTGGTTGGCGACCTTCTCGGTGAAGTCGTCGAGCTGCTCCTGGGTGGGGAGCTCGCCGTACAGCACGAGGTAGGAGGTCTCGAGGAAGGTGGACTTCTCCGCGAGCTGCTCGATCGGGTAGCCCCGGTACTGCAGGACGCCCGCTTCGCCGTCGATGTACGTGATGGCCGACTTGCACACGGCCGTGTTGGCGAACCCGATGTCGAACGTGGTGTCGCCCGTCTGCGCCATCAGCTTGCCGATGTCGTAGCCGTTGTTACCCTGCGTGGCCTGGACGAACGGAAGTTCCAGGTTCTTGTCACCGGCGGTGAATGTGGCGGGGGTCGTCATTGAACTCCTCCTTGAGGCGTGTCGTAGCTCCAGCGTCACCCTACCGTCCTGATGGAAGCTGGCACCAATGGTGCCTCCCGTGTGGTTGACACTTCAACCAAATGTGCGTTATGGTTGACACGTCAAGCAATGAAAGGACCACATCATGTCGCAGCTCACCGAGCTCCAGGGGACCTACGTCCTCGATCCCTCGCACACCACCATCGGCTTCGTGACCCGCCACGCGATGGTCACCAAGGTCCGTGGCTCCTTCGAGGAGTACACCGGGACCGCCACCATCGATGGCGCGAACCCGTCCGCGTCGACCCTCAACGTCGACATCAAGGCCGGCTCGATCAACACCCGCAACGCCGACCGCGACGCCCACGTCCGCTCCGGCGACTTCCTGGACGTCGAGGCGCACCCCGAGATCACCTTCCGCGGCACCGACTTCGCCATCTCCGGTGACGTCGCCGAGGTGACCGGTGACCTGACGATCCGTGGCACCACCAAGTCCGTGACGATCCCCTTCGAGTTCCAGGGCGCGGCCAAGGATCCCTTCGGCAACGAGCGCATCGGCTTCGAGGGCTCCACGGACATCTCCCGCGCCGACTTCGGCCTGACCTGGAACGCCGCCCTGGAGACCGGTGGCTTCCTGGTCGCCGACAAGGTCGTCCTCGAGTTCGAGGTGTCGGCCATCAAGCAGGCCTGATCCTGCACTGAGGACTCCGCGCGCGGCCCTGGGGGTGTGGCCTGCGCCAGCGGACGCCGCGGGCCCCGTCCTTCTGGGCGGGGCCCGCGTGCTGTTCGGACGCCGTGGGCGTGCGTTGGTTGTCCACAGGGTTGTCCCCAGCTGGGGACAAA
>JAUNSA010000137.1 GCA_030539405.1 Propionibacteriaceae bacterium
CCATGAGGTCGCGCCAGCCGTCGCCGGTGCGGTCGCAGAAGCACCGGTCCTCACCGCAGATGGGGCACTCCCCGAAGGTCAGGGCGGCGCGCTCGCGGCAGGCTCGGGCGATGGCGATGACGGGCACGACGACGGCCGCGACGTAGCAGACCAGGGCGAAGATCAGGTCGTGCGTCATCGTGCGACCTCCGCGGAGAACAGCACGCGGGCGTGGATCGCCGGGCCGCGGGTGTGGTCGCTGATCTCCAGGTCGACGGCGTGCGCGACACCGAGGGAGTCCTCGATCACGCGGACGTCGGTCACCTCGTAGAGGTCTCCGCGGTGAACCACCTCGGTGGTCGAGGCGAGGATGGCGGCGACGACCTCCTGGCGGGTCAGCGGGTCCAGCGGTGGCGGGATGGTGCAGCCGCGGTCGTGGCGACCGATACCACGGCAGCAGGGGTGGGTGGTTGAGGTGACGGGGTGGGCGGTGGTGGTCATGCCTGGTCCTCCTGGTGGAAGCAGTGGAGCCGTCGGGCCTCGCGCCAGAGGTCGCGCAGGAGCCGCTTGGAGGCGACGCGCATCCCGTCGTTGAGGCTGTGGCCGGGGGTCCACTCGGGGTGGGTGGTGGCGGTGTGCTGGCGGCGCTTGTCGACGACGACCCGGTACGGGGAGCAGGTGCAGCCCTCGACGTGTTCAGCGATGCCGGTGTCGGTCTTGCAGGCCGCGTCGAGCTGCTTCATGCAGGCCTCGACGATGAGCCAGGCGCGGGTCTTGGCGAGGGTTGACCAGTTGGCGCGCTGGCCCTTGGTGCGGCGGGCGGCGACCCCAGTGCCTTGGGGGTGGGCGTCGACCGTGACATGACTGAGGTCACCTCCCGTCGCGGTCTGGACCCCGCCGGTGGTCGTCCTTTGGGTGTCGCTGCTAGTGCGGCCGGCGGGGAGAACGTGGAGGCCGCAGTAGGCCCAGAGCTGCGAGACGGTGCGGTACTGGCCCGTCGCGCCGTTGATGCACGGGTCACCGATGGTGGCGAGCAGGCGTGCGGCCTGCTTCTCCCCGACCCCGCGCTGAGCCTTGACCCACGGCCCGAGCGGGTGCTTCCGCATGGCGCGCTGGAGGTTGAGCACGGCGTCGTGTTCGGCCTTCTCCAGCATCTGCACCAGGGCGGCGAGGCGGGCGACGTCGGGGTGGTCGGGGGAGAGACCGAAGCCGCGCACCTCGCCGTCGGAGTCCTCACTGTCGCGGGTGAGGGACCGCAGCCGGTTCTGGTTGGCGATCTTCACCCGCTCCAGGTCGTCGAGGACGTCCGCGGCGAGGGCGAGGGTTGGGTCAGCCAGCGCACGACCTTTGGGTGGCGAGTCCGAACGGGCCGGCTGACCCTGATTGGTGACGACCGGGGCGGACGTGCGGAGGGCGTCGCGGAGGACCTGGCCCCGGTCGTCGGTCTGGTTCCCCGCAGTCGCGGCGTAGTTGGGTGCCGCCGCGCTCTTGGACTGCGGGGAAGTGGTGGCCCCACCGACGCCCGAAGATCGGGGAGCGCTTGCCGTCTGGTCGGTGGGGAAGTCGGACCCTCCGGCGTCGCTGACACGGGCGTCGGACCAGGGCTGGCCGGAGGGAAGTTGGTCGCCACGGGCGGTGGTTGGCTGGGTGTCGAGACAGACCGGGCCTGTGGCGGGTTCGTGGGTGAGGGTGGTCATGCCGCCACCCCCAGGTCAGCCAGGACAGCGGCGTCCAGCTCATCCGGCGTCGAGACGCCAGCGGCCTTGACCGCCTCGGCGACCGACCGGACGTGTGCCGACTTCGCGGCGTGCGCGTCAGCGAGCGACTGAATCGACGCGGCCAGGACCAGGAGTTCGTCGTAGTCGAACGCACCGAACCGCTTGTAGGAGCCATCCCCGGTCGCGTACATCGCGTCCAGCTCGGACTTGCGGTGCTGCTCCTGCTGCCGGATCGCGTCCCGCTTCCACGACTTCGCCGACGGCGGCGGGGCCGGGGTGGCGGGTCGCGTCTCCACGATCATGACCCGGGCCATGTAGGGCGCAGCCTCGGCGAGCGCGGCTCGCAGGTCGGCAGGCTTGGTGATGTCAGCGATGACCTGCTCGGCGAGCGCGGCAGGTGACGTCGCGCCGCGGCCAGCAAGGGCCTTCTTGAAGGACTCTCGGAGTGTGGACATATAGACTGCTCCTTGTTCATCTGGAGAGGTCGGCTGCTGTGGTGGTGGTCCGGCCTCTTCGGTTTGGGGTGGGTTCCGGCCCCGGCGACGAAGGGGGAAGGCATCGCCGGGGACCGGGGATCAGGGGGCGCGCCAGACGCGCACGATGCGGTGCCGGGCGCCGGGGCGGGTCGAGGGCCGATAGCCGACCGGGACCAGACGGCGGGCATCCGCGAGACGCTGCAACGTGCCGCCGTAGACGTTGGCGTGGTGCGGGCGCCGGTCGGGATAGGTCAGCTCCAGCCAGGCCCGTATGTCGTCGCTGGTGAAGTGCGCGCCGTCGGCGCCGACCACCTCGACCGCCTCGCGGATCAGCGGGGCGAAGTCGCGGTGCACGGCGGTGTCGGCGGCCAGGACGTCGGCGACGCCGGAGTCGCGGAGGGCGGCGCCGGTGGTCATGAGGCCAGCCGCTCGGAGAGGTACTGCTCCAGCGTGATGGACCGCATGTCGAGCGCCTCGGCGACAGTGTGAGCGCCCGTGTCGTCCAGCAGGTCCACCAGAGCGCGGTACATGGCGATGTTGGCCTGGCGGTCAGCGATCGCGCCCTCCTCGGCGCGAATGGCGGCCATGAGGTCGCGGCGGGTCCAGCCGGGAAGCGGCTCCTGGTGCCAGGACTTGACGCCCTCGTCGTCCACCTTGACCCGGCCGCGCTTGACGGTGCGCGTCACCTGACGGTCACGGCGGGTGAACGTGAACAGCTCGGAGTGCTTGTAGCGGTCGCCGATGAACTTCTTCATGCCCTCGTACCGCCAGTCGTCCAGCAGCATCCCGGCCCACTCGCGGTGCGCCTGGACCGCTGAGGTCAGGAGCCGGTCGAACTCCTCGGCGGCCTCGACGTGGGTCCGCGTCTCGCCGTTCTCGTCGGTGTATGCCTCGTGGATCAGCGCGTCGATCTCGGCGCGCTCCTCACGGCTGAACTGGTTGAATGTGGTCACTGCTTGCCTCCATTCACGACGCGCAGCCCGCCGCTACGTCGCTTGTCGATGTCGTCGGACCAGCGGGCGATCTGCTCGCAGGTGTCGCGGATGGTGCGGATGAGGGAGTCGTCGGCGACCTCGATCACCCGGTCGGGCTCGTAGGAGGCGAGATCTCCGGCGCGAGTGAGCGCCTGGGTTAGCGCCTTGCGGTAGTTCGCGGCGCGCACGTCGGGGTTGGTCTTGGCGACCGCCTCGCGGTAGGCGCGGTACTCGCGGTCGACCTTGGCGCCCGGCTTCTCCAGCGCCTTGGCTGCCTCTCGGGCGACCTCGCGCACCGGCTCGGGGGTCATGGTCGACTCGGCGGCCTCGATGACCTCCTGGGCCTTGTCCAGCGTCGTCGCGCCGAAGCCGGTGGCCTTGGCGGTGCGATGGCGGGTGGTGCGCTCGGCCTCGGTCTTGTGGTCGCGCTCCCTGTACTTGATGCCCAGCGGTGCGTCGTCCTTGACGAAGCCGAGCGACGCCAGTGCCGAGTCGTCGGGGCTTGGTTCGTCCAAGTTGGACGAACCAAGTCGACGTGACTCGTGGGCGTGCTCGCGCCCCTCGTCCTGGCGCTTCTTGGCGGCCTTGGCCTCAACCGCGTGAATGCGCTGGCGGTGCCGGACAGCCTCGGCCGGGGTGAACGGCTCGCGCTCCGTGTTCTCCTCACCCTCGGCGAGCAGCGCCTCCAGCTCGTCCATGTCGTCGTCCATGACCAGAGCGGGGACTCGCTCCCAGCCGAGGGACTGGACGGCGCGGAGGCGGCGGCCACCGCAGACGAGGATCTTCTGCCCGGACTCATCGAGCCGGACGTTGATGGGGGACAGGAGGCCGCGGTCTGCGATGGACCGGGCCAGGGACTCGACGTTGCGGAACTCCTGACGGGTCCGCTCGCCGGTGACGATGGAGTCCACGCGGACGCTGGTGAGGGTGGTCACGACGCGACCGCCTCCGTCGCGCCGTACCAAGTCCGCACAGTCTCGTAGGAGACGGGCTGGCCGGTGACCTCTGCTATGTGGTTGGCGATGTCGCGCCAGGACTGCCCCGCCTCGGTGCGGCGGGCGACCTCGGCGGCGAGGTCGCCGTCGTATAGGTGCTCCAGTAGGAGCCGCTTGGGGGTTGCCATGTCAGGAAGTCTGTCATTGACATGAACCTATGTCAAGAGGTCTGTCAAACGAGTTCCACTTCTGTTATTCCGTCAGAAGTCTTGACAGTGAAACCCCTGGGCAGGGACAGTGGTCTACATGAGCACGATCACCACGCTGCACAGAGGGCGCGTACCGGTGGACAGCCTGGCCCAGCGTCTCAACATGATTCGGTTCGAGCAGGGCGTCTCCCAGCGCAAGGCCGCTGAGGAGACGGGCGTCCCGTTCGGCACCTGGCAGGGGATGGAACTCGGTCGCCAGACTCGCAACCTTGATCAGCACATCAAGGCGATCAGCGACCGCTACGGCTATGACCGCGAGTGGCTGATGTGGGGTTCGGGGTCCACCTCCGGCGGCCCGGATGGCACCCCATCGACCGAACCTCTCACCTTTGGATCAGAAGGTTGGGAGTTCGAGTCTCTCCGGGCGCGCCACCTGTCCGCCGTGGCCTGACTCATGGCGGACGTGCTGCCGATCAGGCCAGGGGTTCTATCGGCGTGCATGGAAGACGACGATGTCCCCCACGTTGAGAACGAATCTCAGTACCATTGGTACATGCCTGCGCTGCCGTTTGACGAAGGGCTGGAGGACGTCCTCGCAGCCTGGAAGCGGCACGCCCTGGCCGCCGGTCACAGTGACCGCACCATCACCTCCCGCGAGTACACGATCCGGCGCCTGGCTGCGTGCGGGATCGACCCGATGTCCGCGACCCGTGACGAACTGACGGACTGGCTTGCCTCGCTGATGGACTCGCGCACGGGCGCGCCCGCGAAGCGTTCCACGAAGGCCACCTATCGGGCGCAGCTGCGAGCGTTCTACGTATGGGTGGTCGACACCGGTCGAGTGCAGGAGAATCCGGCAGATCGGCTACCGACGCCCAAGCCGGGTCGCGGAGTGCCCCGGCCAGTGACGCCCGCGCAGGTGCGGATGATCCTGGATGCGTGCTCCGACCCTCGCGCCGCGACGACACGCTCCTATGTGCTGCTGTCGGCGTATGCGGGGCTGCGCGTACATGAGGTCGCCCGCGTGCGCGGTGAGGACGTGCTGGGTTCCGAACTGCTGGTGCAGGGCAAGGGAGGGACGTCGCTGACGGTCCCGATGCACCCGCTGCTGGTCGACCTGGCCCAGCGCATGCCACTGTCGGGATGGTGGTTCCCGTCATCGAGCACGCGGGGGTATGTGGACCGGTCGTCGGTGTCCTCTGCGATCAAGCGGGCGATGGTCCGGGCGGGCGTGCCGGGGACGCCGCACGCCCTGCGGCACCACTTCGGGACGCAGGTGCTGATCTCGTCGGGCGGCGACCTGCGGACGACTCAGCGAGCACTCCGGCACGCCTCGCCCGCCACGACCGCGATCTACACGCAGGTTCCCGATGCCGCTCTCGCGCAAGGGGTTAGCGGTATCCCAGCGGCATGACCGCCTAGCGCTTGCCCTGCCATGCGCGGATGGTCATCCGGGTCACGCCGGAGAGCCGCGCGGCCTCGGCCTCGCTGACGCCACCGGCGAGCGCGTGCAGCACGGCGTCGCGCAGCTCGTCGCGGGATTCCTCCAGCCGCCGGCGGTTGGCCGCGTGGGTGTCACCCCAGACGGCCACGGCGTCGCGGAGGCTCTCCTGGTCCTCGGTGTGGTCGGTCATGTCGTGCGGTCCCTTCCGATCCGGTCGTAGATTGCGGTGCCGATCTGCTCCACGATGCGCTCCCCGCGGCATTGGCGGCCACTGGAGCAGGAACAGCGGCCAAAGGTGTGATCCAGGAGCCAACCCTGGGCGAGGTCGCCCATGCGGATGAGGGCGGCGAGGTCGCCGGGGGCAGGCGAACCCGCCCCCGCTGTCGCGGTGCTCATGCGAACACCTCAGCACCGGCCACCTCGGAGGCGATGAACTCGCGGGCGTCAGCGAGCCTGTCCATCAGCCACGCCTCGCCGGTCTCGGTGCAACGGACCTCCCACATGGAGCCGACGGCGATGACTTCCCAGCCGCGGCAGACGCGGTTCACGATGACCGTCCCGGTGGTGTAGTAGCCGGGCATGACGCGACGGAGGGTGACCTTGGCGGCGGTGGTGGTGGTGTTCATCTCTGCTCCTTGGTTGGTTCCTGCGTTCCTTATGTATAGAACTATACACACCATGTGGGATGGTGTCAACCCATATACACAAGGAAGTTGAGCCGGGCGCAGAGAGAGGCTCCCCGCGCCCGGCTCGGGCGACTCACTCGCCGTTGACCCAGCGGGCGAACTTCTCGCCGAACGTGCGAGCGTTAACGCGGCGCGAGACGACGTAGGCGCCCGTCATGCGCGGGATCGGTCGGATCAGACCGGCCTCGACGGCGAACGCGGTGAGCGCGGCGGTCGTGTAGGCGTGGGTGTTGGCGGCCATGTGGGCCACCCCCTCTCGGGTAACTCCCCTCTCGGGGAGGTGCCGGACGGTCCGGCGTAGGTGTGTGTGGTCGTCGCCCCGTGGGGCTTACTTGCCCTCGGTGATCCAGTCGTAGGCGGCGGCCCGCAGGTGGGCGAACTCGCGGCCGTGCATCAGCTGGCGGCGGAACCCGTCCCGGATGGCGGCCTCTACCAGCGCGATGCCCTGGCCGCTGAGGATGTAGTCCGGGCGCTGCACCTGCTCGCGGACCTGGGTCAGGTAGCGGACAAGGAAGCGGGAAACGGTGGTGCCTGCGATGGTGTTGGTCTCGGTGTTCATGTATATGACTATACAGACCCTAGGGCCAGGTGTCAAGTCCTATACATGACGAATCGGCCCCGCCCTCCACGCGGGAGGACGGGGCCG
>JAUNSA010000138.1:0-2811 GCA_030539405.1 Propionibacteriaceae bacterium
GCGTCACGGATCGATCCGAAGATGTCCCCGATCCGCTCCCACAGGGCCGGGTCGACGGCCTTTTCCGTCAGTGCGACCGCCAGGTCACCCAGCTTCCCGGCACCGTCGGCCAGCATCGGCGTCAGGCGGGTCTCGATGACCGTGGCCACCGATTCCATCGCCGGAGCAAGGATCTGCCCGATGCGTTCCGACGCCGGGCCGATAGCCTCGTTGATGCCGTCGAACGCGGTTCCCACAGCGGAGAAGATCGACGGGGCCGCGATGAACGCCGGGCTCATCAGCTTCTCGCCGAAGCGCCCCATCGCGGCACCCATATTGTCGAACGATCCCTTGACGGTCTCGCCGGTGGCCTGGGCAGCTCCACCGAGGTGATCCTCCATGGCCTTCTGGAACGTCTCGAAGTCAACCGTGCCGGCGGAGACCTGCTCGCGCATCTCCTCGATGGACACACCGAGGTGCTCAGCGATCGCAGCTCCAGCACCGGTGGCACGATCGTCGAGCTGCGCCAGGGTCTCACCTGTGACCTTTCCGGCGCCGGCGATCTTCGCCATGATCGACGACACATCATCCATGCCGGTACCAGCCTGCGCGGCGATGTCAGCGGTGAGCTTCATCGCGCGGTCCATCTGCTGGCCGGTCTCGACACCGACGGCGCCGAGCTTCGCTGCGGAGCCGGCGGCCTCATCCAGTCCGAACGCAGTGCCCTTGACCGAGCCGGAGACCGACTCCATCACGCGGGTGATCTCCCCGCCGGTGTATCCGAGGCCCTTGAGCTTCGCGTTCGCCTGGTCCAGCGACGACAACCGGCCCAGACCCTTGGTGATCGACACACCCAGGGCAGCGCCGGCGGCGACACCGGCACCAGCCACACCAGCCTTCAGTGTGGTGCCCAGTGCCCCGGCCAGCTTCGCCCCCAGCCCCTTGCCGGCGTTCGCCGCCGCACCGTCGACACCCTTGAACGCGTTCTTGATGCCCGGCGCGATCTTGGATGTTTCGGGGATGACGGAGACGTAGACGGCGGCGATCTCGTTGGCCATGGTGGTGACCTCCTAGGGGTGGGTGGTGGCGGTGAGCCAGGCGTCGAGTTCGGCGATGGTGACCGCTTCCGCGTGGAAGTGGCCGGATTGTCCGTCGCCGGGGTTGATGACCTCGTCTGCCGCGGGCTGTGCGGTGGTGGGCTTGGTGTTGGGGCGTGGCACGGGGTCCGGGCGGGGCCCCTTGCCGCCCCGTTGCCAGTTGCCTGCGTTGAGGGCATCGAGTTGGGCGGCCTGGAGGTATTCGGCGGTGGACCAGCCGTGGCCTTCGGGATCGGCCCATCGGTGGATGGCGGATCCGCGGGGGGCGTGGCGGATGAAGACGCCGAGGTCGTGCCAGGAGAGTCGGTCGGTGGTGTCGCCGGTGTGGCGCAGCCTGAGGCCGTGGGTGATGAGGTCGGCTTCGACGGCTGCGCGCATGGCGGGGTCGGTCAGTGCCTCTAGGAGGCTGAGGATTCCCCCACCGAGGCGGTGTCGTCGTCTCCTTCGGACCAGCCCTTGATGAAGGCGGAGAAGTCGCGGATCGACATCTGGTCGAGCTTGTCCTGGACGTTCTTGTCGAGTGCTGCGGCGATGAAGGCGTCCATGAGGGCTTCGTAGTCGTCGCCGTGCTTCTTGCGGATCTTCTGGGCTGCTCGGTAGCCGAGGGCGTCGTTGAGGTAGTGGACGGCGATGGTCTCGCCGGTGGAGGTGGTGAAGTGGAACTTCTCCAGTGCCATGGTGGGTCCTTTCAAAGGGGGTTGGGTGGAAGGGTGGTGGTGGGTCGCGGTGTGAGGGGTTGGGCCCGGGGCGACCCACCACAGGAATTCCCCGGGCCCGTCATCAGGGGTTAGGCCCCCGGGTCCTCTTCGCCGGCGTCGGCATCAGCGTCGGCGATGGTCTCGATGAAGGTGTAGAGGCCCACACCGTCGTCGTCGACGTAGCAGACGAGCTCGGCCTCGTACTGGATGACGCCAGAGCGCACATAGGTGACGTCGCCGACGTTGGTGACCTGGGCGTCGGGGGCGAACAGGCGGATCTTCTTGTCCTTGGCTCCCTTGATCTCGAAGGCGATCGAGATGTGCGGGCGCTCATCAGCGGTGTCGCGAACGGTGACCAGGTCGGCTTCGACGGTGACTGCTCCGGTCGGGGACACGGCCTTGAGGACGGTGCCGTTGGCGGACTCGAGGAAGGTGACCCGCAGGGTGGTCTTCTGGTCGGTGAGCAGGGTGACGACGACGTCACCGTTCCAGTCCTTGATCTCCTCGGTGTTGGTCTCCACGGTCTTGGTGACACCGTCAGCGGAGATGAAGCCCGCGGGCTTCATGCTCAGGGCCGCGGGCAGAGCAGTGGTGGCATCGGTCGGGTAGGAGGCCTTTTCCGGGTTGGCCGCGCCGATGAGGGCGCCACCGCCGGCCTTGATGTCGGGGGCGCCGACGAGGACGTTGGACTTGTTGCGGAATGCTGTGGTCATGATTTCTCCTAACGAGAGGTAGGTGAGTGTGCTCGCCCCGTCTAGGGGGCGAAGATGAGGTGGCCGGCGAACTGCCAGCGGATGACCTCGGGGAGGTCGGGGTCGGGGAATTCCATCGGTCCTTGGGTTTCCTCCCACCCGAAGACACTCGGGTGGGCCCCGTCAACGTCGAACAGCCACTCGCGTAGCTTCTCGACGACGCCCAGAACCTCATCGAAGGCCCCATCTGGTCCGTAGACCTGGATGATGACCAGCGTGGAGTCCTGGACCAGGTTGATCCGGGTTGCTGCGCCCTGATCGAGCCGGAGGAACTTCTCAGGCCGG
>JAUNSA010000138.1:2911-7061 GCA_030539405.1 Propionibacteriaceae bacterium
GCGGCGTCGATGAGCTCCACCGTGGATGACGCAATGTCGACGGTGGCGGTGTCGTCTTCTTCGCGGTAGACGATGCTGACCATGATGTGCTCCTATCCCAGGACTGCCCTGGCGTGAAGAACCCGCAGGCCGGGTGTGAACCCGAACGGGCCGTGGTCATAGTTCTCGGCATGCCCCTGGACCTGCCAGATCGCTGTCGAGTCGGGGAGTCGGATCTGGCCGCCTGGGCCGGGATCTGCCTGCGGGGTGCAGTACACCACCAGGGTGTCGACTGTCCGCAGGACTGACTCCCCCTGCTTCTCTTCGGTCTTGGTGACCGCCCACCCGGCCACCTCCGTGTTCTCCCACTCGCCCGGTACTTCACGTTCCGTACCGAACCTGTCCACAACCACAGTGGACGCACGGCGAACCTCCACAGCCTGCCGGGAAGGAATGAACCCGGTCACCGCACACCTCCCGGCGCGAGGTGATCCGGGCCGTTGACCCACGATCCATCGAGGGGGTGTTCGGCAGGTGGCGGTGGGGTCATGTCGATGCCGACGTGGCGGACTCTGCCCACCTGGAGCAGGGCCCGGTGTGCCGGGGTCAAGGACATGGCCTGGCTGATGGTCTCGGTGCCGAATGTCACCGAGTTGGTGAAGGCACCGGCGGTTTGTGCCTGCTGGCGGACACCGTCGGGGTTCTTCAACGCCTGGATCGTCAGCTGTGCGGCGACGTAGGTGACCCGCTTGCGCCACTGCTGGTTGGGGTCGTCGGTGAGACGGTCGGCGAGGTCGGGGAACTCGGCGAAGATGAGCGTCTCAGCGTCCTCGATCCACGCCTGAATGATGGTGTCGTCGGGTAGTGCTGCGGTGCCGATCCAGCGGGTCTTGACGTCATCCGGGGTGGTCCAGGTGTCCATGGGCGTCTATTCCTCCTTCGGGGTGCTCGCTTTGGTGCGCCGGCGGGTGGGCTTCGCCGGGGTCTTGTCCTGTTCGTCGGCGACCCACCCGAGTGCGGTCAGCGCGAGGATGCCCTCGGAGGGCACGTCGAGGGTTTCGCCGTAGGGAGAGGTCATCTGCATGAGCTGGTCTCCTTCTTCTGGGTTTAGCCGCCGACGCCGGCGGCCGGGACGAGGACGCCAGCGGGGTAGCGCTTGGTGGCGTCGGTGTTGAGTCGGGTCAGGGGGTTGGCGACCTGGAAGCCGACGCGGAAGACCACGCGGAGTGCCTTGGAGTCCTGCTGCATGAGGTTGAGCAGGACCTTGCCGGTGGCGTCGGTGATCACACCCTCGCGGAACAGATCGAAGGTAATGTCCTGGCGGACACCGACGACGAACTTCGTCCAGTCAGCGGCGAGAACCTCGGCGGCCTGGTCGTTCCACACGCCGGTGGTGACCTCGTTGAGGGGGTAGCCGAACAGGCCGGACGGCTGGCCCGGTGCCATGGCCGGCGCGTAGAGCGGGACGCCGGTTTCGGTGCGGGTGCCGATAAGCTCCCACTGCAGGCCGGGCTTCGAGGCGAAGCCATTGACGGCGAACCCGTCAGCGGCGACCTTGCCGGCCAGGGCTGCGATGTCAGCGCCGACGTCCTTGTTGGTGCCGCGGGTGATGACGTTCTCCGCGGCGATGGCTGCGGGGACGACGGCGGTCGGCCACGAGGAGGGCTTATCGACGCCGAACAGGGCAGCCTGGTCGACCTTCTTGCCGATGGCCTCGACGAGCAGGGGGCGGATCTCGTCCCACAGGGGGACGTTGGAATCAGCCACCAGGGCGTCAGGGATCGGGACGATGACCGCGAGCTCCTCGGCGGTCATGGTGACGTTCTCCCAGGTGGATTCGGTGGTCTGCTTCAGGCCGGTGTCTCCCTCGACCCAGTAGGCCTCAGGCAGGGAGGCAAGGACCGGCTGCTTCGTCTTCGCCGAGGACATCGGCACGCGGCGGGCGCGCTCCAGGACGACAGAGGATGAAGGTGCTTCCTTGAGGATGGTGTTGATGACCTGGTCGGGCAGCATGGCGTCGGTAAGATCCGCGCGCCCGACAATGTTGTCAAAAGCCATGGTTGACTCGCTTTCTCGACCCACGTGGGGGTCAGGTAGGTGATGGTTCGGGGGTTACTTGCCAAGAAGCTGCTTGCGCAGCCAATCAGCCTCCTGCAGCGGAGTGCCGCCGGAGTTCTCACCGGCGACGACAACACCGGCGGGAGGGGTGTTGCTGGTGGAGGCCTGTGCGAACGCCTCCTTGAGTGCCGAGGCGTGCTCGGCGAGCTCCTCGACGGTGCTGCCACGAAGCAGCTCGGCGGGAACACCGCTGTCAGCGGCGAGCTCGACTCGCTTCGAGGCCAGCGCCATCTGCTGGTTCTCCGCCTCCAGGGCGGCGATCCGCTCAGCAGCCTTCTGCGCCTCGGTCTTGTTGGCGTCCTCGGCCTCCTGGTACTTCTCGGCCAGGGGCTTGTACTGGTTGCGCTCGGTGCGGTACCGGGCGGCCTCGCGACGGGTCTTGTCCAGCTCGGCCTGGAGCTGCTCGACCGTCACGTCCTTCTTGCCCTCAACCTCCCCGCCCTCCGTGCTGGTGTCGGTGGTGGCGTCGGGGGTAGTGGTGGCGGGATCTGTGGTGGGTTCAGACATTGTTCCTCCTGGAAACACATGCGGATATGACAAAACCCCGCCACCACCTGGGTGTGAATGCGGGGTCAGCGGAAGACAGAGGAGTCGAACCCCCACGCGCTATGCGTGCCAACGGCTTTCGAAACCGTGCGCCCACCACTGGGCGGTGCCTTCCATAGGAAAACCCGGCGCGCCACCAGATCGGTGGGGCCGGGCGTGTAGAGAGTTAAGGGTGCTGGACTAGATGGTGGTTGTGCGCCGGTTCTTACGGATCGTCTCGATGTATTCTTCGACGTAGTCCTTGAGAGCCATAGAACCAGCGTTGTCGTGGAGGAAGTCAAGGGTGTCATCGTCGATGTCGACGCCACCTCGAGCTGCTATTCCCAAGGCACTAAAATATGCAGCCTCGAATTCACTTTGTTCCCCGGGGGACTCAACATGAATACCGTAATCGTCCGAGCTTTCTTCTAAAGCCTTGCCGTATCGGGCGATGAAGTTGTCGAAAGCTCGTCGTTCCTTTTCGTAAACAGACAACATAGCGAGTTCCTATCTTGACCGGAAGATATCGACGAATTTCTTGTCATCTTTATGCGGATTGCTTATTGGCCCTAGCTTACCATCACTTTGTACTTGCCGAACGCCTTTGCCTCGCTGCGGAAACGCGTAGCTAAGCACAGGCCCCTCGCCAGGTCGGTTGATCCATTTGACGTGAATGACAACGCCGTCGATCTCTTTGCGAACTGTTCGTTCGACAACCCCTTTGGAGACAGGTTGGTACTCGTCAGGGTCTTCGATCGTGTCCCGGACGGCATCGATAATCTTCTGATCACTCCAGTGCTCCGGGAAAACCGTTGCACCCGGCCGTTGAGAGCTCCAACGGTGGCCCATCCGGTCCGCGCGGGTGTGAGCCTCCCTTCCATGATCGACAGGCGAGTCCCCGAGAGGCGGAAGCGGTTTTCTGTCGGTCCAGCCGAAGAGGATGTGGCCGGCCGCGCGGGTATCTATCGGCGGGAGTTGCTCGACCTGGCCGAAAACACTCCGGTTCGCCGCGTACGAGTACTTCGGGAGGGTCAGACCAGGTATCGGCGGGAACCTCACCGGCTCATCACTTCCGGTCTTTTCTCGACGCAGATGAACAATGAGGTTCTTCCATTCCGCACGCTGCCGCACCGCACCCCAACTGGGATGCAGCCCGGCGCCGACGTTGTTCTGCCAGATCTCGTTGAGCTCGCGATTGACCGGCGGCAACGAATCCCACCGCTCCCCTTCCGTCGCGCCACGAGCCTCGACAGCCAGGCACCGGCAATGATCGTGATACCTGCCCATCTCCTTGGTCGACAGGACCGTGTCGCGCGTGTACACCGCCCCGCGGGAGCCCAGCATGAGGCAGAACGGGCATGATCCTGGGGACGGGACCCTGGCGTACCAGGTGCCGGCCTCCACGGTCGCATTCCACACCGTGTTGCGTGCCGGCATCAGCACCAGCCGATTCAAAGAGCCTCGTAGCTTCTTGTGCGCCAGCGCCGAATCGAAACCTCCCTCCGTCCGGGACGGGTTGATCGCCCAC
>JAUNSA010000139.1 GCA_030539405.1 Propionibacteriaceae bacterium
CGACTGGCTCTCCGCGAAGTGGGCCGAGTTCACCACCGGGTTCGGCCAGTTCTACAACACGTGGATCCGCCCGGTCCTCGAGCTGTTCTCGCTCGGCTGGGACCTCGCCGGCCAGGCCGTCGGCGTCGCGCTGGACTGGATCACCACGAAGTGGTCCGAGTTCACCACGATGCTCGGGACCTTGTGGACGACGTACGGCCAGCCGGTGTTCTCGGTGATCCAGACCGGCGCCCAGGCCCTCGGCACGTTCCTGGCGACCGTGTGGGACGTCGCCAAGTCCGGATTCCAGCTCTTCGCCGGCACCCTGGCGGCCGTCTGGTCGGGCGTGATCTCTGTCGTGTGGGAGAACATCAAGGCGGGGGCGAAGATCGTCGGCACGGTCCTGTCCGGCGCCTGGGAGGTCGTCAAGGCAGGATTCTCCGCCCTCGGTGCGATCTTCCGCTCCGTGTTCGACAACCTGATCCGCCCGGTGTTCGATCTGCTGCGCAACATCGCAGGCATCGCGGCCGATTTCCTGACCGGGAACTTCGGCAACATCCGCAACAGGTTCTCGGAGATGGGCGAGGCGATCCAGCGGATCGTCATGGGGCCGATCACCGTGGCGATGGACGCGATGAAGGCCGCGGTCCGCCTGGCCGGTGCCGCCTGGGACGCGTTCTCGGGCACGGTCGGCAAGGTCGTCGGAATCGTGCGCGACCGGGTGTCGGACATGGTCCGGGTGATCGGCGAGATCCCCGGTCGGATCCGCAATTTCTTCGCCGACGCGGGCAGGTGGCTGCTCGACGCGGGCAAGAACATCGTCGGCGGCCTGATCGACGGCATCCGCTCAATGGCGGGCTCGATCGGGTCGGCGATCGCCGACATCATGCCGGACTTCGGGTTCGGTGGGTTCTCGTTCTCCGGCGGTGGGATCGCCGCGTACGCGCGCGGCGGCATCGCCGAGGCCGAGCGGTACGCCAACGGCGACGTCCGCAACGGGCACCGGCCGCAGATCGCGCGTGCCGGGTCGTGGCGGGTGTGGGCCGAGGACGAGACCGGCGGCGAGGGCTACATCCCGCTGCGCAACGATCACCGGCGGCCGCGCGCGGAGGCGATCGTCGCCGACATCGCGCAGCGGTTCGGCGGCTACTTCGCCCGCCCCGACGGCTCTCCGTGGGCGCCGCGGTACTCGGGCAACCTCGTCGGGGGGCGGGCGTTCGCCGAGGGCGGTGTCACCGAGCGGCAGGCCCTGGACTGGGTGCACGGCAAGACGGTGGCCGGGGTGCGGCCGCCGATGGGCCGCTCGCTGGAGGGCTCGTCGTACGTGTGGGGTGGCGGCTCGGCCGGGAACTGGGGCGACTGCTCCGGCATGATCAGCCTCGTCGCGGGGTTCATCCGCGGCATGTGGAACGGCGGGAAGGCTCTCCGCAGGCTTTTCGCTACCGGGTCGCAGGGGCCGACGCTGCGCCAGATGGGGTTCAACCTCGGCCGCAAGACCGGCCCCGGGATCTTCAGCACGGGCTGGTTCAACGGTGGCCCCTACGGTGGGCACACGGCGGGGCAAATCGGTTCTACGCGAATCGAAATGGGCGGCGGGCGCGGCAACGGCCAGATCAACGGCCGCGCCGCCGGCACCGCTCACCCGTCGTTCACGCATCACGCGTGGATCAAGCTCAAGGACGCGGCGGCGACGACGTTCGCCTCGGCGGTGTCTGGGTCGTCGGTCGACGGCATCCCCACCGGTGGTGCGTCCGGTCCGGCGGCCGCGCCGCAGACCGCGTGGGGCAAGGCTCAGGAGCTGTACACGCAGGCCGCCGCCTACATGGGGGTCTCGGACAAGGCGCCGACGATCTCCACCGGCGGCACCGACACCCGCGACCCGGTCACCCCCTCCCCTGACGGGGTGCCGCAGGGTGACGACAAGCCCAAGACCAGCGGGTGGGGTCACGCGCACTTCGTCTCGCAGGCGGTCAAGGCGGTCAAGGACCGCCGACTGCCGGAGCGGGCTGCTCAGATCCTGGCGGCGACGATGTTTGTCGAGGCCGGCAACCCGGTCCGCAAGTGGGCGAACCGCTCCGTGCCGGAGTCGCTGGCGTTCCGCCATGACGCGGTCGGCTCAGACCACGACTCGGTCGGCGACCAGCAGCAGCGCGCCCCCTGGGGGCCGGTCGCGACCCGCATGGACTCCTACAGGTCCGCGGGGCTGTTCCTGGACCGGCTGGTCAAGTTCAACTGGCAGGCGATGGACCCGGGCGCCGCGGCGCAGAAGGTCCAGGTGTCGGCGCACCCGGACCGCTACGGCCAGCAGATGGCCGCGGCCGCCAAGGCGGTCAAGACGACCGGCCTGTACGACCAGGGCGGCGTCCTGCCCCACGGGGGGCTCGCGCTGAACCTCTCGCGCAAGCCGGAGGCGATCCTCACCAACGCGCAGTGGGGCGACTTCGAGCTGCTGGTGCGTCACCTCGGCGACCTGGTGCCGCTGCTGGCGGACATGGCCGTCACCGGCGAACTCAAGGCGAATCCGTGGATCAAGGCCGACTCCCCGTGGGCGCAGGCGGCGGCCGGTGTCCACGCCTGGGGGCAGCAGGTCCAGGACACGGTCCACCGTCTCGGTGAAGACGCGGCCACGGTCGGGATGACTCTCGGCGGTGCGTGGCTCGGCCAGGCCGAGATCGTCCGCGACGCCGAGAGGGGTCTGGCGGAGACCCGCGAGCAGGTCGCCACCGAGCTCGCCGCACTCTCCGAGGGTGAGACGGACACCGAGAAGGCCCGCGAGGTCACCGATCAGGCGACCCGCAAGCTCGCCGCCGCCGAGCGCACCGTGGCCGCGGCCCGCGTCACCGCGGTGGCGCAGCTGGTCAAGACCGTCGGCGACGAGGTCGGCAAGGCCGCCGGCGCGGTCGGCGAGTTCGTGTCCAGCCTCGGCAAGATCGGCGCCCAGGTCGACAAGCTGCGCCAGGACGTCGCCAAGCTCGGCGTCGAGCAGATCACCACCCGAGTCGGGGCGATCACCGCGGCGCAGGGCCTGCGTGTGGCGGAGCTGGACCTCGAGCGCACTCGGTTCGCCGGGATGGTGGCGATTGCCCGCGCCGAGGACACGCTGACGCAGGCGCAGCGCGGGCACCTGACGATGAACGCAGCGTCGATCTCGAACCTGGGCTCGCTGACGGACCGGTTCCGTGTCGCCGGGGTGGCGGCGATGGACGACCTGGCGATGTCGTACGTGGTCAACACCGGCGAGGTCGCCGAGGCCGAGTGGGCGCTACGCCTGGTGCGCGCCGAGGCGGAGCTGGATCAGCGTGAGGCCACGTGGAAGCAGACGAAGGCCGCGTTCGATCTGCAGCAGGCGACCGCGCTGCAGGTGTACACGGCGGAGATGCAGTCGCTGGTGTCGGCTCAGCTCGCGGCGCAGACCGAGGCCGTGATGGGCATGTCGCAGCAGGCGGCCGGTGGGTTCGGCGCGTGGGCTCAGGGCGCCCAGCAGGGCGCCGGGGGCCTGTTCGGGCTGCTCGGCAACGTCGCGTCCGGCGTGGCGAACTTCATGACGGGCAACTGGGCCGGTGTGGCGATGAACGTCGTCGGCGGCATCAAGAACGTGGGCGACATGTTCGCCGGCGGCAACAAGATGAAGGCCAACAAGGACGACGCCGAAGAGGCCATGAAGAAGATGGACCCGAGCATGAAGTTCGGGCTCGTCCTGTCACTTCTGGGCGGCGCCGCGGCCACCGGCATCGGGGTGGCGGGTTCCTTCGCCGGATTCGGGCCGGACGCTGTCGGCTGGGGCACCCAGATCGGCTCCCAGATCACCCAGTCCGGCCTCGGCGCGATCACGCAGATCCTCACCGACAACACCGATGCGGTGAACCGTCGCTTCGAGGCGCAGATCGAGGCCCTCAAGCGTGACCGCGACATGGACCAGGCCCTCGCGGGGGCGTCGAGGGCGGGCGAGGAGGCCCGCATCGCGGCGGAGCGGGCGAGCCTGGAGGCGGAGAAGGCCGCCGCCCAGGCACGCATCGAGGAGGCCAAGGCCGTCCGCGCCGAGGAGTCCCCGACGGTGCTGGCCGCGCTGCGCGCCCAGGCCGAGGCGATGGAGGCCCGCCGGGATCGTCTCACCGCCGCCGTCGACACCGACCGCGCCGCACTCGATGCGGCGACCGCGGCACTCGGCCCCCGCGAGGTGGTCGTCAACATCTCCGGCGACGCGGTGTCCACGGACACGCTTGAGCAGACCCTTGAGGAAATTCTCGGCCAGATCGGTGGAGTGTCGGTGCGCGTGAACCGCCTGGAGACTGCCGGGCGTGGCGGCCTGGGCTACATGACGGCGAGGAGGTAGCGCGTGTACGAGGTGACGCTCACCGACCGGACGGGCCGCGTGTGGCCGCTGACGACCCGCCGCGGCCGTGGGGTGTGGCTGGCCGAGGAGGGCATCGACGGCATGGTGGGGCAGGTCGACGTGGTCGCCGTCAACGCCGTCGACTCCCCCGGCCAACGTGTCGACCACATCCGGGTCGAGCCGATGGCCGGGACGCTCAATCTGATCATCACCCCCACCGCCACGGAGTCGATCGACGACCTCGTGGGCGCCCTGCGCGCGGGGCTGTCCACGCGTGATGCGGGGTCGCTGCGGATCGCCGGCCCCCGCTCGGACCTGTCGTGCCGGGTCCGGCTCGAGGAGGTGCCGCCGGCGCTGCGGTCGAACACGCATCGGGTGCGGTCGCTGACGGTCGAGCTTCCTCTGGTCGCCGACGGCGGCGTGTGGTGGTCCGGCGAGGAGTCCGGCACGGGCCGGATCGTCAACGGCGGGGACGTCACGGTGCGGCCCCGCCTGGTGTGGTCCGGGTCCGGCGGGCCGGTCGTCTCCCCCTCGGGCGCGGTGTTCCTGCTGCCTGCGGTGACCGGGACTCGGGTGCTGTACCTGGATGCCGACGAGTCGTGCCTGGTGACCACCACGGCCGGTGGGGTCGATGGCCCCCTGTGGGGGCGGCTGCGCGGCGTGACGGTGCCTGAGGGGGTGCCGCCGGGGGCCACGCGGACGTGGGTGTTGCCCGCCGGGGTGGAGCTGCGGTGGCGGATCGGCTACCTGGATCCGTGGAGGTGACCGTGGACTGGCAGTCGCACAAGAAGCACCGCGCCCAGGTCATCGCCGACGAGGGGCAGTGGGTCGGCCTGGCCGACGAGGGCGGTGTGCCGCTGTGTGATCTGCCCCGGCTGGTGAGCATGGACGCTCCGGTGCGTCGCGGTGACGCCTCCGAGGGCGAGGTGACGATGCTGGTGCGCACCCCGTCCGGTCATCCGCACCAGGTGGTGGACGAGCTGATCGCCGACGGGCTGGGGCGCGTCGACGCCCAGGGCGCCCTCGTGCCGAACTCGGAGCCGTCGCGGTGGATTGTCGTGGAGCGTCCCGGGGGCCGGGAGG
This sequence comes from Propionibacteriaceae bacterium, assembly GCA_030539405.1. Lineage (GTDB taxonomy): Bacteria > Actinomycetota > Actinomycetes > Propionibacteriales > Propionibacteriaceae > Propioniciclava. Next base: position 5,396 of record JAUNSA010000139.1, read on the forward strand.
GGCGCCGCGCCTACCGTGTCACCCACGCCGACGTCGAGGGCGGAACGGCCGGGCCGTCGACGCTGACCGCGCACCTGGTGGACCTTCTCGACAAGCTCAACGACTTTCCCGCCTGGTCGTACCCCACCTCGATCACCGGCACGTGGCACCGGCTCGATCAGGATTACGCCACGATGTTCGTCCACGAGCGCGACATGTCGGAGCTGCAGATGGCGGCGGCCGCGGATGGGTTCGTGCTGTCGGGCCCGGCGGATCAGGTGATTCACCGACTCATCTCCGAGTCGCTGGAGGCCTCGTATCGCCTCGCCGGGATCACCGATGACCCGCCGGTGGTAGTCACCCCGCTCGGTACCCCGGCGGGTCCGCCGCTGCTGCTGCGCCCGTCCGACGACCCGCTGTGGGAGACGGTCGCCTCCCCCGCCCTGACCGCCGGCGTCCAGGTGTCCGCCGACCTGTGGTGGCCCGGCGACGACCCGGTCCCCGGCCACACGCTGACGCTGCCGACGGTCGTCGTCACGGTCGCCATGACGGAGGTGGTGTGAGGTGTCGTCGATCAAGCTCACCGCCGACGGCGGACAGATGACAGTCGGGCGCCGCACCGCTTGCTTCGTGTACGGCTCGATGAGGGTCACCGCCCCCGAGGGTGTCGAGGTGCTCGGCGAGGACGACCGCCTCGAGCCCGGGTACGTGTACCGCCCCGACGACCGGCCGATCGGCCGTTTCGATCTCGCGTTCGTCCGCGCCGACGTCACCCAGGACATGGAGCTGCACACCTCCGACACCGAGGCGGTGATCGACGCCGCGGCCGACCGGGTGTCCGGCGAGGTGTTCTTCCAGCAGGAGATCACCGGCGCCGGCCTGGGCCGGATGGTGCCTGGGGTGCATTTCGATGTCGGCGACATCGTCGATGTGCGGATCTGGGGCCGCGAACTGCCGCTGCCGGTGACGTCCACGGCCGCGGTCGTGGGCGACGATGGGCGCGCCTCATGGGCGGTCCACGTCGGCGGTCAGCTGATCTCCGACGCGGAGAAGCTGCGCGAGCTCAACAGCAAGACGCAGGCGGCGATCGACGCGGACCGTCGTAAGAATCGCAAGGCGATCGGGGCGGCGACGAAGACTGCCGGTGAGGCGAAGTCGACGGCCGATGAAGCCTTGGGCCGTGTCGAGGATGCGGAGGGCGAGTTCCAGCAGTCGCTGTCCGCGATCGACGCGGCGGTGCAGGCATCGGCCGGGCATGTGGCTCAGGGTGAGCAGCACGTCCGGGCCGGGGAGGCGCTGGTCACCTCGGCGCTGGGGTACGCCTCGGCGGCGGAGTTCCACGCCGGGCGCGCGCTGGAACTGGTCGACCAGGCGGACGGCATCCTCGCCTCGACGGAGGGCTACCGGGACCAGGCCGGGGCGATCCGTGATCAGGTGCAGGCGCTCAACGGGGAGATCGCGACCCGGACCGCCGCCATGGGTCAGCTGGTGGCCTCGGGTGCGGGTCATGCGGCG
>JAUNSA010000140.1 GCA_030539405.1 Propionibacteriaceae bacterium
CGCCAGCACCGGATCGACCACCTGCGACAGCGTGGCGTCCGGCACCGCCGGGATCCGACCAGCCGCCGCGTGGCCCCCATGACCCTCCGAGCCACCCGTCCCTACGCCAACCTCGGGGGCAACGTCCGCCGCCTCCCCCTCGACGACGATGCCCAGCACCATGCCCATCTGGCGGTGCCCGGCGACCGTGCACCAGCCCTGGGTGGAGGCACCGATCACGCCGGCGTCCAGCTCAGCGGTGTCACCGGGCTGCAGCCGCGGCGTCCGGGCCGTGCCGACGACCAGGTCGTGGGCGGTGGTGGCATCCGCGTTGCGCAGGACGATCACGAGGCGGTCCCCGGCCGGCACGGTGATCCGGTTGGGCGTGAACGCCATGCCGTCGGCGGTGACCTCCACTCGGGTCGTGTTGCCGGTCGGCACCACCTCGGACGCCGTGGGCGCGGCCAGGTTGGTGGGCAGGCCGGCAGCGGCCGGATCCACGCCCACGCCAACAGTGATGGCCAGCACCAGTGCGGCGACGGCGGCGATGGCCTGGCCTCCCGACCACAGGCGGCGCTGCGGCTCGGGGCGTCCGGCCTCACCACCGGCACCACCAGCACCACCGGGCCGGTCGCCGGACAGCACCGCACGCCGCGCCCGGGCGGACGCCTTGGCGCCCTGCACCAGCAACGGCAGGAAGGCCGCCAACGCAAAGGTCACCAGCGACGACACGGTCACGCGCACCCACGACGGGGAAGGGAACAGCCACAGCAGGAGCCCGGCGTTGACGACCACGAGCCGCCACAGCGCCCAGCGGTCGAACCAGGCCTGTCCGGCGCGCACGACAGACGGTCCGCCGCCCATCACGCTCGGGATCAGGTAGGAGAGCGCCCCGAACAGCAGTTGCGCGGCGAAGCCGACGGCGAACACCGCGGCGAGGGTGAACGAGGCGTCGGTGACCGCCGCCCACGACCCGGTGGTGGCCAGCAGCCAGCCCACCCAGGCGAGTCCGACGATGGCCCAGACCAGGGCCGCGAGCACGGACGCCGGCGCGAACTCTCGCAGCCCCTTGGCGCGCAGCGGCACCACGAGCGCGCGACCCCACCAGACCAGTCCGGCCACGTAGAGCGCCAGTCCGGCCAGCGCGACCGGACGCCACCCGGCCAGCCCACCCGCGACGAGCACCACCAGCCCGCCGACCAACAGCGGGAGTGCCTGGCGGGCCAGCGTCTCGGCGCGTTCGTCCATGCGGGTGCGCAGCAGGGTGGGCCAGAACGTGACCAGCGTGCCGGTGACGGTGAGGCCGACCCAGCCAAGCAGGTTGAGGGACATGTGTCCGGTGAGGATCCGCCCGTGCAGTTCCTCGGAGAGCCCGAACGCCAGCGTGGCGCCGAGTCCGGCCCCGACCGGAAGGCACAGCGAGGCTGCGATGTAGTAGCGGGTGACGACCCGGAAGCGGTTCGGCAACGACCCGCGCAGGACGTGCACCAGGTGCGCGGCGTGCCACAGCACGGCCGCTGACACCAGGCAGGCTCCCACCACGACGAGCCACCACCACTCGCCGGGAACGCCGACGAACACCAGTAGCGAGCCGATGCCGAGCAGGCCGATCCGCACGCTCTGGCGTCGGCGTCCGGCCTCATCGGGCAGCGAACGCAACAGGGTGTGGGCGAAGTGCTCGCTCCACACCAGCGCCGAGTGCGACAGCGCACCGAGCAGGACCAGGTGCACCATCAGCCAACTCGAAGCCGGCACCCAGCGGTGCACGACGGTCAGCACGAGCGCGGCCGCCAACCAGCCCAGGGCGACGTGGTCGCGCAGGCGGCGCGTCCGGCCGACGGGGCGTCCGTTCTCACTCACCGCGGATCACCACCCCGACCGCGGTCAGCACGAACAGCAGCAGCGCGAGGACGGTGCCGACCGAGCCGACCTCCCACAACGGGCCGCGCCCGGTGAGGTCGCCCGCGACCCGGGCCGCCAGCGCGGCGTTCAGCACTCCGAGCGGCAGCCAGAGCACCGGCCGGTAGGGCAGCGGGCGCCCGAGGACGGTGGGGAAGATGATCGGCGCGTGGGCCATGATCATGGACACTCCGAATCCGAGGAAGGTCGTGTGGATCACGATGTCGTAGGCCGCATCACTCGACGGCGCGCCCCCGACCAGCCAAGTCAGCCCGGCGACCGTCAGCCAGCCGTAGCCACCGAGCAGGGCGGCGCCGTTGTAGCGACGCAGCCCGTCGGTGCGGACCATGCGGCGCGGCACGTCGTCGCGGATCAGCCACAGGGCGACCGCCAGCACCCCCAGGCCGAGCGCGCGGGCGCCGGCGTCCGGCCAGACGATGGTGGCGGACGCCGCGAGCGCCACCCAGGAGCCCAGCACCACCAGCGTCGGGACAGCCCGCCGCCCCATCCTGAGTTGGGCGAGTTCCGCGCGTTCGGACGCGATGGTCAGGACCAGGAAGCCGGCGAGCAGGCCGATGAGGGCGGCCAGGTCGACGACCAGCCACAGGGCGGCTGCCGCCGCGGCGAGCACCACCGACAACACCTGCACGGTCACCAACGGGACCGGTGCCCGCCGCCACAGGGCGAGGTAGACGGCCAGGAAGAGCACACAGCCCTGCACGAGCAGCAGTTGACCGACCAGGTGCTGGCCGAGGACGAGCGCGACGCCGCCGGCCCCGAGGACCCCCGGAGCCAGGTAGGCCCACGGTTGCCGCAGCGCCTGGGCGCGTTCGAGCGCGATGAGGGTGCCCATGAACCCGAGCACCATCACCATGCCGTGGACGTCGGGCAGGTGCCCGGCCCGGACGGGTGCCCAGACGCCGACCGCGAGCAGCGCGGCGTCCAGGCCGGCGAGCAGGCAGGCGCCGCCCAACGCGAGCAGCGCGATCCGTCCGCGCGCGGCGCGGGGGCCGGACGCCGTGGGTCGCGGCTGGGCAGGGGCCTGCGTGGGGTTCACTCGGGCGTGTTGGTCAGACGCGGGCGAGCTTGAGGGTCCAGGCCTCCGGACCCTCCTCGAGGTAGCTGACCTCGATGGCGTCGCCGTGCGCCTCGCGGATCTGGGCGAGCAGCGGCAGCGGGTTGTGCGGGGCGACCAGGGCCAGCGCGCGCCCCGGCGTCAGGGAGGCGACCGCTCCGAGGATCGCCGCGTGCCGGATGGCGTGCGGGATGCTGCGCGCATCGAGCACGGGCAGCTCCTCGTCGTGGTGTCCGCAGCCGCAGGCGGCCTTCTTCTCGGCGAGGGGCAGGTCGGTCATCAGGGGATCCTCCAGGGAGTCGAGACGTCAGGGGGCGGCTCCCGTGAGTCCGGGTGATGGGGAGCCGCCCACAGCGATATTTATACACCTCAACATGTAAAAACGCGAGTATCCTGTCCCCGTGGACACGCAACGACTCGGCCCGGCCCCCGCCGACGCGGGCCCGCTGAGTCCTGCCCGCGCCCGGGTCGCCTCCACCCTGGTCGACCTCGGCCCCCGGGTCAGCCTGAGCACCCTCGCCGAGCACCTGGGCGGCCACCCCAACGCCACCCGGCAGCACCTCGAGGCGCTCGTGGACGCCGGGCACGCCACGGTCTCCACCCTCCCCGCCGGAGGGCCGGGGCGTCCGGCCCAGGTCTGGAGCCTGACCGCGTCCGGACGCCGCGCGCTGGCCGCCGACGCGATCGACACCGCCTACGGCGAACTGGTGGACGCCCTGGCCGAGCGCCTCGCCGACCGACCGGACGCCCGCGCCGAGGCCCGAGCGATCGGACGCGCCTGGGGCCAGCGCCGCCGGGAGCGCGGGCTCGGGAGCGTCCACCTGCTCGACCTCCTCGACGAGTTGGGCTTCGCCCCCGAGGCCCACCCCACCGACGCGGGCACCACGCGCCTGCTGGCCTGCCCCATCCTCGCCTCGGCGCGCGCCCACCCCGAGGTGATCTGCGCCATCCATGCCGGGCTGGTCGAAGGCGCCCTGGGCCCGGACGCCGACGTCCGGCTGGTGCCGTTCGCCGAGCCGGGCGCCTGCCTGCTGAACACCCGCTGAGGCCGTCACCGGACCGACACAGCGCGCAACTAGGGTGGAAACATGCGACCCAAGCACGCCCAGCAGACGACCGCCGAACACCGCCGCCTGGCCGAATCCCCGACCGATGAGGATCCGTGGCGCCTGTGGGGGCCCTACCTGTCGGGGCGCCAGTGGGGCACCGTGCGCGAGGACTACTCCTCCGACGGCAACGCGTGGGAGGCCTTCCCGTTCGACCAGGCGCACACGCGCGCCTACCGCTGGGGCGAGGACGGGATCAGCGGGCTGTGTGACCGCTACGGCTTCCTGAACCTGGCCGTGGCGGTGTGGAACGGCAACGACGACCGCCTCAAGGAGCGCTGGTTCGGGGTCACCAACCCCCAGGGCAACCACGGCGAGGACGTCAAGGAGTTCTGGTGGGACGTGGATGCCACCCCCACCCACTCGTGGGCCCAGCAGCTCTACCGCTACCCCCAGGCCGCCTACCCCTACGCCGACCTGGTCGCCGGCAACGCGGCCCGCTCGCGCGAGGAGCTCGAGTACGAGCTGGCCGACACCGGCGTCCTGGACCAGGATCGCTTCTTCGATGTCGTCACCACCCACGCCAAGGGCGCCCCCGACGACATCTGCATCCGGATCACGGCGACCAACCACGGCCCGGACGCGGCTCCGCTCGACATCGTCCCGCAGCTCTGGTTCCGCAACACGTGGTCGTGGGGACGCGACGATCGGCGTCCGCTGATTCGCCAGATCCAGCCGCCCGAGCTCTCCCCCGGTGGCGTCACCGCCGTCGAGGCCACCCACGGCTTCCTGGGCCGCTACCACCTCTACGCCCAGGGCGAGGCCGACCTCATGTTCTGCGAGAACGAGACCGACGACGAGCTCACGTGGGGGCAGGAACGCACCTCGGCCCACCCGAAGTCGGCCGTCGACCGCGCGATCGTGCAGGGTGACCGCTCGCTGCTGAACCCCGAGCAGCGCGGTACCAAGGTCGCCTTCCGCTACCACTTCGCCTCGGTCGCTCCCGGCGAGACCGTCACCGTCGACCTGCGCCTGCGCGAGGAGCCGTTCAACGGCCAGCCCTTCGGGCGCTCGTTCGAGTCGGTGCTCGCCAACCGGCGCATTGAGGCCGACGAGTTCTACGCCGAGGTCATCCCGACCGACACCAGCGAGGACGACACCCTCATCGCCCGCCGCGCCTTCGCCGGCCTGCTGTGGGGACGCCAGCACTACCGCTACCCGGTGGCCGAGTGGCAAGCGGGCGACCCCAACTCTCCCGCCCCGCCCCCGCGCCCCCGCAATGCGGGCTGGACGCACCTCTACCTGGCCGACATCATCTCGATGCCGGACGCCTGGGAGTACCCCTGGTTCGCCGCCTGGGACCTCGCCTTCCACTGCGTCGCCCTGGCCCACATCGACCCGGCGTTCGCCAAGAACCAGCTCATCTTGATGTGCCGCGAATGGGCCCAGCACCCCGACGGCCAGCTCCCGGCCTATGAGTGGGACTTCGGCGACGTGAACCCGCCCGTCCACGCCTGGGCGGCCTGGCAGGTCTTCGTCGCCGACGGCGGCTGGGACCACGAGTTCCTCGTCCGCATCGCCACCAAGCTGCTGCTCAACTTCGGCTGGTGGGTGAACCGGACCGACCTCAACGGCACCCAGCTCTTCTCCGGGGGCTTCCTCGGCATGGACAACATCTCGGTCTTCGACCGCTCCCACGACGTCCCGGACGGGTGGGAGCTCGAGCAGTCGGACGCCACGAGCTGGATGGCGTTCTTCTGCCTGTCGATGCTCAAGATCTCCCTCGAGCTGGCACGCACCGACGACGCGTGGGACGACCTCGCGACCACCTTCACCGAACGGTTCGTCGCGATCGCCGAGGCGATGGACGCCTTCGGTCCCGACCAGACGACCCTGTGGGACGAGGAGGACGGCTTCTTCTACGACGTGCTCGTCGACCACGCCGGCCACCACTCCCACAAGCTGCCGGTCCGCTCGATGGTGGGCCTGCTGCCGCTGATGGCCGTGACGGTCGCGCCCGACTGGGTCGCCGACGAACTGACCGACTACACCTCCCGGCTGCGGTGGCTGCAGCGCCGCTTCCCCGGACGCCTGGCGCAACTGCTGACCGCCACCCCCGACCAGGCCGACCAGGAGCTGACCTTCGCGATCGTCCCGCCGGACCGGCTCAAGCGCATCCTGCCGCGACTGTTCGACGAGGGCGAATTCCTCGCCCCGCACGGCATCCGCTCGCTGTCGGCCGCGCACGGGCCCGACCACCACGCGCTCGTGGGCGACCAGTGCATCCCGATCTCGTATGTCTCCGGCGAGTCCACCTCGCCGATGTTCGGCGGCAACTCGAACTGGCGCGGGCCGATCTGGTTCCCGGTCAACATCCTGCTCACCGACGCCCTGCACACCTATGGGCGCGCCGGCGGCAAGGACGTCCAGGTCGAGATGCCCACCGGTTCGGGGAACTGGATCCCGCTCGAGGAGGCCGCCTACGACGTGGAACGTCGCCTGATCGACCTGTTCCGGCTCGGACCGGACGGCCGGCGTCCCGGCGACCCCTACCACCAGCCCACCGGACCCCTGTGGTCGGCGCACCCGACCTTCAGCGAGTACTTCGACGGCGACTCCGGCGCCGGGCTGGGTGCAGCACACCAGACCGGTTGGACCGCCCTGGTGGCACACCTGATCTGCACGCCCTGACCGGCGCCTCATGGCACACCCGGGTCCAGCCCGGTATTGGCGTTTCCGGGCAGGGGTGTGCGGTGGGGGTCCCGTCGTTGGGGTGGGAGGAATTCGGGTCGCCCGTTCGGGGTGAGGCGGACTTCCCATCGGTCGGGTGGTGGACCGGTGAAGAATCGTGGTGGTTCGACCAGCCCGTGATGGTGGGGGC
>JAUNSA010000016.1:0-27500 GCA_030539405.1 Propionibacteriaceae bacterium
GCGGGTGCGGGCCGAGCCCTCGGGCCGGGTCAGATCGAGTGGTGATCCGGGTCGGCGTCGAATGCGGGCGGCGGAACGGGCTGGGGTTCGGGGAACTCCGAGGGGCCCGGCTCGATGTGCACCACGGTCTGGCACTCGGCGAACACGGCGCCCACGGCGGCCTCGATGTCGTCGGCGAGGTCGTGGCTGCGCCCGACGGTCCAGTGCGCGGGGACGATCACGGTCGCCTGGACGAAGCGCTGGCGTCCAGATTCGCGCGTGCGCAGGTCGCTGACGGTGACGCGGGCGTCGCCGATCACGCCGTCCATGGCCTCCCGGATCTGCTGCACCTCCTCGGCGGGCAGCGCGGCGTCGAGCAGGCCGACGGCGGAGCGGCGGACGAGCCGGATGCCGGTCCACAAGATGTTGAGGCCGACCAGCAGCGCGAGCACGGGATCGATCCACACCTGGGCGGGGAACAGCCACAACAGGCCGATGCCGACGACGACGCCGACGGTGGTCCACACGTCGGTCAGCAGGTGGTGGCCGTCGGCCTCCAGCACGATGGAGCGGTAGCGCCGCCCGGCCCGGACCAGGATCAACCCGACGACGAGGTTGAGCACCGTCGCGACCAGGGACAGCAGCAGGCCGATGCCGAGCTCCTCCAGCGGGCGGGGTTCGACCAGCCGCTGGATGGCGGTGACGATGATCACCGCCGCCGCGACGAAGATGAGCGCCCCCTCGACCAGCGACGACATGTATTCGGCCTTGCCGTGGCCGAAGTCGTGGTTGTGGTCGGCCGGCTTGCCGGACACGACCAGCGCCCACAGGGCGACCAGCGCGGCGACGAGGTTGACCACCGATTCGAGGGCGTCCGACAGCAGGCCGACCGACCCGGTCACCCAGGCGGCCGACGCCTTGATGCCGATGGTCAACACGGCGGTGACCAGGGACAACAGGACGAACTTCATCAGGAAGCGCGTCGAGACGGGTTCCGGTGCGACGGGCACGTTGCTCTGCATGGATCCTCCTTCCCGACGATGAACCTCGAACAGGGTAGTGGGAGATCGTGAGCGGAGGTCCTGGTTGCGGCTGGGGTCCCAGGTCAGCCGTCGCCGTGCTTGGGGATGGTGCGGCTTCCGACCTCGTGGACGTGTTCGAGTTCGGAGACCTCCTGGATGACACTCGGGATCGGGCTGGCGTTGGCAACCACTTCGAGGCGAACGGTCTGAAGTCGACGTCCGCGGTCGTCCTCGGGGGCGAGGATCTGCAGATTCTCGACGCCGACCCCCAGGTCACCCAACGTGCTCATCACCTGGCGTAGGACACCGCGTCCGTCCCGATAGGTCACCGAGAGGATGCGTCTGCCACGGTTGGAGTGGGGTAGGCGGCGGCGTAGCGGCAGCGCGCCCACGACGACCAGTAGATAGACGAGAGTGGCTGAGACCGCGAGGTCGATCAGGCCCGCGCCAGCAGCCATGCCGATGGCGGCGACGACCCAGATGCAGGCAGCGGTCGTGAGTCCACGGACGGCATCCCGGCGGACGAAGATGAGACCGGCACCGAGGAAACCGATGCCAGAGACAATCTGAGCGGCAACGCGAGACCCATCGACTTGGGTGATCGTGAGTCCGGGGAGGAGCCATTCCCCGTTACGTGAAACCACCGTGAAGAGGGTTGCGCCGAGGCCGACCAGGGCGCATGTTCGCACTCCGGCCGGCTTCTGCTGGAATTCTCGCTCGATGCCGATGATCACGGACAGGAGAGTTCCCGTCGCCAGTTGGATGATGGCAAGCCAGTGGATCTCGATGGCACACCTCACTGATGTGACGGTTGGCTGCTGATGCTGGGGAGTTCGTGATCCACGGCGAGGCCCAAGTGATCACTGGGCCACGGCTCGCCAGCCACCGGCCGACCAAAGACCCAAGCGTTGCCCGGCTGCACCGATGGGGTGGTGAACTGGAAGTCGAGCGTGTAGTCGAGGGGGCCTGCGAATCCGGGGAACAGGTCGGCTGCGACCTTGCTGTAGAGGCCAGGGCCGTCGCCGATCAGGGGATTGGCTTCCAGGATGGTCTCGCCGTAGCCCAAGCGGGGTGCGGCGCGCCAGCTATCGGCCAGGCCCCAGTCCAGGATCGCCCGGTACTCCGGGCCGTCCGGGACGAAGTTGAGGTCGCCGCCAAAGACCAACGGCGTGTCGAGGCGATCACGCAGCATCTCGTGGATCGCCTGAAGCTGGACCATTCGGTCCCACACGGTCCCCAGCAAGTCGGTACCGCGAGGGTCGCTGGGGCCCGAGTCCTGGCTGGGCGGTGTCCACGATCTCAGTGTCGGGTTGAAGCCCATCCTGCCGGCGCGATTGGTGTGCCGCAGGTGTGTCGAAACCGCCGTGATCCCATGAGCCCAGGCCCCGAACCGGGCCACGCACGCGTAGTGCGGCCGGTCGCCGCGCTGGGGCAGCACGAGGAGTTCTGTGTCCTCCGGCTGCTGGTGGCTGAGGATTGCAGGCACGCTGATCGGGTCGGCGGTGTCGCGGAGTGACGTTGCGACGAGCGCCACGTGGTGGCCGATCTGCTCCGCGAGACTGGCGGCGTGATCGGGAGAGGTTTCCTGGAGTAGGACGATGTCAGGGTTGACCTTGCGCAGTACCTGGGCGACGGTGTCGAGTCGTTGTTCCCTGTTGCGCCACAAGATGTTCCAGGTGGCGATGCGGACAGTGTTCATGCGCGTTCTCCTCGGTGGGTGAGTCGGACATAGGTGCGATCGTCGGGGTGGGCTTGGCGACCGCGAAGCCCCTTGCCCATGCCTTGCAGTTCGCCAATGCATGCCGGGTCGGCCCTCAGCGCTGCGGAGAGTTCGGTCTCCGCCTGCTCCAGGCTGGGCGCAGGCCCGAGGTAGCCGTCGGTGGCAAGGATGACCGAGGCACCCGACGGCACTTCCATCACCTCTATGTAGGCGGTGGGTACGGCAGTACCGTTCAGGACGCCGTAGCCGTAGTCGGTCTCCCTGTTGGCAAGGTGGTGCTGCCATCGCAGGAGCTCTGCGGCGGCTTCCTGACCGGGATCCCGTGCGAGTATCTGATCCAAGGAGGTCCCAGCTGCGATCTGGGCGGCATTGATGGCTGCCCGGAACTGTCCGTAGGCGACGTCGACAGCCTTTTCGCCGGGGTGCTCCTGCCCCGCGATGGCGACGTGGATGTCGCCGACTCGCCACACTTCACCGCGCGTCCGCGAGTAGATGGCTGCGACCGCTCCGGACGGGCCGGAGTGTTCGACGGTGATTGAGGCCAGCGCTTCGGTGATGCGATCGATCGCAGTGCGGGCGTCTATGCCGGACGGAAGGTCCTGCACGGCGCGAGCGACCCCCAGGGCAAACAACCGTCCGGATCGGGGGCCGCCCCCCGAGGCCAAGGGACTGGACATACCGTCGATCACGGCCACGAAGTCGTCCGTGATGACCAGGGCGTCCTCACAGTTGGCTGCGATCGACTTTCCTTCGAGGAACGCCTCGTCGACGATGCCGTGCCCAGCGGGGACTGTGAAGATCGGGAATGCCGGGGGCCTCATCGGTCCACCTCCGCCGTCTGCCGTTGGGCCACTCGCCGTGACATGTAGTCAGCGAACAGGATGACGCCGAGCGACAAGAAGGTGTTGATGACGACGTAGGCAGTCGCCGTGCCCACGAGGTTGGGGTCCTGGGATGCTGCCAGCGTGGCCAAGGTGACGCCGAGGGGACGGTTGTGGATGTTGTACAGCATCACGGAAAGCGTGTACTCGTCGAAGGTGGCGTTGAAGCCCAGTGCGGCCACTTGCATGAGGATCGGCAGCAGCAGGGGCAACGTGATGGTCAGGGTGCGGCGCAGGTTGCGTGCGCCCAAGGAGGCCCCAGCTTCATCGAGTGCTGGGTCCAGGCCGGCGTAGGCAGCGCCCATGAATCGGGCGACGGTCGGGAGTAGGACGATCACGTAGGCGATCGGGAGGATCCAGAAGCCCCCCACCAGGACGCGGTTGCCCACCAGCGGCATGGGGCTGCCGAAGGTGATCAGCATGCCGACGGCGATGAGGATGCCGGGTAAGAAGTACGGGAGGAACAGCGATAGCTGGAGAGCGTCGGTGGCCCGATTTCGGGTCCGATGCGCCAACTGTGCGACGAATGTCCCGATGATCAGGGCGAGCGGGATGGCGATGGCCGACATGACCAGTGAATTCACGATGGGTTGGGCGACCCCGGTGTTGCTGGCCACGTCGATGTAGTTGGCCAAGCTGAACTGTCCGTCGATCTGCCCGCGGCGAATGGCCTCAGGTGTCGACAGGCTCAACAGGATCGTGATGAGCACTGGGGTGAAGTTGATCGCGGCCAAGGTGTAGGCAATCACGTGGATCACGACGGAGACCACGGGGCTGCGGATCTCGATGCGCTTGAAGGGGCGCCCGGCCTTGCTGCCGCCGAAGACGCGGGCTCGCCTCTCCTCGCGCAGGGCCCAGACCAGGAGGGTGCCGGTGACCGCTGCCATGCTCAGGCCCAGAAGTGCTGACATGTCAACGCGTCCGAGACCCGTGAGTGCCTGCACCAACGGGGCGAGCATCTGAAACTCGGTCCCGCCGAGGATGTTCGGTGCGGCAAAGGAATTGGCGGCGCCGATGAAGACCATGAGGACGGAGGCGAGGATCATGGGGCGCAAGATCGGAACGACGACGGTCAGCATGGCGCGCATGGGGGACAGGCCCAGTGACCTGGCTGCCTCGACCAAGCTGAAGTCGACGCGTCTGATGGCCGGGCGGAGGAAGAGGAAGTGGTAGCCGGTCATGGTGAAGGTGTGGACGAACCAGATGGCGGCCATCCCCGAGAACCAGTCGGCGGGCAGCGCAGGGAAGAGGGTGGTGAGGGCGCGGGTCAGGATCCCGTTGCTGCCGTAGACCATTGCGTAGCCGGTCACGGCCGAGACCGACCCGAAGACGAGGGGGATGGCGTAGGCGATGGTCAGGATCGTCCGGCCGCGGACTCGGATCGCCTCGAGGATGAGGGCTTGGGTGATGCCCACGATGTTGACGGTCACCACGGACAGGATCGCGATCAGGAGGCTGTTCACGACGGCACGCTGGACGCGCGGAACGGTGACCAGATCGCTCACCAGAGACGCAAAGGTGCCCTGCTGCGGGTTCAGGACGGTGGCGAACGAGTACAGGTTCGGAGCGATGAGGAATGTCAGCAGGAACCACAGCACCAGGGCCAGTGCGGCCCATCGTGCGACGGCGCGCCGGTAGCGTGAGGCCTTCGTGGCTGTGACGGAACCGTCGGCGACTGGCCCGGTCATCGCGGGACCTCGATCACGTCCACGGCATCGAAGCCACACGAGACCCTGTCGCCCACCTGGATGGGGTCGCCAGGTTCCGAGACCGTCATGATGCCGATGTCGGAGTCGGCGATCGCCACGGTGTAGTGCGTGATCGTGCCGAGGAAGGACCGTTCACGGACCACCCCGGTGGCACGCACGCCCGCGTCCAGGTCGCGGCCGATCTGGATTCGTTCAGGCCGGACGTACCTGACTTCGTCCCCGGCGGGAAGCCCGAAAGCTGCCGACAGGGGGTCGTTCAGACGGTTGGCCGAACCAACGAACTCGCAGACGTAGGAGGTGGCTGGGCGGTGGTAGACAGCGTCGGGAGATGCCACCTGTTCAAAGGCACCATTCCTCATGACCGCGACCCGGTCGGAGAGAGCCAAGGCCTCCTGCTGGTCATGGGTGACGTAGAGCGTCGTCATGCCCAGTTCCCGATGGAGCCTGCTGATCTCAGCTCGCAGGGTGATCCTCATCGCGGCATCCAGGTTGGACAGCGGCTCGTCCATGAGGATGACCGTCGGCCCAGTCACCAGGACACGCGCGATCGCGACCCGCTGTTGCTGGCCGCCCGAGAGGTCCGCAGGCATCGCCTTCTTGAAGTGCGTCAGGCCGGTGGTCTCCAGGACCTCGTCGACACGCTGGGCCACCTCGCGGGAGGAGAGCCGCTTGACGCGGAGCCCGAAGGCGACATTCTTGCCCACGTCCAGGTGCGGGAACAGGGCATAGCTCTGGAACACCAGGCCCACGCCGCGGTCCTCGGGAGGAATACGTGTCACGTCCTGGCCATCGATGATGACGGCCCCCGCCGCGGCAGGGACGAACCCGGCCACCGTGCGGAGAAGGGTTGACTTCCCACACCCGGACGAGCCCAGCAGGGTGACGAACTCGCCTTTGGCCACGTGCAGGTCAAGACCCGAGATGACTTCGGTTGCTCCATACCTGACCGTGAGGTCATCCACCTTGATCATGATTGCTCACCCGAGAATCTCGAGTTGGATGCGCTGCAACCAGCCAGGCATCTGCTCGGAGACCAGCTTCCAATCCAGCGGCTGCGGAGTGATCCCAGCCAGCTGTTCCTTGACCTCGGGCAGTTGATCGAGTGCCTCAGGGTTGACCGGGGCATCATTGTTCGTGGCCTCCACGAAGGATGCCTGGAAGTCAGCACCGCCGAACCAGTCGATGAACTTCTTGGCCGTCTCCTGCCGCTTGCTGTTGGCCACCAGACCCACGCCCGTCGAGATGAACGGGGTGCCGCCCTCGGTGTCGGCGATCTCGACGTTGAATCCGTTGTCTTCCCCGCCGGTCAGCGCGAAGCCGAGCCAACTCGGAATGAGGGGGATCTCCCCGGAGGCCACCTTGGCCCAGTCATAGGCCTGCCCCGCAGGAACCTGCCGGGCGTTCTTGATGATCGCGGTCAGGGCCTCCCAGCCCTGTTCCGACACCTCGCCGGTCTGCTGGTCTGCATGGCGCCACAGGATCCCTGCCACAGCAGCCTGTCCCGTCTGTGAAGTGACTCCCGGGAAGATGTACTTGTCCTTGTAGCGAGACTCAGCCAGTGCATCCCATGACGTGGGCACGTCAGCGGGGGCAAGCCTGTCGGCGTTGTACGCCAGCACGATCGGTGTCTGGCTCAGGAGGGTGAAGGGCGCATCGCCCACGGAGAAGGCCTCAGGAATCTTGTCCTCCCAGGACGGGCTGTAAGGGCTGAGGATTCCCGCGTCGGCGATCTGGAACATCTGCGGTACACCGATGCCCAGGACAACATCAGCCTGGGAGTTGTTGCGCTCGGCCAGCAGGCGGCTGGTCAGCTCGCCTCCGCCCCCCATCACGAACTCGATCTCGATTCCTTGCTCCTGCGCACCCTCGAGGATGAAGGGAGCCCGCATGTCGTCACCCCAGGGCGAATAGACCACCAACGGGCCGCCGGCGTCCTGCCCGGTGGGGGCACCAGTGGTGCCGCCCGTGGTCGTGGGTGTGCCGGGTGCGCAACCCACCAAGGGGACGGCCGCGGCCGAACCCAGCCCTGCCAACAGAATTGTCCTGCGCGAGACTCCCATGTCTTCTCCTTGAAATGACTGTCTAGTGGGGCGGCATCCGTGCCGCATGAGAACGTTCCCAGCTCTCACTGAGAACGTTCCCATAAATCGTGGAAGCCGACAAGCCCAGGGGGTGAAGGACGGGAGAACGTTGGGTGAACGACTGGTGTCAGGGGCGGGTGGGGCTGGTCGTCCTCCTGCGAGGGGCGTCCAGCGTGCGGCCCAGGACCACCGTGCCCTCCAGCACCGAGTGCCAAGCGCCCAGACTGTCGTCCTGCAGACGTGCTACGACCTGGGTGACGGCCTGCTCGGCAGCTTCTCTCACCGGCAGCCTGACCGTGGTGAGCCCCAACACCGGGGTGGCCAACTGGCCCACCCCATCGAAGCCCGTCAGTGACACGTCGTGTGGGACGGCCAGACCAAAGGTCTCCATCTGCTCCCAGGCGGCCACGGCGACGGGATCCCCTGGCGTCATCACGGCGGTGCACGTCGAGAGGGCAGCGCGCAGGGCGTCCGGTTCTGGGCGATCACCCGACCCGAACGGGACTTCCACCACGCGCACGCCTTGAGCGCGCAGTTCTGCTCCCATGCGCGCGCTCCTGGCGTCCAGCGTCCGAGAAGTGGAGGAGGAGAGCGTCACCACTTCTCGATGTCCGCGCTCAGCGACCACGCGTGCCAGCTCGGCTGCAGCGTCAGTCCCGTAGCCGACCGACCCGAACGTCGAGGCATCGCTGCACGGCCCGGCGAGCACGATGGGAATACGTGCGGCGGGGCCTTCCAGCAACTCTTCGCTGATGCGGCCGGAAGCGACCACAACCGCTTCGGGGCGCTGACCCATCAGGAAGTGCAGTGCTTCGGTCTCTGATTGTCGGACACCCTGGGTCACCACGGCGAGCCGGAAGCCCTTTCGCTCCAGACTGCGTTGAACTGCAGCAACGAACTCGCCGTAGAAGGACAGCTGGACGGCGCGGACCAGCATCCCGACCGTGTGGGTCTTCTGTGTCTTCAGTGCTTGGGCCCGGAAGTCCTTCATGTAGCCCATCCGGGCCGCCACGTCCTTCACGTGGCTGCGCACGCTCGGGTTCACGCCTGCTTGGTCGTTCAGCGCTCGGCTCACCGTCGACCGCGACACCCCTGCTGCGGCTGCGATGTCGATGATGGAGATGGCGCGATGGCCGCCCATTGCCGGTGCAGAGGGATCCACAAGCGCTCCTCGTCGTCCAACCCCAGGTGCGGCCAGTTGGCCCGGACGTTGGGTATCGATCGGTGTGATGGAACCGCGCCCGTGAGATTCTGCACACTACCTGATGAGGGTGGAGGTGCCCCGGGTGGTGCCGCAGTTCCGCCCTCAGATCGGGACGGTCGACTCCTCGATGCGGCCGATGTCGCCGGGCCAGCGCTGCGGGTCGTCCAGCACCGCGACCAACTCGGCCAGGTCGGCCGGCCACACGGGGTCGGGCAGGTCGGCGAGCTCGGCCAGGGGCAGCCAGGCGTGCCCGTCGAGGGTGAGTTGCTCCTCGGCGGTGTGGCGAGAGACGTCCACGTCGAAGCGCTGCGTGGTCAGCACGTAGAAGGACTCGCTCTGCTCACAGATCTGGTCGGAGTAGCCGTGCGCGGCAACCCGGCGCAGCACCGGGCCGACCAGGTCGGACGCGGTGACCTTCAGCCCGGTCTCCTCCTCCAGCTCGCGGATCGCCGTGTCGACCTCGGTCTCGCCCGGGTCCATGCCGCCGCCGGGGGTCGTCCACCAGCGTGAGCCGGGGACGCCCGGGTCGGTGTCGGCGAACAACAGCACGTGGGTGCCGTCGGTCACCACCACGCGGACGCCGCGGCGCGTCTTGCGCGGACGCTCGCCGGGCGGCACCGGGGTGAAGCGACGCGAGCGGAACGGGACGGTCACGGGAGCTCCTCGGGGCGTTCGTTGCGGCGTAGCGCATCCCACACCACCAGCGGGATCACCACGAGCAGCACCAGGCAGCCGAGCCGCGCCCAGTCCGAGGCGGCGGCGAACCAGGAGAAGGCGTCCAGCGTGCCCCGGGTCAGGAACTGGCCGAGCAGCGCCAGCACGAGGCTACCCGCGATGGCGCCGCTGTAGAGCCGCCCGATCAGGCTGCGCCGGTACCGCACCCGCGAGCCGAGCACCGACGCGACCATCAGCAGGGGCAGCGACAGCGGCGCGACGAGTGCGCCGATCCCGAGACTGATCAGGACGCCCGGGGTCGTGGCTCGGGTGAGCGTGGACAGGGTGACCGGCTGCGGGCCCTGCGGCTGCTGTTCGGGCCAGGCTTGCTGATGCGCAGGCCAAGCCGGCTGCTGGGGTTCGGGCCAAGCCTGCTGCTGTTCGGGCCAGTGCGGGGCGTGGGCGTGGCCCCACGCGGACGGGTTGGCGCTGGGCGCCGGCGGCGGGTCGAGGGGGACCGGTTCGCCCTCGGGGGCGGGCATCCCGTGCGGGGAAGGGGATTGCGCGGAAGGAGACTGCGCTGAAAGGGCGGACGGGGACGCCGCCGTACTCGTCCACGACGTCACGGGCGTCGCCGCCACGTCGAAGGCCTCCTTCGGGTCGCGGGACGGCGCGTCGGCGTCGGCAGGGACGGTGGCGTCGAGGGGGAGCGCGTCCGGAGCGGTGTAGTCCGGGCGTCCACCTGCGTCGGGCACGGCAGGGACGTCGGCTGGGGCGTCCGGTTCATCGGTGGTGAGCGCGGGGGCGGCGTCTGGCACCACGAAGACGTCGGGACGGGTCAGGGGTGCGTACTCGGGGCCGTCGGTCCACGTCGCCACGGTCGCTCCTTCCGCCTCGTGCGTGCGCACAGGCTACCGGAGCCCCCGCCGGGTGGACCGGTCAGGTAGGCTGGCGCGGTCCCAGAGTGTGACCAGTTCAGGAGTGTGTGCCATGCCGAGCGGCCGCGTGCGGTTCTTCGATGCCGACAAGGGCTTCGGGTTCATCGCCAAGGATGGCGGGAGCGACGAGGTGTACGTCCACGCGTCCGCGCTGCCCTCGGGCGTGGCGACGCTGAAGAAGGGTCAGCACGTCGAGTTCGGCGTGATCGACGGACGCCGCGGCGAGCAGGCCATTTCGCTGCGCCTGCTGGACGCCCCGGTGTCGCTGTCCAAGGCGCAGCGCAAGTCCCCCGAGACCATGGCCGTGATCGTGGAAGACCTGATCAAGATGCTCGACCAGATCGGCAACGGCTACCGCCACCACCGCCACCCCGACGCCAAGCACGCCTCGAAGACCGCCCAGGTCCTGCGCGCCGTGGCCGACGAACTGGAGCTGTGAGCGTGGCGGCCCGAACGCTGGAACTGGACGCCGCCTGCGTGGCCGCGGTCGACCTCGCCCGTGCGGCAGCAGAAGGGCGGGCCACGGTCGCCGGCGTCGGCGAGCACGAGGGCTGCGTGCGTGAGGACGCCCGCGTGGTCACCCATTACTTCGCCGTCGACCACCCCGGCTACCAGGGGTGGCGTTGGGCGGTCACCGTGGCGCGCGCCTCGCGGGCCCGCGTGGTGACGGTCAACGAGGTCGTCATGCTGCCCGGTGATGGCGCCCTGCTCGCCCCGGCGTGGGTGCCGTGGTCCGAGCGCGTCGAGGCCGGGGACGTGACCCCGGGCGTCCTGATGCCGACCGCCGACGACGATCCGCGGGTCGAGGCCGGGTTCACCGGCGGCGACACCGCGCGGGACGCCGACCCCGCCGAGTGGGCCGCCACGCGCGCCGTGGTCGCCGAGCTGGGGCTGGGCCGCGAGCGCGTCCTGAGCCAGTACGGGCGCGACGAGGCCGCCGACCGTTGGGTCGAGGGCGAGGGCGGTCCGCACAATGCGATGACCAAGCAGGCCCCGGGCCAGTGCCAGGGCTGCGCGTACTTCATCCGGCTCTCGGGGTCGATGGGTCGTCAGTTCGGCGTGTGCTCCAACGAGTTCTCGCCCTCGGACGCCTCGGTCGTCACCGTCGACCATGGCTGTGGGGCACATTCGGACGTCGTCGAGCCGCAGCGTGGCGTCGACCTACCGCGTCCGGTCTGGGACACGATCACCACCGACGACCTGCTGTTCGACTGAGGTTCGACCAAGCCGTCGGCTGAACCGTCGGCCGTGGACAAGGCGATCCATCGCTAGCGATGGGCCTTAGCCTTGGCGGCATGTCTTCCACTGCTCCCGCGCCCGCGGCGTCCGGGCTCGATCGCTACTTCGGCATCTCGCGCCGTGGGTCCAGCGTCGCCCAGGAGGTCCGCGGCGGCCTCGTCACCTTCTTCACGATGGCGTACATCATCGCGTTGAACCCGCTCATCATCGGCACGACCGCCGACGTGAACGGCAACCTGATCAGCGGCCTGCCCGCCGCCGACCCCGCCAACATCCCGCCCACCATCGCGATGGTGGCCGCCGCGACCGCGCTGGTGGCCGCCCTGATGTCGGCGCTCATGGGTGTGGTCGGCCGCTTCCCGATCGCCATCGCGGCCGGTCTGGGCCTGAACGCGATGCTGGCCTATGTGGTGGCCCCGCAGGTCACGTGGGCCCAGGCCATGGGCCTGATCGTGTGGGAAGGCGTCATCATCCTCGTGCTGGTGCTGACCGGCTTCCGCGAGGCCGTGTTCCGGGCCGTGCCGCGCGCGCTGCGCACCGGCATCGCCGTCGGCATCGGCCTGTTCATCACGCTGGTCGGCCTGGCGGACGCCGGCGTCGTCCGTCAGGGCTCGGGCACGCCGGTCACCCTCGGCGTGGGCGGCAACCTGCTCGGGTGGCCGATCGCGGTGTTCGTCACCGGCCTGCTGCTGCTGATCGTACTGTACGTCCGCCGGGTGCGGGGCGCCATGCTGATCACGATCGTGTCGATGACCATCGTGTCGATCATCCTCGAGTCCGTGCTGCAGATCGGCGGCAACAACCAGGGCGAGAACCCGGTGGGCTGGATGCTCAACGTGCCCGCGCTGACCGGCCAGGCCTTCAGCCTGCCTGACCTGAGCCTGATCGGGCGGGTCGACCTGTTCGGCGCCTTCACCGCCGGCCCGCAGGTCACCATCGCCATGCTGATGACCGTCTTCGCCCTGCTGCTGGCCGACTTCTTCGACACCATGGGGACCGTCGTCGCCGTGGGCGCCGAGGGCGACCTGCTGGACGCCGACGGCAACCCCGAGCGCACCCGCGAGATCCTGGTCGTCGACTCGGTCGCGGCGATCGCCGGTGGCCTGGGTTCGGCGTCCTCGAACACGTCCTACATCGAGTCGGCCGCCGGCGTCGGCGAGGGTGCCCGGACGGGCCTGGCCTCGGTCGTGACCGGCCTGGCCTTCCTGCTCAGCCTGTTCCTGTCACCGCTGGTGCGGATGGTCCCCTCGGAGGCGGCCGCCCCCGCGCTGGTGTTCGTCGGCTTCCTCATGCTGAGCCAGGTCGTCCACGTGGACTGGACCGACCCCGAGGAGGGCATCCCCGCCTTCGTCACCATGGTGATCATGCCGTTCTCGTACTCGATCACGGCCGGCATCGGGGCGGGCTTCATCCTGCACGTGCTGATCAAGGTGGTGCGCGGCAAGGCCAAGGAGGTGCACCCGCTGCTGTGGATCGTGGCGGTCGCCTTCGTCCTCTACTTCGCCCAGGGACTCATCGGGGCGGCCATGGCCTGAGCCGGAAACGGTCAGGACCGGAACCACACGACGAGGTCGGGCGCGGGGCGTCCGGCCTCGTCGGCTTTGTGGGTCCAGCCGGTGAAGCGGTCCAGCCAGCCGGCGATGGTTGCGGCCCGCGGCTCGACGGTGGTGGGGAGTGCCCCCAGCGCACCCCGCCAGGCGGACGCCATGGCGACGGCGTGGGTGCCGCGCGCATAGCCGTCCCGCATGCCGGGGAGCAGCTTGACCGGCAGGGCGGTGCCGTGGGCGAACAGCTGCCGCAGGCCGTAGCGGCTCGGGACGCCGGCGGTGGCCAGCGCGAAGTCGAGGTCGTCGATGTCGGCGTCCGTGGCGTCCACCTCGAGGCTGCCCCAGGCCAGGTCGTCCACCCAGGCGCCCACGAGCGCCCACGCGGCCGTGCGGCGGTCGGCGGGCACGTCGCGGCCATGGGCGACGTCGTCCAGGTCGTGGGAGGTGGGGACGCCCTGGCGCACGATGGGAGCGCCCACCGCGTGCCGGGAGAACGGGCCCAGCTTGCGCAGCAGGCCGCCCTGCCGGGGCGAGGGGGTGGGGGCCGGGGGCCAGGCGGCGAGGGCCAGCGCGCGCAGCCGCTGCACGGTGGCGTCGGTGCCGACGCACACGTCGCGCAGCTCGTCGATGCCGAGCGCGTGGAGGCGGACGATGCCCATGCCCCCAGCCTTGGCCACCGCGGCCCGCAAGGCAAGCCCGCACAGGCCCGCGGGCTAGACTGGCGCGGTGAAGCTGAAGGCGCGCAACCGCATCGTGACCGGGGCCCTGGTGCTCCTGTTGCTGCTGGTGCTGGTCGGGTCCTTGCTCGCCGGCGCGCCGCTGGCCCGGGCCGCCGAGGCCTTCGTGTGGGAGGGTCGCAACCCGCCCGCCGGCCTGGCCGTCGACGCCGACCGGCAGCGCTACTGGGCCCTCGACCGGTCGTCTGGCAACCTGAGCCTCACCGCACTGGGCGCCGACGGCACCGTCCAGGGCGAGATGACCTCCCGCGACACGCTCGTCGACGCGGTCGGCCTGACCCATGTGGCCGGGACGGCGTCGATCGGAGACATCGGCGGCGAGCGGGAATCGGTGACGATCTACCAGATCCTCGAGCCGTGGCCCGCCACCGACATCCTCCGTTCCGTGGCGCACGAGCTCGCCTATCCCGACGGCGAACAGGACGGCGTCGCCCTCCTCGGGGACGCCCAGCACCGCCTCTACCTCGTGACCGGCGGGGAGGACCCGGGCGTCTACCGCGCCCCGCTCCTGGACGCCCAGGGCACCCCCGAGGACGCCGAACCGGCCGCCCTCGAGCGCATCGCCGACGCCCCCGAGGGCGTGACGGGCGGGACCGTCCTGCGCGACGGCCGCTGGGCGCTGCGCACCGAGACCGAGATTATCGCCTGGGACCCGGACACCCACACCGAACTCGACCGCGTCGAGATCGACGTCGAGGAGCGCGGCCAGGTGATCACCGAGGGCCTGGTGGACGGCGAGGTCCTCACCGGCGTCGGCCCCCGCGGGGTGATCACCGCCACGCGCGTCCCCGGCCCGGCGCCCCAGACGCCCGCCCCGCGCGCGGTGCGGCCCACGAGCATCCCGGTGGCCACCACCGACGTCGAGGCGGACACCCGCACCTTCGAGCAGACCGGCACCACCTTCGCCCTGGCCGCCGCGGCCATCGTGGCGGTGCTGGCCGGCCTGGTCGTCCTCGTCCGTCGCTGAGGCTCGACTGTCAGGGGGAGGGGCTAGGGTGGTGCCCATCTCGTGGGTGGCTGGCGCGGGAGCAGGGAGGATGCGGGCGTGAGTGACTTGATCGACACGACGGAGATGTACCTCCGGACGGTGTACGAGCTCGAGGAGGAGGGCGTCCCGCCCCTGCGTGCGCGCATCGCCGAGCGCCTGGCCCAGAGCGGCCCGACCGTCAGCCAGACCGTCCAGCGGATGGAGCGCGACGGCCTGCTGCACGTCGCCGACGACCGCACCATCCAGCTCACTGAATCCGGGCGTGCCAAGGCCACCAGCGTGATGCGCAAGCACCGTCTGGCCGAGGTGCTGCTCACCGAGGTGATCGGCCTGCCGCTGGAGCTGGTCCACGACGAGGCCTGCCGGTGGGAGCACGTGATCTCCGATGCGGTCGAGGAGCGGCTGGTCGCGATCCTGTCCGGCCCCACGATGTCGCCCTACGGCAACCCGATCCCCGAGCCGGGCGCACGGCGTCCGGCGGCTCCGGCCGAGGCCGGGCTGGGCACGCTGGCCTCGGTGTTGGACGCCGCGGGCGCGGCTTCGGTCGTGGTCGAGCGGTTCACCGAGGTGATCCAGGCCGACCCGGCGCTGATCTCGCTCCTGCGCGACGCCGGGGTGCGACCCGGGGCGTCCGTGCGCGCCGAGCGGGCCGGCGGGCGCCTCACCCTGACCGCCGACGGCGAGGCCGACACCGCACCGCTCGCGGTCGAGGCCGACGTCGCCCACCACCTGTTCGTGCGCCTCCCCTGATGGACGCGGCGATCCTGCGGCCGCTGCTCCAGGGGCACTGGTACGACGCCCTCGCAGCGGTGCTGGACGCCGAGATCACCGGCGGCCACACCGCGCAGCCCGCCGCGGTGCGGGCGCGCGACCTGGCCGCGGCCGCCGCACGGATCCTCGACCTGGACGCCGAGGACTTCGCCGCGATCGCCGGCGCCTTCCCCGACGCCGGGTGGCGCGAGGGTTTGCTGGCGGCCAGCTTCCCCGCCGACCCCCGCGACCCGGTGCGCGGCGCCCTGGGGTCGCTGGTGGGCCTGTACGAACTGATGCTCGAGGTCGTCGACCTGCGCGCCGCCCGCCGCGAACCCCTCCAGGTCGTGGTGACCGCCCACCTGATCGGCGAGTACCTGCCGCAGTTGGCGTGGGAGTCCACGCTCGGGCATGGCGGCGACCCGCTGCGGCTGGGCGAGGACGTGGGGGAGCGCTGGGGCTCCGACGACCCCACCTGCGCGCACAGCGGCGCGCAACGCACCACCGCCCGGCGCGCCCTGAACGCGTGCTCGGGGGACCGCGCCGGCTATCGCGCCTACCTGGACCGCTTCCACAGCCGCCAGGGCTCCGCGCTCGCGGTGTGCGCGCTGCACCACGAGGCGACGCGCCCCGGCGAGCGCCCCGACGTCGGCGAGACCTGCCCGCTGCCCTGCGCGTGGGCCCGCCGGGGGACCCGCGAGGACCAGCGCGACCTGGACGCCCGCGTCCGGCTCGCCCTGATCTACCAGGAATCACCCCTCGTCGCGTTGCGCCACCATGCGCCCGTGGGTCACTTCTTCGGGGTGCCGAGCACCGCCGAGATCTCGGACGCCTGGCTCGCGACGTGGAGCCGGCTGTCCGCCCCCTGGCCCGACGGGGAGAATCCCCTGGTGCGCGGGGTGGTGCGCGGGCGTCCGGAGCCGGGGGAGGCGCTGCCCGGCCTGTCCACCCTGGTGTCGGTGGTGGCGGGGCGTCCGATCGGGCCCGGCCGGCTGGTCCGCGCCGTGGGGGATGCGATCGCGCAAGGAAAGGAAGTCGCATGAGCAGGCCGTTCGACTGGGGCGCGTACCTGAAGGCCTTCCACGGGGCGTCGCCGGGCATCACCGAGGCGGTGCTCTCGCGGACGCTGTCCGGCGGGCACACGCCGTACCGCTGGCTGGCCCGCGCCGTGTCGCCGCGCGCCGAGCTGGTGGTGGACGTCGCGTGCGGCTCCGGCGCCATGGTCCGCGAGTTGGCCCGGCCCTCCCGGACGGTGATCGGCGTCGACCTGGCCGAGTCCGAGTTGCGGTTGGCCGCGCAGCGCTCGCCCGGCGCGTGGCTGTGCGCGGACGCCCGGGCCCTGCCGCTGGCGTCCGGCTCGGTCGATGCGGTGGTGAGCTCGATGGGGGCGGTCGTGATCCAGCCGGCGCGCGCCCTGTTCACCGAGGTCGGGCGGATCCTCAAGCCCGGCGGCGTGTTCGCCTTCACCGCGCCCACCGTCCTGCCGCTGCACCCGCGCGACCTGGCGACCTCAGTGGGGCTGGTCGGACGCCTCCGGTCGCTCCCGCGCTTCCCCGGCCCGACCGAGATCACCGGCTACGTCGACGCCCTCGTCGGCACCGGGCTGCGCAAGGTCGAGGACGCCCGCGAGCGCTACCACTTCGAGGTCGCCACCCCTGAGGACGCCGCCCTGGTCGTCGGCGCGCTCTACCTGCCGACCACCACGTCGGCACGCCGGGAGGCGGCGATCTCCTGGCTGGTGGAACGCACCCGCAAGGAGGGACCCGTGCGCCTGTCGATCGCCATGCGGCGGTTCGTGGTCCTCAAACAACCCGAGGCCACCCGCGACACCGAGCTCTGAGGCTTTTCCAGGCTGGTGGGAATGCCTGTCGGACGCGCGGTGTTGAGGAGGGCGTCCCAACGAGAGGAAATCCCATGGCAACCATCGAGCTGACCGCCGAGAACTTCGCCAGCACGATTGAGAACTCCGACACGCTCTTCATCGACTTCTGGGCCGCGTGGTGTGGCCCGTGCCGCATGTTCGCCCCGGTGTTCGAGGGCGCTGCCGAGAAGCACACGGATGCCACCTTCGCGAAGCTGGACACCGAGGCGCAGCAGGAGATCGCCGCCGCGCTCGAGATCCAGTCGATCCCGACCCTGATGGCGTTCCGCGGGGGCGTCCTCGTCTACCGCGAGGCCGGCGCCATGAACGCTGCTGGTTTCGACCAGCTCGTCGAGGCCGTCAAGGAGCTCGACGTCACCGAGGTCCGCGAGCAGGCCGCCGCCGCGCAGGCTGCGCACGAGTCCGGCGAGCACGCCGACAACTGAGCCAGACCCGGACGCCCCCCGCCCAGATCGGCGGGGGGCGTCCGTGCGGAGAGGAACATCATGGAGCTGCAGTTCGGACTCGACACCTTCGGTGACGTCACCGTCGATGATGCCGGGCGCCCCGTCTCGCACGCGCAGGTCATCCGGGACGTCGTCGCCCAGGGTGTCCTCGCCGACGAGCTCGGGGTGGACTACTTCGCCGTCGGCGAGCACCATCGCCCCGACTTTGCGATCAGCGCCCCGACCACCGTGCTGGCCGGCCTGGCGACGGCCACCCAACGCGTCCGGCTCGGTTCGGCCGTGGTCGTGCTGAGCTCGGACGATCCGATCCGCGTGTTCGAGCAGTTCGCCACCATCGACGCGCTCAGCGGCGGCCGCGCCGAACCCGTGCTCGGCCGCGGGTCGTTCATCGAGTCGTTCGGCCTCTACGGCTTCGACCTGGCCGACTACGAGAAGCTCTTCGAGGAGAAGCTGGAGGTCTTCGCGCGCTTGCGTGAGGAAGCTCCGGTCACGTGGTCGGGCAGTTATCGGACGCCGATGGAGTCGGTTGACGTGTTCCCGAAGACCGATGGGGGCCGGATGCGCTCCTGGGTGGCTGTTGGTGGCTCGCCGCAGTCCGTCGTACGGGCAGCCCATCACCGTTTCGGGCTGCAGTTGGCGATCATCGGCGGGCCCGCCCAGCGGTTCAAGCCGTTCGCCGACTTGTACCGCCGTGCGGTTTCCGAGTTCGGCGTGACCGACGAGATGCCCGTCGCCGTGCACAGCCCCGGCCACATCGCCGAGACCGACGAACTCGCCGCCGAGCAGCTCTACCCGCACTTCAAGGCCAACCGCGACCGCATCGGTGCCGAACGCGGCTGGGGTGCCATGGCGTCCGACGAGTTCACCAACGAGATCGAGCACGGCGCGCTGTACGTCGGTTCGCCCGAGACGGTGGCGACCAAGATCGCCTCAACCGTGCGCGAGCTGGGCGTCGACCAGTTCGACCTCAAGTACGCCAACGGCTCCATGCCGCACAGCCAGTTGATGTCCTCCATCGAGTTGTACGCGACGAAGGTGATCCCGCTGGTGCGGGAGATGCTCGCCTGAGTGTGCCCCAGGTCTGGTCTGGCCTGTTCCCGTCCGCTCGGTCAGACCCACTGACGTGAGTGGGTTTGGCACGCGAATCGCCCCCCTTGCGAGTCAAAGCCACTCACGTGGACGCGGGGGACTGCCGTGCGGCGCTACGTCTGAGGACCCGGGAGTAGCTGACCTCGTGCTCTTGCGCTGTTGCAGCGTCTTGTTGCAACGCCGACAAGCCGGCCTCGCCGACTTTCTTCGCGCGCATCCGCGACTGGTCACCTGAGTGCTGATCTGATTCTGGGACTGATGGGGAACGGTCCCAATCAACGGAGACGCCGTTCGCGTACGCTCACAACGAGTGCCGAGGAGGTGCCGATCGACATGGGTAGAGCTGCGGAGCGTGCCGGAACCGAGGCACCGCTTGGTGTGGTGGGCAAAGTCATGAGGATCCTAGGCACCTTTGACGGCCACCACACGCACCAACGTATGAGTGATATCTCTCGGCGGGCGGGACTGGCAATTCCGACCTGTCATCGGCTCTTGGGTGACCTCGTGGCAGCGGGAGCTCTGCAGCGGACGGAGGACGGCCACTACAGCGTGGGGCGCTCGCTGTGGACGATCGCCATGTCGGCGCCCCTGCAGCGGAGTATCCGCGATGTTGCCGTGCCCTACATGCAAGACCTCCTTCGAGCCACCGGTCAGGTCGTGAATCTCTTCGTGCTCGAGGGCGACAGCGTGCTTGTTCTGGAGCGCATTGGTGGCACCGCGGTTGGGCCACCAGTGACGATCGCGGGTGCTCACCTTCCGCTGCACACGAGCGCAGGTGGCAAAGTACTCTTGGCGCACTCCGAGTCAGACCTCCTCGGTCGTGTCCTGGGCAATCTGTTCCGGGAGACTGATCGAAGTATCACGGACCCGGACATCCTGCTCCGTGAACTTGAGCAAGTGAGACGACGTGGATGGGCCATGAGCGCTGGCGAGCATCATCCGAATAGTTGGGGCGTCTCAGTGCCGGTTCGTGTGGTGGACGACCGTGTCGTTGCGGCGCTTGGTGTGGTGTCTTTCGTTCCGATCAAGCAGCCGCAGCCGCTGATCTCTGCGCTTCAAGTCGTGGCCACTGCCATCGGGCGCCAGATCCGTCGGCAGGGATGAGGATGTCGACAGCATCCCCGAGGTGGAGATACCGAGTGGGGCGTGAATCGAACCCTACTTCTCGTTCAGCGAGAAAGGTGGTGGTGGTCGCCGCATATCGGCAGCAGCCTTTCTCCAAGCAGCTGGCCAGTGAGGCGAGTCGGGGGCCGCTGCGTTTCGTCGCTGGATAGGGCCAGCGGCGACTTTCACCTGAAGCACACGTGAAGGACGCGACATGCGCTACGAACCGAACATTCGCCTGGACAGCATCTCTGCGATCGACGTGCATGTCCACATCGAATGCTCCGATCACGGGGTTCTTTCCCTGCCGGATCCGCTCATTGAGGCCTCATCCAAGTACTTCAAGTCGGGCGACCGAACTCCGAATCTAGACCTCATCGCCGACCGATACCGGGAGTGGGGGCTGGCAGCGGTGGTCTTCACAGTGGATGCTGAGACGAACTTAAGGCACAAGCCAGTCTCCTCGGAGGAGATCGCGGCCGGAGCGGCGCGCAACAATGACGTCCTGATCCCGTTTGGCTCGGTGGATCCGCGCCAAGGCGAATCCGCAGTTGGGCGTGCGCGCAAACTGGTGACCGAGCACGGTGTGCGGGGGTTCAAGTTCCACCCTTCGGTGCAAGGGTTCGACCCTTCCGACCAGGGGTACTACCCTTTGTACGAGGCTCTTCAAGAGCTCGGCGTCGCGGCGCTGTTCCATACGGGGCAGAATGGAATCGGGGCTGGGATGCCCGGCGGTTTCGGCATCAAGCTCGCCTACTCGAACCCGCTCCTGTTGGACGCCGTGGCCGCCGACTTCCCGGATCTTCAAGTCATCTTGGCTCACCCGTCCGTCCCATGGCAGGACGAGGCGAACTCGATCGCGACACACAAGTCGAACGTTTGGATCGACCTTTCTGGCTGGTCTCCGAAGTACTTCCCCGAGTCACTTGTGAAGGGCGCCAACAGGCGATTTGGGGATCGGGTGCTGTTCGGCAGCGACTATCCACTCATTCAACCGACCACTTGGCTGACGGCGTTTGCCGAAGCACCGTTCGTGGACGAGGTGCGTCCCAAGATCCTCAAGGACAACGCAGCCCGACTGTTGGGTCTGGGCTGATAGATGCTGCGTGGGGGCTTCGGGACCGAGGTGTCTGCCCGTGCCGGGTTGGGGACCAGCCTTGCCAAGAAGTCATTGGGTTCGGAGTAGCGGTATGGGGCAAGCAGTGACGGACCGTGCCTTAGCGATCTTGGGCGCGTTCGACACAGACCATGCACGGCTGGGGCTGACTCAGCTCGCTCGACGTGCCGGCATCCCGCTTTCCACGTGTCATCGTCTAGTGGGGAAGCTCATCGAGTGGGGGGCGTTGGAGAAGGCAGGCCGGACATACCACATCGGGCGACGTATTTGGGAACTCGGCCTGTTGGCCCCCACCCAGCAGAGCGCGATTGAACTCGCCACACCCTTCATGCAGGACGTCCTGTTCGTCACCCGCAACGTCGTCAATCTCTTCGTCCTGGACGAAGATCGTGCACTACTACTGGGACGCATTGCAGGGACGGCCGTTGGCACCCCCTTCCGCAAGGTGGGCGACCGGATGGAGTTGCACGCGTCGGCGGCCGGCAAGATTCTGCTCGCTCACGCGGGCCCGTCCTTGGTGGAACAGTGCTGCCAGCAACTGACGCCCTTGACTGACAAGACCATCACTGATCCCGCCGTCCTCCGGAACCAGTTGGCGGAAGCTCGACGGCGAGGCTATGCCGTGACCGAGGGGGAGTCCGCCTTGGAGAACAACGCCATCGCCGTGCCCGTCCTAGGCGCTGACGGTGTGGTGGTCGCCTCGCTGGGCATCGTGCAGATCCGTGGCTTCGCCAACCCCGGACGCGTCGTCCCCGTCCTGCAGTTGGCGGCCCGGGGAATCGCCCGGCAATGGCGCTTCGCCGAGGTGATCGCTGCGGAGCGCCCTTGATGCTCAGCTTCTCGTAACGCGGTGCACAGCGCCGCTCCAGGCGGTCTCCACGGGGCCTGAATAGGTGGCGGAAGCCGCTTCGGCCCAGTACGACGGCTCGGCGGGTCCGGCGAGGTGGGACAGGATGAGGGCGCGCGCGCCTGCCTGCGTGGCGATTCGGCCCGCCCCCTCGGGTGTGGCGTGTGAGATCTCTTGGTGCCGCACGAAGGCATCGGGGAACCCGCGGCCCCGGTAGAAGGCCAGGTTGACGGCCTCGTGCACCAGTACGTCCGTGTCGCGCGCAAGCACTGCCAGCGACTCGCACTCGGTTGTGTCCCCGGACAGGGTGACCGAGCCGTGCTCGGTGTCGAAACGGAAGGCGACGGCAGGGAATACCGGGGGGTGTTCCACCAGAGTGGCGGTGACGCGCACGCGGTCATCCTCGTACACCGGGAAGATCTCGGCGCTCCCGGGGGAGGGGGTCATCATTTCCCGGACGTGGATCAGGTCGCGGAGGACCGGCCGGCCCTCGTCCCCGACCCTGATGTGGATGTCGTAGGAGTAGGCGTCCAAGACCCCGTCGATCAATCCGGCCGTCCCAGCCAGCGCCAAGCCGTCCAGGGCCGGGTCGGTTCCCGGGCCTACCAGATCGACTGGGCGCGTGAACCCGTCCACCTGCGTCCCCCAGTTCCAGAGGAGGTACGCGGGCAACTCGGCGACGTGGTCGGAGTGCAGATGGGTTATGAAGGCCGCGCGAAGGGACCGGCCCCGGAGGTTGGCCTCGTGTGCAGCGCGGGTGCATCCCAGTCCGAAGTCGACGAGGTAGTGCACGTCGTCGACAACGATGGCCGTGGCGATGCCGTTCTCCCTGCCGCGGATCGCGGGGCCGGCGGCGACGCCGAGGGTCACGACGCTGAGGCCGCGGTGGTCTTCGGGGAGGGGGCCGCGGGTCAACAGGGCAGAGTCGGTGGGGGACATGGTGTTTCCTCTCAGGGGGTGGTGTGGGTGCGGACGTTCAGGGTGCGCTGTTCGAGGTAGGGGGCGAGGCCCCACGGGCCGCGCTCGCGACCGAAGCCGGAGTGCCGCCATCCGCCGAAGGCGGCGTCGGGCTCGACCTGTGTGTGCTGGTTGACCCAAACCGTCCCGGCTTCGATCGTTTCGGCGACGGCCGTTGCGCGGTCCAGGTCGGGGGACCAGATGGATGCACCCAGCCCGTAGGGCTGACGGTTGAGCCCCGCCACGGTTGATTCAAGGTCGTCGTAGGCCACCACCGGGAGGGCGGCCCCGAACTGCTCGTCGCTGACCAGACCCATCGAGTCGTCCGCCCCGGCGACGACCGTGGGTGCGAGGAAGTATCCCGGCAGGTCGCAGCCTCGACCGCCCCCAGCGACGACCCGCGCGCCGGACGTCTCGGCTGCCCGGACGAGCCCGCCCACATGCTCCAACTGGCGCTGGTTGTGCAGCGGGCCCATCGTCGTCGCCGGGTCGAGCCCCCGACCCACGACGAGGCGGTTCGCTGCCTCGGCCAGCGCCTCCGCCAGATCGTCGGCCATGCCCCGGGGTGCGTACACCCGCTTGACCGCCATGCACACCTGGCCGGCGTTCCGGAATGCCGAGGACACGATGCCCCGGGCGGTGGTCCCCGGGTCGGCGTCCTCGAGCAGGATGGCCGGGTCGTTCCCGCCCAGCTCCATGGTGAGGCGCTTCAGGGAGGGGGCCGCTTGGGTCATCAGGGCGACCCCGACACCGGTCGAGCCCGTGAACGAGAGCTTGGCGATATCTGGGTGCTCGCTCAGGGCGACGTTGACGTCCTTTCCGGTGCCCGTGACGTACTGGAGGACGCCGGGCGGCAACTCGGCGCACATCGTCTCGACCATCG
The DNA here is from genome assembly GCA_030539405.1 of Propionibacteriaceae bacterium. Classification (GTDB taxonomy): domain Bacteria; phylum Actinomycetota; class Actinomycetes; order Propionibacteriales; family Propionibacteriaceae; genus Propioniciclava. Next base: position 23,775 of record JAUNSA010000016.1, read on the forward strand.
CCATGGTGGACAGGGGCGTGCTCTCCGAGGGTTTTGACACCACGGTGCAACCCGCGACCAGAGCCGGGGCGAGCTTGACGAGGAGGAGTGACAGCGGGAAGTTCCACGGGGTGATGGTCGCCACGACGCCCACGGGCCGGTTCTGGACGCGCACCGTTCGGTCAGCCCTCGGCGGCAGGAGTTCCTCCTCGTCCCACGCGAGTTCCGCGTAGTACTCGAGCATGCCCGCGCCGACCAGCGCCTCCTGAACCGCCTCACGGACGGGCTTCCCCTGCTCCCTGGAGAGCAACTCCCCGATCTGGGGGGCGTTGGCGCGCAGTCGAGTGGCGCAGGCCAGCAACGCAGCGCGCCGGGCTTCCCGGTCGGCCGACCAATCTGCCTGCGCGGCCCTGGCCGTCGCGACGGCGGCGTCAACGTCCCGATCGGTCATCTGCGGCGCCCGGCCGACTTCGTGCAGGGTCGCGGGGTCGTGCACGGCATAGGTCTCCACGTCTCTCCCTCCCGGATGGATGCCCCCATCGTCGGATGCGTTCGCACTTGCAACGGAACTTCTTCCACTGAATGGAACATCTTGCTCGTCCGAGCCAAGCAACAGTGACGATGAAGCCACATCAACCATCGAAGGAGCACCATGAGCCTGAGTCGCCCACAGGAGGCCTCGATCATCGTCACCGGCGCCGCGTCGGGGATCGGAGCCGAGGTCTCACGCAGGCTCGTCGACGCCGGTCACCGCGTCATCGCGCTGGACCGGAACGACTCCGTTCCAGCCGGCGCTGAAGGCATCCAGCTCGACCTCAGCGATCCCCGCGCCGTCGCTGAAGTAGCTGCCTCGCTACCGCGTGCATCCGCCCTCATCAACGTCGCTGGTGTCCCTGGCACTGCGCGTCCGGAGCTGGTCTGGAGGGTAAACCTGCTGGGTCTCCGCGAACTGTCGCAGCGCGTGATGGGCTCCATGGAGCCCGGCTCAGTGGTGGTGAACGTGGCCTCCAACGTCGCCGATGGGTGGCGCCAGCGCCAGCCAATCCTGGAGCGTCTCAGCAGTGCCGGTGCGTGGCCCGAGATCGAGACCCTGCTCGAGGGGGAGCACGACGCCGACCATTACCGCCTCTCCAAGGAGTGCGTGCGCTACCTCACTGAGGCATGGGCAGGGCTACGTCTGGGCCGGACGCGGGTCGTGTCCGTCAGCCCGGGGCCCGTCCAGACGCCCATCCTGGAGGACTTCAAGCAGGCCCACGGTCGGGACAAGGTCGAAGGGACGTCCCAACTCCTAGGGCGCTACGCCACTCCGCAGGACGTCGCCGGGGCGGTCGAGTTCCTCCTGTCGGAGGCCGCATCCTGGGTCAACGGCACGGACCTCCGGGTGGACGGCGGGTTGGCGGCGTATCGGAACACTGTGCCCCACCACTCCTGACCTCACCCGGCCGTGTCCCCTCGCAGGTCCAGCACGACCTTCCCGTCAGCCCCGCGCTCGACGGCTCGATGCGCGCCCACCATGTCGGACAGCGCATGGGGGCGGATCGGCAATCCCGCCCCATCACCGACCGACAGGGCACCCTGTTCGACCGCTGAGCGAAGTGCCGCAACCCCGGCGGCCTTGGCCGCGTCAGGGACGAGGTAGACCAGGACGAACTGGTAGCGCGTGTTGGCCACCATGAGGGCCCTGACGTCCAACGCCAAAGAGCTGGCCTCGTTGGCGTACACCGCGATGGTGGCGTTGTAGCCGACGACTGCGTGGTTGAGGTCGGCGTTGCTGACCGGGGCCACTTCAACGACGGTGTCCACGCCCTCGGGTGCCCAGGCTCGGACTTGGGACACGGCGTCGATCTCATCGTTGGGGTTCACCACTAGTTGGGCGCCTGCGGCCAGGGCCCGGCCAGCCTTGCCCGGTGAGCGGACCGTGGCGGCGACCCGGGCACCGGCCCAGACGGCCAACTGGATGGCCATGTGGCCGACCGCCCCCGCACCACCGGCCACCAGCACGGTGCGGCCCGCCAGGGAACCGGGTTCGAGGACGGAAGGTGCTCCGTCACCGACGGTCAGGCAGCGGTGCGCGGTGAGGCCGGGGATACCCAGGGAAGCTCCCAGCTCCCACGGAGCGGAGTCGGGAAGCGGCACGGCATGGCTCTCGGGAACCACGACGAACTCCTGCGCCGTGCCCTCACACCTCAGCCACGTGCACTCCCACAGCCAGACCCGGTCCCCGGGCTGTAGTTTCACGCCCGCGCCGGTGTCCACCACGACGCCCGCACCGTCCTGCCCCGGTACGGTCCCGCCCGCCGTGGAGAAGCCGGCCATGGTCACACCCGAGCGGAACTTGGTGTCCGTAGGGTTGACCCCTGACAGGTGGATGCGCACGAGGACCTCCCCGGCGCCCGGCGTGGGAACCGAACGTTCGACCAGAGTCAAGACCTCCGGCCCACCGTGGCGGGTGTATCGGACGGCCTTCATCGGGCGGTGTACCCGCCGTCGACGGGAATGAACGCCCCGGTAAGGAAGGAAGCACGGTCCGAGCACAGCCAGGCGACCAAGTCGCCGACCTCATGAGGCTCCCCGAGACGCCCCAGAGCGTGCAGGCCGGGCAGGGCTTCCCTGCGTTCGTCGCTCATGTTCTGACCGAGATCGGTGTTGATGTAGCCCGGCCCCACGGCCAGCGCGCGGACGCCGTCCCGCCCGTACTCCCACGAAAGTGTCTTCATCAGCCCGTTCACCGCGTGTTTCGCCACGGTGTAGTGCGCCAGGCCCTCGAGGGCCCTGACGGAGCCGACGCTGGAAACCGCGATGATCGTCCCGCCACCTCGCTCCAGCACCAGCGGAAGCTGGGCCTGGACACCGTGGAAGACGCCGTCCAAGTTCACCCTGAGGACGCGGTCCCAGTCCTCCGGGGGCATCTCGCCGACCCGTCGGGCCGGCAGGGTGATCCCCGCGTTGTTGACGGCGGCGTCCAGGCCACCGAAGGTGCTCCTCGCGTACTCGACCGCCACCTCGTGCGCGTGGGGATCGGTGACGTCCAGGACGTGGTGCGCGGCGCGCCCTCCCGCGTCCTCGATCGCGCGGGCCGTGGCGGCGGCGCCGACCGGGTCGACGTCGGTCACGACGACCGCTGCGCCCTCGCGCCCCAGTGACAGGGCGACGGCCCGGCCGATGCCACGTGCGGCTCCGGTCACCAGAGCCACCTTGTCCTCCAGCAGGGCAGCGGACGCGAGGGTGAGGGTGCTGGGTCGCCGTCCCGTTTCAGCCACGGTCGCGGATCGGGGCCTCAGTGTGCGCGACGACCTCCTCGCGCGTCACCCCCGGAGCGCACTCGACGAGTTCGAAGTGGTCGCCGCATGGGTCGAGCACGGCCAGGTTGGTGATGACGCGATGCACGACGGCCCTGCCGGTCAGCGGCAGGCGGCACTGCGCGAGCAGTCGCGAACTGCCGTCGCGTGCCGTGTGTTCCATGACGACCATGACGCGCTTGGCGCCGTGGACGAGGTCCATCGCGCCGCCCATGCCCTTGATGAGCTTGCCGGGAACCGCCCAGTTGGCGAGGTCGCCGTTGCAGGAGACCTCCATGCCGCCGAGGATCGCCATGTCGATGTGCTTGCCGCGGATCATGCCGAAGCTGGAGGCGGAGTCGAAGAAGGACGCCCCCGCGTTGACCGTGACGGTCTCCTTGCCGGCGTTGACCAGGTCTGGGTCGACCTCGTCGGGGTAGGGGAACGGGCCGGTGCCGAGGATGCCGTT
>JAUNSA010000016.1:27510-28638 GCA_030539405.1 Propionibacteriaceae bacterium
ACGCCCGGTGGCAGAACGCCGGGGATCTTGGTCGGCTGGCCGATGCCCAGGTTCACGTACTGCCCGTCGCTCAACTCGCGCGCGGCGCGCGCAGCCATCTCCAAGCGATCCCATGCCATGTCAGGCCTCCTCGTTCGTGTCGGTGGTGGGGCGGGGGCGGGTGGCGATCAACTCCATCGGCTTGTAGGAGGCTTCTTCAGGTGTCAACTGGTACACGCGCTGTACGTAGATCCCGGACAGGTGCACGTCATCAGCCGCGAGCTCGCCCGGTTCCACCACCCGCTCGGCCTCGACGATGGTGATCCGTCCGGCGGTGGCACAGGGCGGGTTGAAGTTGCGGGCAGCGGCGTGGAAGCGCAGGTTGCCGTGCCGGTCGGCGACCTGGGCGCGCACGATCGCGTAGTCCGTGGCGATGCCCTCCTCGAGGACCATCTCCTCGCCCCCGAAGGTGCGCACCTCCTTCGGAGGAGACGACAGCGCCACCGTCCCGTCGGGGGCGTAGCGCCACGGCATGCCGCCGTCAGCGATCCACGTGCCGACCCCGGCCGGGGTGAAGAACGCACCCACACCGGCACCGCCGGCGCGCAGGCGCTCGGCCAGGGTGCCCTGCGGGGTCAGCTCGAGGGTGAGTTCGCCGGCCATGTACTGGCGCGCGAACTCGGCGTTGTCGCCGATGTAAGAGCAAATGGCGCGCTCGATCCGATGGTCGGTCAGGAGGAGGGCCAGACCCATGTCATCGATGCCCAGGTTGTTGGAGACGACGGTCAGGTTCCGGGCGCCCTGGTCGACCAGCGCGCGGATGAGAGTGGACGGGATGCCACACACCCCGAACCCCCCGACGGCCAGGCTCGCGCCATCCGGGATGTCGGCGACCGCCTCGGCCGCACTGGACACAACTTTGTCGATCATGGTTCTCCTGATGTTGGTGGTGAGGTCAACGGGTGGACTGGCCGCCGTCGGCGACGTAGACCTGCCCGGTGACGAAGCTTGCGGCGTCCGAAGCGAGGAACAGGACCAGCCGGGCGATCTCCTCGGGTTCCCCCGCCCGCCCCATGGGATTGCGCGACACGACGGCAGCGGCCTGCTCCGGGTCGGCGAACCAAGCGTCCGTCATGGGGGTGCGGATGA
>JAUNSA010000141.1 GCA_030539405.1 Propionibacteriaceae bacterium
AACCGCCGGTCATCGGCGGCGGCGCGGAGCCCGCAGCCCGGCGGAGCGGGCAGCCCCAACTAAGCAGATAGCCTGAGACGGTGACTTCCACCCGTGTGCACATCGTTTCGCTGGGCTGTGCCCGCAACGACGTCGACTCCGACGAACTGGCCGGACGCCTCGAGGCCGGCGGGTTCGCGCTCGTCGACGAACCGGACGATGCCGAGGCGATCGTCGTCAACACGTGCGGCTTCATCGAATCCGCCAAGAAGGACTCGATCGACACCCTGCTCGCGGCGTCCGACCTGAAGGGCAAGGGCCCGACCCAGCGGGTCGTCGCCGTTGGCTGCATGGCCGAGCGCTACGGCCGCGAGCTGGCGGACGCCCTCCCCGAGGCCGACGCGGTGCTCGGCTTCGACGACTACGCCGACATCGACTCCAAGCTGCGCCTGATCATGGCCGGCGGACACCTGGAGGCGCACACGCCGTCCGACCGCCGCAGGCTCCTCCCTGTCGCCCCCGCCAAGCGGCAGGAGGCGGCGTCCGACATCGTCATCCCCGGCCGCGCCCCGATCCGTCGCCGCAGTAAGGGCGCCCCCAGCGCCCCGGTCAAGATCGCGTCGGGCTGCGACCGGCGCTGCGCGTTCTGCGCCATCCCGAGCTTCCGCGGCTCGTTCGTCTCCCGTCCGGTCGACGACATCGTCGAGGAGGTCACCTGGCTGGCCGACCACGGCGTCCGCGAGGCGTTCCTGGTCAGCGAGAACACTTCCTCCTACGGCAAGGACCTCGGCGAGCTCGGTGCCCTGGAGACCCTCCTGCGGCGCCTGGACGCCATCGAGAACCTCGACTGGATCCGCGTGTCCTACCTCCAACCCGCCGAGATCCGCCCCGGCCTCATCGAGACCATGTGCTCGGTGGACAAGGTCGTCCCGTACTTCGACCTCAGCTTCCAGCACGCCGCCCCCGGCGTCCTGCGCCGCATGCGCCGCTTCGGTGACCCCGACAGCTTCCTCGGCCTGCTCGAACGCATCCGCCACCTGAAGCCGGACGCCGGCGTCCGCAGCAATGTGATCGTCGGCTTCCCCGGTGAGACGGACGCCGACGTCCAGACGCTCATCGACTTCGTCTCGCAGGCGCGGCTGGACGCCCTGGGCGTGTTCGGCTACTCCGACGAGGAGGGCACCGAGGGAGCCCACCTGGACGGCCACCTGGACCAGGACGTCATCGACGAACGGTTCGAGCGGGTCAGCGAGCTGGCCACCGAACTGGTCGACCAGCGCGCCCTTGAGCGGGTGGGGGAACGCGTGCGGGTGCTCATCGAGTCCCACGACGGGGAGGTCGCCATCGGACGCGCCGAGCACCAGGGACCCGAGGTGGACGGGGCCACCAGCTTCGCCGCCGGCGCGCACCTGCGGGTGGGCGACCTGGTCTGGGGTAGGGTCGTCGCCACCGATGGAGTGGACCTGATGGCGCGCGAGGAGGCCTCGGCATGAGCGAACCCACGAAGGCCAGCAACTGGAACGTCCCCAACGTTCTCACCGCCGTCCGGATGGTGCTCGTCCCCGTGTTCGCGTGGGTGCTGCTGGCCTATCCGCAGGATCCGACGATGCGCTGGGTGGCGACCGGCATCTTCGTGGTCGCGATCGCCACCGACGCCCTCGACGGCAACATCGCCCGCAAGTACAACCTCGTGACGAACTTCGGCAAGCTGTGGGACCCGATCGCCGACAAGGCCCTCACCGGCATGGCGTTCGTTGGCCTGTCGATCCTCGCCGAACTGCCGTGGTGGATCACCATCATCATCCTGGTGCGCGAGTGGGGGATCACGATCCTGCGTTGGGCGATCATGAAGTACGGCGTCATGGCCGCCAATCGCGGCGGCAAGCTGAAGACCGTCATGCAGTCGGTCGCCCTGATCATGTTCCTGCCGGGCCTGCAGTTCATGCCGGCCGCGTGGGGCTGGGTCGCGTGGGCGGCGATGATCATCTGCTTCGTCCTCACGGTCCTGACCGGCCTGGACTACCTGCGCGAGGCCAACAAGATGCGGACGGCCTGGCTGGCCGAACACCCCCAGGAGGCACGATGAGTGAACTCGCGACCAAGGTCATCACCACGCTGCAGCACCGAACGCTGACGCTGGCGGTCGCGGAATCGGTCACGGGCGGCCTGATCGGCGCCACGCTGACGACCGTGCCGGGGGCGTCCAAGGTCTACCTCGGCGGCGTGGTGTCGTACGCGACGCGCCTGAAGACCGAGCTGCTGGACGTCCCGCGTGCCAGCATCGACACGCACACCGTGATCAGCGAGGAGGTCGCGATCAGCATGGCGGTCGGCCTCCAGCGCCGCACGGACGCCGACTGGGTGATCGCCGTCACGGGCGTGGCCGGGCCCGATCCGCAGGACGGCCACGAGGCCGGCGAGGTGTGGATCTGCGTGCTGGGTCCACGGATCCCTTCGTTGCCCCAGTTCCAGCAGGTCGAGCGGTTCGACTTCGAGGGCGACCGGGACGCCATCCGCGAACAGACGGTGGACGCGGCGTGCCGGATGCTGCTGCGTGTCGTCTCGCCCGTGTAGGTTGAAGGGAACAAATCCCGGACGCCGTGGCGTTGGGGAGGCGATACCGGACAGGAGGTGCGGGCCATGACGGTCGTGTTGATGCGCGAGATGGTGGGGGAGACCCTGCGGGCGCTCCGTGTGTCGTCGGGCAAGACCCTCCGCGAGGTGTCGGCCCAGGCGCGGGTGTCGCTCGGCTACCTCTCCGAGGTGGAGCGCGGGCACAAGGAAGCGTCCTCCGAGCTGCTGAACGCCATCTGCGGAGCCCTCGACGTGGAGCTGTCGCACGTCCTCACCCTGACCAGCGAACGGGCACGAGCGCATGAGAACGTGACCCACCTGCCGGTGCGCGCCGACCGCGCCGCCGTCGCCTGACGCGTGCGCGAACAGGAGCTCTGGCGTCGGATCCACGCCCACATCGGCCCGGCGCTGGCCTCCACCTGGAGCCGCGACGTCGTCCTGGGGGAGCTGGACAACCGGACGGTGCGTGAGGCGCTGGACGCCGGCGTCCCGACCCAGCAGGTGTGGCGGGCCGTGTGGGCCTTCCTGGAGCTTCCCGCCTCGGAGCGGTGACACGCCGGGCGTGTCGCGTGACACTTCGAACACTTGTTCGGTAATGTCCACAGTGCCGTTAGGGTTGCGGGTCGGTTGTCCACAGGTCGCAGAAGTCGCTGACGTTTTGTCGGACCCGATGCCTAACGTGAACGGTGACGGGTTCCATCCGGTTCCCACCACAGGCACCACGCGGCACATGGCGTTCGAGAAGGAGTTCCATCATGGCGGTTGCAGATCGCGAGAAGGCGCTGGAAGCGGCCCTCGCCCAGATCGAGAAGGCGCACGGCAAGGGGTCGGTGATGCGGCTGGGTGAAGAGACCCGGTTGCCCATCGAGGTGATCCCGACGGGGTCGATCGCCCTCGACGTGGCGCTCGGCATCGGCGGCCTCCCGCGCGGGCGCGTCGTCGAGATCTACGGCCCGGAGTCCTCGGGCAAGACGACGGTGGCCCTGCACGCGATCGCCAACGCCCAGGCTGCCGGCGGCATCTGCGCCTTCATCGACGCCGAGCATGCGCTGGATCCTGACTACGCGGCCAAGCTGGGGGTCAACACCGACGCCCTGTTGGTGTCGCAGCCCGACAACGGCGAGCAGGCGCTCGAGATCGCCGACATGCTGGTGCGGTCGGGCGCCCTGGCCCTCATCGTCATCGACTCCGTGGCCGCGCTGACGCCGCGCGCCGAGATCGAGGGCGAGATGGGCGACAGCCACGTCGGCCTGCAGGCCCGCCTGATGAGCCAGGCGCTGCGCAAGATGACGGGCGCGCTGTCCGGCTCCGGCACGACGGCGATCTTCATCAACCAGCTCCGCGAGAAGATCGGGGTCATGTTCGGCTCGCCCGAGACGACCACCGGTGGCCGCGCCCTGAAGTTCTACTCCTCGGTCCGCCTCGACGTGCGCCGCATCGAGACGCTCAAGGACGGCACGGAGTCGGTGGGTAACCGCACCCGCGTCAAGGTCGTGAAGAACAAGGTGGCCCCGCCCTTCAAGCAGGCCGAGTTCGACATCGTCTACGGCGCCGGCATCAGCCGCGAGGGCAGCCTGATCGACCTGGGGGTCGAGCACGGGTTCATCCGCAAGGCGGGCGCCTGGTTCACCTACGAGAGCGACCAGCTCGGCCAGGGCAAGGAGAACGCGCGCAGCTACCTGCGCAACCACCCCGAGGTGGCCAACGAGATCGAGACGCGCATCAAGACCAAGCTGGGCATCGGCGTGAAGCCCGGCGACGTGCCGGCCGTGGCGGCCGAGGGCGTTGCCGAAGAGATCGACCCGGTCACCGGCGAGGTCAAGTTCTGAGCGGGTTCTCCGGGGCGGGGTCGCGGCGCAGGTCGCGACCCCGGCCGGGCCGCGAGGAGCCCACGGATCTTCCTGAGGAGCTCTCCCCGGCCGACCAGGCTGCCGTCGCGCGCGAGATCGCGCTGCGGCTGCTGGAGCTGCGAGCCCGATCCCGGGCCGAGCTCGCCCAGGCCATGGCCAAGAAGGCCGTGCCTGAGGCGATCATCGAGTCGGTGCTGGATCGGTTCGAGGAGGTCGGGCTCGTCGACGACGCCCAGTTCGCCGGGCTGTGGGTGGAGGGCCAGCAGCGCCGCATGCGATCCACCCGCGCGCTGAAGCAGGAGCTGCGCCTCAAGGGCGTGGACGCCGAGGTGATTGACGAGGCGCTCGCCCAGACCGATGATGAAGCCGACTACCGGGCGGCCCTGGCCCTGGCGCAGAAGAAGGTCCGGACGATGGGCTCGTTGGAGCCCCACGTCCGCTATCGCCGCCTCGCCGGCGCGCTGGCGCGGCGCGGCTTCTCTCCGGGGCTGTGCCACCGGGTGGTCTCCGAGGTCACCGAGGAGCCAGACGATGACGAAGCCACCACCTGAGCACACACCGCAATCCGGAGCGCCCGCCGGCAACGCCGGCGTGCGGACGGTGCTCGCGACCTACCTCGCCGCACTGCTGTTGGGTGGCGTGGGTGTCCTGATCGGGGTCAACGTCCCGTGCGAGGGATTCCTCTGCTCGATCACCGGCGGGATGGTGGGGGCGCTGGTCGGCGTGCTGTTCTCCGCACCGGTGGCGGCCTACGTCGCCCGGCGTGATGGGGTCGCCTGGTGGTACACCCCCATCGCCTACGGGATCCCGGTGGCCGTGCTGGCCGCCCTGCTGGGGGTGTCGCCGCTGGCACAACACGTGCCGGAGCTGTCCCTGTGGCTGCTCATGGCAGCAGGCCCCCTCGTCGCGATCGCCCTGGCCGGGCGCATGCCCGGCTGGGCGCGAGTGGCGCTCGTAGCGATCGTGGTCGCCGCGGTCGTGGTGGTGCCCCTCCTCGCCCAGCAGTGGCGGGAAGCGCGCAGGGCCGACGAACGCCGCGACGAGGCGTCCCGGTGGCGCCAGGAGGGCGTGCCGCTCCTCGCGCCGGTCTCGCGTGAGGGCGTCCAGGTGCACAGCATCGGGGTCAGCGCCAGGGAGGGCGGCGGCCATGAGGCGTTCTACGACCTGACCCAGCCCGGCCTGGAGGGGGAGGCCCGCGTGTGGTTGGAGACCGGCCCCGACGCCGAGTCCCGCTGCGAGGGCCGCAACGCCACCGACCTGGGCGACGGCGTCAGCGCGCTGGGTCCCGACTCCGCGACGACGGCGTGCCGCACGATCGACGGGGTGAAGGTCTCGGTGTGGCAGGACGGCGCCCAGGGCTCCTGGCGTGGCACCGAGCTGGTCGACCTGGCCCGCGACCTGCAGCGCACCGACGGGTCGTGGCTCGAGCAGCACCTGACGTAGACTCAACCCTCGCCATGACTACGCACGCCGCACCACGCACCTATGAGGTCATCACCTACGGGTGCCAGATGAACGTCCACGACTCCGAGCGCATCTCCGGACTGCTCGAGGAGGCGGGGCACGTCCGCGCCGCCGAGGGGAAGCGCGGCGACATCGTCGTGTTCAACACCTGCGCGGTCCGCGAGAACGCCGACAACCGCCTCTACGGCAACCTCGGCCACCTCGCCCCGGAGAAGGCCAAGAACCCCGGCATGCAGATCGCCGTCGGCGGGTGCATGGCCCAGAAGGACCGCGACACCATCGTCAAGAAGGCCCCGTGGGTGGATGTCGTGTTCGGCACCCACAACATCGGGTCGTTGCCCGTCCTGCTCGAGCGCTCGCGCATCGAGGAGGCCTCCCAGGTCGAGATCGAGGAGGCGCTGACCCGCTTCCCGTCCACCCTGCCGACCCGGCGCGAGTCGCCGTACGCGGCGTGGGTGTCCATCTCGGTGGGCTGCAACAACACGTGCACGTTCTGCATCGTGCCGAGCCTGCGCGGCAAGGAGCAGGATCGCCGCCCCGGCGACATCCTCGCCGAGATCCGCGCGCTGGTCGCCCAGGGCGTCCAGGAGATCACGCTGCTGGGCCAGAACGTGAACAGCTACGGCGTCGAGTTCGGCGACCGGCTCGCGTTCGGCAAGCTGCTGCGCGCCTGCGGCGAGGTCGAAGGGCTCGAACGCGTCCGCTTCACCAGCCCGCACCCGGCCGCCTTCACCGACGACGTGATCGCCGCCATGGCCGAGACGCACAACGTCATGCCCAGCCTGCACATGCCGCTGCAGTCGGGCTCGGACGCCGTCCTACGGGCCATGCGGCGCTCCTACCGCAGCGAGAAGTTCCTCGGCATCCTCGACCGGGTGCGTGCGGCCATGCCGCAGGCCGCCATCACCACCGACATCATCGTCGGCTTCCCCGGCGAGACCGAGGAGGA
>JAUNSA010000017.1:0-8770 GCA_030539405.1 Propionibacteriaceae bacterium
ACCTCGGGGTGGCCGAAGAACCAGAACAGGTGCTGCCACAGCATGGCGCCACCGGTGGCGGCGTCCAGGATGTGCGTGCCCAGCACGCGGTCGGACAGCAGCACCAGCAGGCCGGCGGCCAGGACCGGGAACACCACGAGGATCAGGATCGACGTGACCAGGATGTTCCAGGTGAACATCGACATGCGGAACATCGTCATGCCCGGCGCACGCATCGTGATGATGGTGGTGATGAAGTTCACCGCGCCCAGGATGGAGGACAGGCCCAGCAGGTACAGGCCCACCAGCCACAGGTCGCCACCGACACCCGGGGAGTGGATGGCGTCCGACAGCGGCACATAGGCGAACCAGCCGAAGGAGGCCGCACCGTCAGGGCTGAGGAAGCCGGCGCAGGCGATCACCGAGCCGAACAGGTACAGCCAGTAGCTGAACATGTTGAGGCGGGGGAAGGACACGTCCGGCGCACCGATGTGCAGCGGCATGAGCGCGTTGGCGAAGGCCGCGAACATCGGGGTCGCGAACATCAGCAACATGATCGTGCCGTGCATGGTGAAGAACTGGTTGAACGTCTCGTAGTGCAGGTACTGCAGCTGCGGGAAGGCGAGCTCAGCACGGATCGCGAGGGCCAGGAGGCCACCGAAGCCGAAGAAGAACAGGGCCGTCCAGATGTAGAGCTTGGCGATGACCTTGTGGTCGGTCGTGGTCATCCAGGTCCAGAACAGGGCGCCGAGGCCCTCCTTGCGGGCCGGACGGACCGCGCTGGCGTCAATGCGTGCGGTGGTCATGGGGTCATCCCTCCTGCTGCGGGCCGGTGGACGGGAACTCGGGCATGACCAGGGCACCGGACTGGCCGGACTCCGCGAGCTCCTGGATGCGGGCGTTGTACTCCGCCTCGGGCAGGACCTCCACGTGGAACACCATCGCGGCGTGGTAGGTGCCACACAGCTCGGCGCACTTGCCGAGGAAGGTGCCTTCCTTGGTCGCGGTGACGTCGAAGGAGTTGGTCCGACCGGGGATCACGTCGAGCTTGAAGTAGAAATCGGGGATCCAGAACGAGTGGATCACATCCGCCGAGTCCAGCGTGAAGCGGACCGGCTTGTCGAGCGGCATGACCAGCGTGGGGATCTCCTCCACGGTGCCGACGGTGTGGGCGTCCACCCCGATGGCCGGGTTGTCGGCCTCGCGGTAGTTGAACGTCCACGACCACTTCTGGCCGATGACGTCGATCTTGTGGACCGCGTCATCGCTCTCCTTGGCCAGCACCCCGTTCTGGGCCTGGACCGTGAAGAAGAACAGCACACCGATGATGAGGAAGGGCACCAACGTGTACAGGATCTCCATCGGGAGGTTGTACTTCACCTGACGCGGCACGTCAGCGTCACTCTTGCGCCGGTAGCGGATCACCGCCCAGCCGATCAGGCCCCAGACGAACACGCCGATGACCATGGACGCGATCCAAGCGCCGTTCCACAGGTCGCCGATGAACGGAGCCCTGTCGCTGGCGGCCTCAGGCAGGCCCCACCGTCCCCATTGCTCCATCGTCGCCTGGCTACAACCGCTGAGCGCCACGGCGCCCACGATGGCGGCTGCGGCTCCAGCGATGCGTCGAGCGGCCTTGGAGGTTCTGTTCGAAGCCACGTCACACCCTTCCGATGCTGTGCTCCGACCGGAACTGCCATGGCAGCCCGGACGAAGGAGGTCCTTGCTCGGCGTCAGACTAACCCAAAGCAACATCCCGACGCCTCTTGCGAAGCGCCGGGATGTCGAGTCGTGGGACGAACGTGTCCCTTTCGTGACCTGCCGGAGGCGTCCGGGGCCACGGGAAGGCTCAGTGGAAGCTGTCCCCGCAGGCGCAGGAGCCGCCGGCGTTGGGGTTGTCGATCGTGAACCCCTGCTGCTGGATCGTGTCCACGAAATCGATGGTGGCGCCGGTCAGGTAGGGGGCGCTCATGCGGTCGGTGACGACCTTGACGCCGTACCACTCCTTCTCGACGTCGCCGTCGAGCTCGCGGTCGTCGAGGGCGAGCTGGTAGCGCAGGCCCGAGCAGCCACCGGGGGCCACCGAGATGCGCAGGGCCAGGCCCTCCTCGCCCTCGCTGGCGGCGAGGTCGGCGACCTTCTTGGCCGCCCCCTCGGTCAGGATGATGCCGTCGGCCAACGCCTCGTTCTGGGTGTCAACGCTCATGATGGGTGATTCCTCCGAAGAAAGTCAGGTGTCCGGTTCAACGCCACACACCGGGCGGCGTATTCCGTACGCGACGCGGGCCAGCTTAGGTCACGGCCGCCAGCAAGCGAAGAGGGTGCCCGCCCCCGCACCCCTGCCACCGCAGCGGGCACGGCTCACCAGGTCCGGTTCACCACGTCCAACTGGACGCCACCCCGGCGGCCCGCTCGGTGAGCTCGGCCGAGCCCAGGTCGGACTCTCCGCCCACCGGGTAGGCGACCTCCACCCCGAACGTGCGCAGCTCGCGGCCGGAGACGTCCACGACCCGGGCCACCACGATGACCGGGCGCAGGACGCGCTCCCCCAGCGCGGCGAGCTTGGGCACGACCGCGCCCCCTCGGGTGGCGAAGTCCACGTGGTCGGCACCGGTCACCACCACATCGGCGAGGGACGCGGTGCGTTCCAGGTCGGCGACCTGGGCGCACAGGGCCGGCCCGGAGGTGACCCAGCCACCCAGCGCGACGAGGGCGAGTGCCGCCCCGCCCGCAGCGCCCAACCCCGGGGCGTCCGGGACGCCGAGGGCGCCGGCAAGTGCCCCCAGCGCGGCGTCCGTGGACAACATGAGGGCCGGATCCGTGCCCGCGGCCCGGCCGCGGCGCGAGGTGAGGCCGCGCAGGCCCAGCAGCATGTCGCCCAGTTCTGAGGGGTCCACCACGGCGACGAGCTCGGTGTCCCCGACGCGCTCGCGGGCCGCGGCCAGGTCCAGCCGCGACAACCCGGCCAGGCCGCCAGCGCCGGCGTCCAATGGCACATCGCCGGTGGCCCCCAGGGCCGCCAGGATGCCGGCGCCGCCGTCGTGGGTGGTGATCCCGGTGAGGTCGACGACCACGCGTGCGGGCCGGGACGCCAGCGCCGCGGCCAGGGCGCGCCCCACGCCGACCGAGGTGGAGGCCGGGTCGACCCCGGTGGGTTCCTCGTCGCCGTGCACGTGGTCGTGGTGGCGGTGGCCGGCCTCGGCGTCCGGATCACGCACGACCGGCGCGGTCTCGCCCAGGGCGGCGAGCGCTGCGGCCAGGTCCGGCCCCCCGGCGGCCATCGGCACGACGGCGACCTGGGTGCCGGGACGGGCGGCGACGAAGGCCCGACCGAGCGCGGCCCCCGCGTCCGCAGACGCGAGGGCCCCGATCCGGTCGGTGCAGACCAGGATGCGCACTACGGCATCAGGCCGTCGAACGAATCGTCCTCGCCGATCCACTCGCGGACCTGCTCCACGGTCGCCTCGGCGTCCGGCAGGATCAGGTCGGAGTCGACCAACAGATCGTCGTCGAGCAGGACGCCTTGGGTGCGCACCTCGCCCAGCAGGCGCTCCAGGGCCCGCTTCAGCCAGGCGGCATCGCCGGCGGTCACTGCGGCCTCGACGTCGTCGTCCAATGCGTTGAGCAGGTCGAGCTCGGCGTCGTCGAGCCGGTACTGCCCCTCACCCAGGATGCGGACGATCATCGCCGATCACTCCCCCTGGGGGGCCGGCTTGCCCGTGGCGTCGGCGTCCGACACCTCGGTGGCCTCGGCGTCGACCGGCTCACCCTCGGGAGCCGCCGACAACTGCGGCGCCGCCTGCGGGGCCGAACCGCTCGTGAGCTGGCCCATGGACGCCTTGAGCGCGGCCAGTTCGTTCTCGACCTGCGAGCTGGACGCCAGCGAGTCGAGCTCGCGGGTGATGTCGTCCTTGTAGGTCCCGGTCGGGTCCTCCAGGGCGCCCGAGGCGAGCAGCTCGTCGACGGCGCTGGCGCGGGCCTGCATCTGGGCCGTCTTGTCCTCCGCGCGCTGGACCGCCAGGCCCACATCGCCCATCTCCTCGGAGATGCCGGTGAACGCCTCGTTGATGCGCGTCTGCGCCTCGGCGGCCGAGTAGGTGGCCTTGATCGTCTCCTTGCGGGTGCGGAAGGCGTCGACCTTCGCCTGCAGGCGGGTGCTGGCGCGGACGAGCTTCTCCTCCTCGCCCTGCAGCTGCGCGTGCTGGCTCATCAGGTCGTCCAACTGGCCCTGCAGGCCCGACTTGCGGGTGAGCGCCTCGCGGGCCAGGTCCTCACGGTTGACCTCGAGGGCCCGCTGTGCGGACTGGCCCAGCTTCTTCATCTCGGCATCGAGCTGGTTGGCCTGGAGCTCGACGCGCTTGCGGCTGGTGGCGACGTCGGCCACCCCGCGACGCACCTTCTGCAGCAGCTCGAGCTGCCGCTGGTAGGAGTAGTCGAGGGTCTCGCGCGGATCCTCCATCTTGTCCAGCGCCTTCTCGGCCTTGGCATTGAAGATGGTCTTCAGGCGTTCGAACAAACCGGCCATGGTGGTCGTGGGTCCTTCCGTGGGAACGGGGTTGCGTGGCCAGCCTAGCCGCGGGCTGCGACCAACGGCAGGCCCCGCGGTGGGGTGGTCCCCCGACCACACCCTGAGTTCCCTTAGAATGGGGATGATCTGATCCGCCAACGTCGAAGCCGAGGAACCGTGGCCCTGTTCAAGAAGTCGGACGAGCCGGCACCGATGCCCGAGCCGACGCACCAGCCGGGCGCCAAGAAGGCGGCTCCCACGCCGACGCGCCGCGAGGCCGAGGCCGCCCGGCGCCAGCGCTTGAACCCCCAGCTCTCCCCCAAGGAGGCCAAGGCCCGCGCCCGCCAGGCCCAGTACGCCGCCCGGGACCGCCAGCTCGCCGAGCAGGAGGCCACGCCGGCCCGCACGCTGATGCGCAAGCACGTGGACGCCCGCTTCAACCCGGCCGAGTTCGCCATGCCGGTGCTGCTGGCGATCATGGCCGCCACGCTGATCCCCGCGATGCTGCCCCACATCCAGTGGCTGCTGTACGTGTCGTGGGCCTACATCGCCCTCATGATCGTCGACCTGATCCTCATGTGGCGCTCCTACAAGCGGATCCTGGGCGAGCGTTACCCCGGCACCCCGCTGCGCGGCCTGCTGATGTACGGCTTCAACCGACAGATGACCTTCCGGAGGTGGCGGCGTCCGGCCCCCCTCGTGAAGCGAGGAGACGCGTACTGATGTTCCACTGGGTCGCAGAGCCGGCACCGACCGATCCCGCCGAGGCGGGGCTGGGCCAGGAGTTCCCCACGCAGGCGGACGCCGAGGCGTGGCTCAGCGCGTCCTACGAGGACCTGGCGGACGCCGGCGTGGACGCCGTGTCGCTGTGCGAGGGCGATCGGGTCGTCTACGGCCCGATGAGCCTGCACGCCTGAGCGCTCACCCCACCACGGACGCGGTACGCCGCCGTTCGGCGACGAACAGGGCGGCGCCGAAGCCTGCCACGACCACCCCCGTGCCGATCATCACCGGGGTGGAGAACGTGACCGCCTCGAGGCGGTCCTCGTAGGTCTGCACCTTCGTGCCCTCGGCGTTGCGGCAGGTGTCCCCTGGCCCCATCGGGACGCCGCGGCACGAGATCGACGGTGACACCGCGTTGACGACCGCCCAGATGACGACGGCGACCCCCGCGATCGCGAGGGCGAGGTGGAGCCAGGCGCGTCGGCTCACGAGCTGCGCACCTGCGTCTCGACGAACGGCGGCTTGACCACGGCGAACGTCTCGGTGTTCCTGCGGACCACCACGCCGACCTCGGTGCCGGGCTTGTACTCGTTGTCCAGCAGGGCCAGGCCGATACCCACCCCCAACGTCGGGGAGAAGGTCCCCGACGTGACGGTGCCGACCACCGTGCCGTCGCCGTCCACGCAGTCCATGCCGGGACGCGGGATCGCGCGCCCGGTCGACCGGATGCCACGGACGCGCCGGGCCGGACCCTCGGCACGCTGGGCGCGCAGGGCCTCATCACCCCAGAACTCGTCCTTGTCCCAGCCGACGGCCCACGCGGCGAGCGCCATGACGGGGGTGATGTCGAGGCTCAACTCGTGGCCGTGCAGGGCATACCCCATCTCGGTGCGCAGCGTGTCCCGGGCGCCGAGGCCGCAGGCGGTGATGCCGAACTCCTCACCGGCGGCCAGGACGGCGTCCCAGACGGCCGGGGCGTCCTCGACGGCGCAGACCAGCTCGTAGCCGCGCTCGCCGGTGTAACCGGTGCGGCAGATGGTGAGCGCACGGCCGTCCACGGCGCCCTCGCGGAACTGCATGTAGTCGAAATCGGCCTCAACGCCGAGCTTGGCCAGCACCTCGTCCGAGCGCGGACCCTGCAGGGCGAGCACCGCGAAGTCGGCGTGCTGGTTGGTCACGGTGATGCCCTCGGGGGCGGCCTGGGTGAGCAGGGCGACGACCTCGGTGGTGTTGGCCGCGTTCGGGATGAGGAAGACGTCGTCGTCGGAGCGCAGGTACTGGATGAGGTCGTCGACCACGCCACCGTCGGCGTTGCAGCACATCGTGTACTGCGCCTGACCCGGGCCGATCTTGGCCAGGTCGTTGGTGAAGCAGCGATTGACGAAGTCCTTCGCGCCGGGCCCGCTGACCCGGGCCTTGCCCAGGTGGCTGACGTCGAAGATGCCCACGGCCTCGCGCACGGCCTTGTGCTCGGCGACGATCGAGGAGTACTGCAACGGCATCGACCAGCCGCCGAACTCGGCGAACTTCGCGCCGAGGGCGACGTGGCGCTCGTGCAGTGGAGAAGTCAACAGATCGGACATGTCGGAGAACCTACCTCAGTGGGTAGGGTGAGGTCCCGACTCAGCCCCTGCTGCTCAAGGAGAACGATCCCGTGCCGACCTCCGCGCTCCCCACGCTCACCGCTGCTGCCGCGCTGCCCAAGGACGCCGACCTGCTCGTCGTCGGCCTGGCCGACGCCTCCGACGGCCCCGTGCTCGTCGGCGTCCCCGAGGAGGTGGACAAGGCGTGGTCCAAGCGGCACGGCACCTCGCTGCTCGCCTCGGCCCAGTCGATGGGTGCCGCCGCCAAGATCGGCACCACCGTCGTGCTGCCGGGGACGCCGGGCCTGGTCGTGACCGGCCTGGGCGGGGTCGACGTCACCCCCGAGCAGGTCCGCCGCGCCGCGGGCAGCGCGATCCGCACCGCGGCCAAGGTCGCCGGCGACCGGACGCTGTCGGTGGCCCTCAGCCTGGAGGCCCTCGAGCCCGAGGTGCTCCGCGGGGTCGCCGAGGGAGCCCTGCTGGGCGCCTACACCTACGCCAAGGAGACCCAGGCCGCGCCGTCGCGTCCGTTCTCCTCCCTGACCGTCCTCTCCCCGGCCAAGGACGCCGCGACCCACGTCGCTGAGGCGGCCATCGTCGCCGCGGCGGTCAACCGGGCCCGCGACTGGGTGAACACCCCGCCGAACGCCCTGTACCCCGAGTCCTTCGCCGACGACGCCCGCGCGCTGGCCAAGGAGGCCCGCCTGGACGTGGAGGTGCTCGACGAGAAGGCGCTCGCCAAGGGCGGCTTCGGCGGCATCCTCGGCGTCGGCGGCGGGTCGTCGCGTCCGCCGCGGCTGGTCCGCATCTCGTACGCCCCGCGCGGCGCCACCGTGCACCTGGCCCTGGTCGGCAAGGGCATCACCTTCGACACCGGCGGCCTGAACCTCAAGCCGGCCGACGGCATGATCACCATGAAGTGCGACATGGCCGGGGCCGCCGCGGTGCTCGCGGCCGTCCGGGCCATCGCCGACCTGAAGCTGAAGGTCAAGGTCACCGCGTACGCCGCCATGGCGGAGAACATGCCCTCGGGCACCGCCTACCGGCCCAGCGACGTCCTCACCATGTACGGCGGCAAGACCGTCGAGAACGCCAACAGCGACGCCGAGGGCCGCATCGTCATGGCGGACGCCATCGTGCGCGCCGGCGAGGACGCCCCCGACCTGATCGTCGACATCGCCACCCTGACCGGCGCCTGCCTGGTCGCCCTGGGCGAGCGCGTCGGCGGGCTGATGGCCTCCGACGACGAGACCGCCGACGACCTGCTGGACGCCGCGGAGGCGTCCGGAGAGGCGTTCTGGCAGTTGCCCGTGCCGGAGCAGATGCGTGAGAACCTGCGCTCCGAGGTGGCCGACCTGGCCTCGTCGGGCAAGACGCGTTACGGCGGCGCCCTCACCGCGGCGGCGTTCCTGCAGTCGTTCGTCCCCGATGGCATGCGGTGGGCCCACCTCGACATCGCCGGGCCGGCCTGGAACGGGACGGCGCCGTATGACTACGTGCCCAAGGGCGGCACCGGCGCGGGCGTCCGCACCTTGGTGTCGTTGGCGCGCTCCCTGGCCCAGAGCACCGGCCGCTGAGCGTCCACGGACGCCCCGGCGAGGGTGTGGATTGTCGGGGTGGAGGGCTAGGCTGGGGCCCGTTACGGCCGGTCATCGAAGAAGGAGCCTGTGAGCATGCCGACGAATGTCCCCCTTCCCGCACTGGGTGAAAGCGTCACCGAAGGCACAATCTCCCGCTGGCTCAAGGAGGTCGGCGACACCGTCGAGGCCGACGAGGCCCTGGTGGAGATCTCGACCGACAAGGTCGACACCGAGATCCCCTCCCCCGTCGCGGGCACGCTGCTGGAGATCAAGTTCGAAGAAGATGACGTCGCCGAGGTCGGCGCGATCCTCGCCGTGATCGGCGAGCCGGGCGAGGCGTCCGGCGGCGACGACGCCCCCGAGTCCCCGTCGGAGGAGGCGCAGCAGGAGGCTGCGGC
>JAUNSA010000017.1:8870-21915 GCA_030539405.1 Propionibacteriaceae bacterium
CTGGGCGAGTCCGTCACCGAGGGCACCATCTCCCGCTGGCTCAAGGAGGTCGGCGACACCGTCGAGGCCGACGAAGCACTCGTCGAGGTGTCCACCGACAAGGTCGACACCGAGATCCCCTCCCCCGCAGCCGGCACCCTGCTCGAGATCCGCGTCGCCGAGGACGAGACCGCCGAGGTCGGCGCCGTCCTGGCCATCATCGGAGACCCCAACGTCTCCGGCGGCTCGACCAAGCAGGAGACTCCGAAGGAGGAGCCCAAGAAGGAAGAAGCCCCGAAGCAGGACGAGGGGCCCAAGGAAGAAGCTCCGAAGGAGGAGGCCAAGGCCGAGGTCCCGACCGAGGACAAGGCGCCCGCGCAGGAGCCGAAGGATGCCCCGAAGGAGTCCGCCGCGCCGCGCCGGGCCGCCGAGGCTCCCGACACCGGCTATGTGACCCCGCTGGTCCGCAAGCTGGCCGCCCAGCACGACATCGACCTGAACACGGTCAAGGGTTCGGGCGTGGGTGGCCGCATCCGCAAGCAGGACGTCCTGGCCGCCGCCGAGGCCGCCAAGGCACCGAAGCAGGAGGCCCCGGCCGCTGCTGCCGAACCGAAGGCCGACCAGGGCGCGCCCGCGGCGTCCGCCCCGAAGGCCGACCCGGCCGCAGAGGCCAAGCGCGGCACCACCGAGAAGATGTCGCGCCTGCGCAAGATCATCGCCTCGCGCATGGTGGAGTCGCTGCAGGTCTCGGCCCAGCTCACCGCCACGGTCGAGGTGGACCTGACCAACATCAGCAAGATCCGGGCCAAGTCGAAGGATGCGTTCAAGGCCCGCGAGGGTGCGTCGCTGTCGTACCTGCCGTTCATCGCGAAGGCCGCGGTCGAGGGTCTGAAGCAGTTCCCGAAGCTGAACGCCCAGATCGACACCGAGGCCGGTGAGATCCACTACCGCGACGCCGAGCACGTCGGCATCGCCGTGGACACCGAGCGCGGCCTGCTCGTCCCGGTCGTCAAGGACGCCGGTGACCTCAACGTCTCCGGGCTGGCCAAGAAGATCGCCGACGTCGCGGCGCGGACCCGCACCAACAAGGTGGGCCCCGACGAGCTGTCGGGTGGCACGTTCACGATCACGAACTACGGTTCGGCCGGGACGCTGTTCGACACCCCGATCGTCAACCAGCCCGAGGTGGCCATCCTGGGCACCGGCGCGCTGGTGAAGCGTCCGGTCGTGGTGAACGATCCGGAGCTGGGTGAGGTCATCGCGATCCGCGACATGATGTACCTGTCGCTGTCCTACGACCACCGTCTGGTCGACGGGGCCGACGCCGCGCGCTTCCTCTCCTTCGTGAAGGCGCGCCTGGAGGAGGGCGACTTCGGGGCCGAGTTCGGCGCCTGAGCCTGACTGCTCGTTCGGGACCGCCCGTTTGTGTGCCATGGCACGCAAACGGGCGGTCCCTTTTGGGCAGTCACCCCCGGGCTACAGTGGCGTCCGTGCAGCTCCCCTCAACGCGTGACGGATTCACCTTCGAGTACCTCGGCTTCGACGGCCAGGACCTCGCGCCGAGTGATTATCGCGAGACGTGGGAGTACCAGCGCGCGGTGCACGCCCGGGTCGTGGCCGGTGAGATCGGGCCGCAGGTGCTCTTCGTCCAGCACCCACCGGTCTACACCGCAGGCCGCCGCACCCTGGATTCCGAGCGCCCCTTCGACGGCACGCCCGTGGTCGATGTCGATCGCGGCGGCAAGATCACCTACCACGGCCCCGGCCAACTGGTCGGCTACCCGATCGTGACGCTGTCGCGTGAGATCGGCCCCCTGGAGTATGTCCGCCGCCTGGAGCAGGCGGTGATCGACGTGCTGGCGCCGCTGGGCATCGCCGGGGGCCGCGTGGACGGCCGCACGGGCGTGTGGCTGCCCGCCGAAGCCGGACGCCCCGAGCGCAAGATCTGCGCCATCGGCATCCGGGTGCAGAAGATGACCACGATGCACGGGTTCGCGCTCAACATCGGCCACCAGGCGGTGGGTCCGTTCGGCAACATCGTGCCCTGCGGGATCGATGACGCCGGCGTCACCAGCATCGCCGACGAGGTGGGGTCGGCCCCGAGCCTGGTCACGGTGGCGCGCAACCTGGAGCCGCTGTTGGCCCGCGAGCTGTCCTTCGCGCTGACGACGTGCGCGGCCCTGCGCGCGGACGCCGTCCCCTCGGGGGCCGCTCGGCCCTAGGGTTGGGGGCATGGCAGTTCGCATCGGTGTGTTGACGTCGGGCGGCGACGCCCCCGGCATGAACGCGGCCGTCCGCGCCGTGGTGCGCGCGGGGATCGGCGCCGGCGCCGAGGTGTACGGCATCCTCGAGGGGTGGCAGGGCGCCGTCCGCGGCGGGGACCACATCCGCCCCCTCGCCTGGGATGACGTCTCCGGCATCACGTCCGCGGGTGGCACCGTCATCGGGACCGCCCGCTGCGATGAGTTCCGCACCGAGCAGGGGCGGCGCCGCGCCGTGGCCCACCTCATCGAACAGGGCATCGACCGGGTGGTGGTCATCGGCGGCGACGGCTCGCTGACCGGCACCGACGTCCTGCGCGCCGAGTGGCCCGACCACGTGGCCGCGCTGCGGGCGTCCGGTGAGATCACCGACGAGCAGGCCGAGGCCCACGCGCAGCTGATCATCGCCGGGCTGGTGGGCACCATCGACAACGACATGGTCGGCACCGACATGACGATCGGGACCGACTCGGCCCTCCACCGCATCACCGAGGCGATCGACGCCATCGCGAGCACCGCGGCCTCCCACCAGCGCATCTTCGTGGTCGAGGTGATGGGACGCCACTGCGGCTACCTCGCGCTGATGAGCGCGATCGCGGGCGGCGCCGACTACGCCCTGGTGCCGGAGTTCCCGCCCGAACCGGGCTGGGAGGCCCACCTCGCGTCGGTGCTGCAGCGCTCCCGGGACGCGGGACGCCGCAGTTCGATCGTGGTGGTGGCCGAGGGAGCCGCCGACCGGCAGGGACGCCCCATCTCGGCCGCCGATGTGCAGCGCGCGCTGTCCGACGAGATGGGTGAGGACGCCCGGGTCACGATCCTGGGCCACGTCCAGCGCGGCGGGACCCCGTCGGCCTACGACCGCTGGATGGCCTCCCTGGTCGGGCATGCGGCCGTCGACGAGGTGCTGCGCGGGGACCGCGAACCCCAGGTCATCGGCGTCCGGGCGAACCGGCCCCACGCCATGCCGTTGGTGGACGCCGTGGCGGCGACACGCAGCGTGACGACGCTGGTCGAGCAGGGGCGCTACGACGAGGCGATGGCCGCCCGCGGCAGTTCGTTCGTCCAGATGCACAAGACGTTCCGGCGACTGTCGGAGGCCCGCGCCCGCGGGCCCGAGCACGCGACCGGGCGACGGATCGCCGTCATGCACGTCGGCGGTCTGGCCCCCGGCATGAACCCCGCCGCGAAGGCGCTGGTGCGTCTGGGCGTCGACCGAGGCCACACGATGGTCGGGGTCGAGGGCGGCTTCCCCGGCCTGATCGCCGGCGAGGTCCGCGAGATCGGCTGGGCCGACGTCGAGGGGTGGTCCTCGGCAGGCGGGGCCAACCTGGGCACCCAGCGGTGGATCCCCGGCGAGGAGGACCTCTACGCCCTGGCCCGCTCGATCGAGACCCACGCCCTGGACGGCATCGTCATCATCGGGGGTTTCCAGGCCTACCGGGCGCTGACGCTGTTCCACGCCGAGCGCAAGCGGTTCCCCTCGCTGGCGATCCCGATGGTGGTGGTCCCGGCGTCCATCGACAACAACCTGCCCAGCCTGCAGATGGCCATCGGCGCCGACACCGCCCTCAACGTCGCCGTCGAATCGGTCGACCGGATCAAGCGGTCGGCCTCGGCCACCCAGCGCGCCTTCGTGGTCGAGGTGATGGGACGCCGGTGCGGCTTCCTCGCGCTGGCCACCGGCGTGGCCGCGGGCGCCGAGCGCGTCTACCTCCAAGAGGACGGGCTCACCATCGCCGACCTCAAGGAGGACGTCGACACCATGGTGGACGCCTTCGCCTCGGGCCAGGACCGGTGGCTGGCGATCCGCAACGAGGAGGCGTCCGCCTTCTACACCACCGACCTGCTCACGCGCATGTTCGAGGCCGAGGGGCGGGGCGCCTTCAGCGTGCGCGGCGTGGTGCTGGGCCACGTCCAACAGGGCGGGACGCCGACCCCCTTCGACCGGATCAACGGCGTCCGGCTGGCCGCCGAGGTGACCGACTGGATGACCGACGCGCTGGCGTCCGGCCAGGTGGTGCACGGCTTCACCACCCCCGAGGGCGTCCGCCCGGTGCGGGACCTGGACGACCTGGTGGACTGGGACGTCCGGCGTCCCAAGGAGCAGTGGTGGATGGTGCTCAAGCCGGTGTTGGCCGCGCTCGGGAGCCGCCCGGTCGCATGACTAGGATGGCCGGGTGACCGACACCCAGCCTCGTCGACTGCTGCGCATCGAGGCGCGCAACGCAGAGACCCCGATCGAACGCAAGCCCGCCTGGATCAAGACGAAGGCGGTGATGGGTCCCGAGTACCGGGACATGCAGTCCCGGGTGAAGGACGGCGGCCTGCACACGGTCTGCCAGGAGGCCGGCTGCCCCAACATCTTCGAGTGCTGGGAGGACCGCGAGGCCACCTTCCTCATCGGCGGCGACCAGTGCACGCGCCGCTGCGACTTCTGCCAGATCGCGACCGGGCGCCCCTCCGGCTATGACCGTGATGAGCCCCGGCGCGTCGCCGAGTCGGTGCGCGAGATGGGCCTGCGCTACGCGACCGTGACGGGCGTGGCCCGCGACGACCTGCCCGATGGGGCGTCCTGGCTGTACGCCGAGACCTGCCGCCAGATCCGCGCGCTCAACCCCGGGTGTGGCGTGGAGCTGCTCGTCGACGACTTCAAGGGTGAGCGCAGCGCGCTGGAGACCGTGTTCGAGGCCGCGCCGGAGGTGTTCGCGCACAACGTCGAGACCGTCCCGCGGATCTTCAAGCGGATCCGGCCGGCGTTCGACTACGAGCGGTCGCTGGGCGTCCTGCAGCAGGCGCGCGCGGCGGGGCTGGTGACGAAGTCCAACCTGATCCTGGGCATGGGCGAGACGCGGGAGGAGATCTCCCAGGCGCTGGCCGACCTGCGCTCGGCCGGGACGGAGCTGCTCACGATCACGCAGTACCTGCGGCCCTC
The DNA here is from genome assembly GCA_030539405.1 of Propionibacteriaceae bacterium. GTDB lineage: Bacteria > Actinomycetota > Actinomycetes > Propionibacteriales > Propionibacteriaceae > Propioniciclava. Next base: position 14,043 of record JAUNSA010000017.1, read on the forward strand.
GGCCAAGCACCACCCGATCGACCGGTGGGTCACACCCGAGGAGTTCGATGAGCTGGAGTCCGAGGCGAAGGCCTTAGGATATGCAGGAGTGCTTTCCGGGCCGCTCGTCCGCTCGTCGTACCGAGCCGGCCGGCTCTACCGGCAGGCCATGGAGGCCCGCAAGAAGGCGCCGCAGAACCAGGACGTGGAGTGAGACATGGCTAGCGAGAAGGCGAAGGAACTCGCCGCGAAGCAGAAGGCCGCCATCAAGGCCGAGAAGCTGCGCAAGAAGAACAGTGACGACCCGCGCGACTGGAACCAGATCCGCCAGTTCCGCGAGGCGTACAAGCGGACGGCCGAGATCGATCCCGCCGTCACCTGGTGGATGCTCGGCGTCGGCGTCGGCGTCGCCGCGGTCATCGCCCTGATCGGCATCCTGACCAACCTCGCCTGGTGGGCGTGGCTGCCGCTGGCGATCGTGTCCGGCTTCCTGGGCGCCATGATCGTGCTCACCCGCCGCGTGAAGGGCGCGATGGTCAAGCGCTACGACGGGCAGGCGGGCTCGGCCGAGGTGGCGCTGCAGTTGCTGAACAAGAAGAAGTACACCTACGACATGGGCATCACCGCGACCCGCCACCTGGACCTGGTGCACCGCGTCGTCGGCCCCGGCGGCGTCCTGCTGATCGGCGAGGGCTCCGTTGGCCGCGTGCGTCCGCTGCTGAACGGCGAGGCCCGCAAGCACGAGCAGGTCTCCTACGGCGTCCCGGTGAGCACGATCCTGCTGGGCAATGGCGACGGCCAGGTCAAGCTCGGCGACCTGGAGAAGCACATCACCAAGATGCCCAAGGCGCTCCAGCCCCACCAGGTGATCGAGGTGCGTCAGCGCCTCAAGGCCCTGGACGCCGTGCGCCCCAAGGCCCCGGTCCCGAAGGGTCCGATGCCCACGCCCAAGGGCGTCAACCGGGCCATGCGGGGCCGCTGAGCAGCTCGCAACGCGCTTTCTCCCTCACAACGCTGATCCGATCCGCGTTGTGAGGGAGTTTCCGCGTTACGGGCCCAGCGCCGGGCGGCGTCAGCCCTCGAGGGACTCCGAGAGCTCCAGCCAGCGCAGCTCGAGCTCCTCGACCTCGGACTCCAACGCCTTGATGTCGGCCATCTTGGCTGCTAGGCCCCCGTAGTCGGTGTGGTCGTGGTCGGCCAGGGCCGTCGTGGCCGTGGCGGCCTGCTCGGTGAGCTTCGCGATGCGCCGCTCCACCGCGGCGAGCTCCTTCTGGGCGGCGCGCAGCTCTGCCCCCGACAGTCCGGACGCCGTGGGCGCGGCCTTGCCGGGCGAGGGCGAGCCGGACGCCTGGGCCGACGACTTCCCAGCCCCGGCAGAAGATCCCCCAACTCCAGCAGCCCGGAGCCGCAGGTACTCGTCCACGCCGCCGGGCAGGTGGCGCAGGTTGGCGTCCATCACGGCGTACTGCTGGTCGGTGACGCGCTCCAGGAAGTACCGGTCGTGGGAGACCACGATCAGGGTGCCGGGCCACGAGTCGAGCAGGTCCTCCAGGGCGGCGAGCATGTCGGTGTCGAGGTCGTTGGTGGGCTCGTCCAGGATCAGCACATTCGGCTGGGCCAGCAGGATGAGCAGCAGTTGCAGGCGGCGCTGCTGGCCACCGGACAGGTCCTTGATGGGGGTGCTCAACTGGGCGTTGCTGAAGCCGAGGCGCTCCAGGAGCATGCTCGGGGTCATCTCCTGGGCCTTGGAGCCCGACCCGAACGTGTAGCTGGTGCGCAGGCGTCCGATCATGACGCGGACGGGTTCGTCGAGGTGCTCCTCCAGGCCGCCGAGTTGCTGACTGAGCGTGGCGACCTGGACGGTCTTGCCGCGCTTCACGCGTCCGGACGTCGGGGACAGTGAGCCGTCGATCAGCTTCAGCAGCGTCGACTTGCCGGCCCCGTTGACGCCCAGGATGCCGGTGCGCTCGCCGGGAGCGAGCCGCCACTCGACGCCGCGCAGCACCTCGTTGTCGCAGTAGGAGACCCCGGCGTCGTGCAGGTCGATGACGTCCTTGCCGAGGCGGGCGACGGCCAGCGACTGCAGGGCCACGGTGTCGCGCAGGGGCGGCACGTCGGCGATGAGGGCGTTGGCGGCCTCGATGCGGAACTTCGGCTTCGACGTCCGGGCCGGAGCCCCGCGGCGCAGCCACGCGAGCTCCTTGCGGGCGAGGTTCTGCCGGCGCTGCTCGATGGCCGCGGCCTGCCGGTCACGCTCGACGCGCTGCAGGATGTAGGCGGCGTACCCACCCTCGAAGGGTTCGACGATCCGGTCGTGGACCTCCCAGGTCGCGGTGCACACCTCGTCGAGGAACCAGCGGTCGTGGGTGACGACCATCAGCCCGCCGGCGTTGGCGGCCCAGCGCTGCTTGAGGTGCCCCGCGAGCCAGGTGATGCCCTCGACGTCGAGGTGGTTGGTGGGTTCGTCCAGGGCGAGGACGTCCCACTCCCCTGCCAGCAAGGACGCCAGGGCGACCCGGCGGCGCTGCCCGCCCGACAGGTCGGACACGAGGCCGTCCCACGGCACGTCGGCGAGCAGACCGGCGATGACGTCGCGCACCTTCGCATCACCGGCCCAGACGTGCTCGGGCGCATCCCCGACGACGGCTTGGCCCACGGTGAGCGACCCGTCGAGGGTGTCGGCCTGGTCGAGGACGCCGATCCGCAACCCACGGCGCGTGGTGACCTTGCCGGCGAGCGGCTCGAGGCGTCCGGCCAGCATGGCCATCAGCGACGACTTGCCGTCGCCGTTGCGGCCGACGATGCCGATGCGGTCGCCCTCGTTGACCCCGAGCGTGACGGAGTCGAAGACGACCTTGGTGGGGAATTCGAGGTGGAGCCCTTCGGCTCCGAGCAGGTGTGCCATGTCGGGGCCAGACTAGTGGGTGCATTCGGGACGCCGACCGTGCGACCGGGCCCGAACATGATTCAAGCCCGACACCACCGCATTGTGGTGCCAGGCTTGGGTTGGCGTTTCGCTCACCCGGATCCCAGGGAGCGGGGGGATCGAATCCCCGGGGTGGGTCAGAGCTGGTGGGCCTGAACCATGTCCTCGGACACTTCGTTCCACAGATCGATGATCTCGCTGAGCTTCATCTCGTCTTCCTTTCTCTTGTCGTCCTCCCTGTGAGGACACCTCCACTTTATAGTCACAATGACTAGAATGGCAAGACGTGGCCTCCGCCCATGGCAACCGGTGGCAACGGTGCCTCAGACGGTATCCTCGACCCGTGACCGAAACGCTCACCGACGAGCTGACCCCCAGCCGCGGCTTCCGCTCCCAGGCGGCACCCGACCGGCTGATGCGTCGGCTGCTCGGGGTCACGACGCCGCGCGGGGATTCCGGCGCCGGGGCGCAGCGCGCCTTTCGGGCCTCGGTGATCATCTCCGCGGTGCGGTGCACGATCACGTACGTGCTGGTGCCGGTCCTGCTCCCCCTGCTGGCCCTGTCCGGCTGGCTGGCCGCCCCCATCGGGATCGCCTTGTGCATCGTGGCCGCCGTCAACGGCATCGTCAGCCTGCGCCGCTTCTGGAGCGCCGAACACCCCAAGCGCTGGCTGTACGCCGCGTTCCTGGCCGTGGTGTTCGTGATCCTCGGGATCGCCCTCGTCTCCGACCTCAGCCGACTGGGAGGACTCGCATGACCCACGACCAGCACCGCGCCCTCGAGGCCGACCCCGTCGCCCCCGCGACAGCCGACGAGGATGAGGAGGAGGGCGGGGCGGCCTCGATGCTGATCAACATCGGCCTGTTCGCCTTCATGGTGGTCTTCGCCGTCGGCTGCGGCCTGCTGGGCTGGTTCGGCTGACGGCGACGTCTCCCCTTGTCAGCCCCTGCTGACACACCGGGTACGCTCACGCTTGTGGGCACCATCGGACCGCGAGGACTCCTCGACACCGTCGCCGGCACACCCTTGGTCCCCTTGACCCGACTGCTGCCCGCCTGCCCCGCACGCCTGTTCGCCAAGCTCGAGTCTTTCAACCCGGGCGGATCGGCCAAGGACCGCTCGGCCCACGCCATGGTCGCCGACGCGTGGGCGTCCGGACAGATCGGGCCCGGCTCCACGCTGGTCGAATCGAGCTCGGGCAACTTCGCCGTCGCCCTCGCCCGCCTGGCCCTCCTCAACGACCTGCACGCCGTCTGCGTCGTCGACCCCCGCACCAACCCGGCCACCGTGTCGGTGTTGCGCGCCCTGGGCGCCGAGGTGGTGGCGATCACCGAGCCCGATCCCGAGACCGGGGACTGGCTGGTCGCCCGCCTCGCCCGGGTCCGCGAGCTGGTCGCCGAGCGTGCCGACGCCGTGTGGCTGGACCAGTACTCCCACCCCGCCGCCGTGCGCGCCCACGCCGACGGCACCATGCGCGAGATCGACCTCGCCCTGGGCGGAGCGGTCGACTGGCTGTTCGTGGCCACCTCGACCACCGGCACCATCGCCGGCTGCCTCGCCCACGTCGAGCGCGCCGGCCTGCCCACGCGGGTCGTGGCGGTGGACGCCGCGGGCTCGGTCCTGTTCGGGGGCGAGCGCGGCACCCGCCGGCTGGCCGGCTACGGCGCGGGCATCGTCCCCGCCCTGGCCGAGGGGCTGCACCCCCACGAGGTGGTCCGGGTCCCCGACGCGGACGCCGTGGTCGGCACCCGCGCCCTCGCCCGACGCGAGGGCATCCTGGCAGGGGCGTCCGCCGGTGCCGTGGCCGCCGCAGTGGCCCGCTGCGCCCCCCGCCTGTCGGGCACGGTGGCCCTCATCCTGCACGACGGCGGGCTCCCGTACGCCTCGACGGTGTTCGACGACGCGTGGGTCGAGTCCGAGCTGGGCCTGACCCCCGCTGAGATGGACGCCCGGGTCGCGGCCTTCGGGGAGGACGCGTGAGGGTCGCCGTCATCGGGGCCGGCCCGAAGGCCCTCTACGCCGTCGAAGCGCTCCTGGCCCGGACGCCGGACGCCACCATCGACGCCTGGGACCCCCGCCCGCCCGGCACGGGTGCCGCCTACGACCTGAACCAGCCCGACTGGCTGCGCCTCAACGTGACCTCGGCCATCGTCGATGGCTTCGACGCCTGGCGCCGCGACCGCGGCGAGGCCGACCCCCTCGACCCCTTTCCCCCGCGCGCCCTGCTGGGCGCCTACCTGGCCGAACGCTGGGCCTCCCTGTTCGCACGCCACCGCGGCCTGACCCACCTCCCCCGGCTCGCCGAGAGGGTCGAACGCACCCCGACCGGCTGGTCGGTGGACGGCATCGACTACGCCGAGGTCCTGCTCGCGACCGGGCACGCCGACGACTCCCCGGACGCCCTCGCCCACGGCTGGGCCGGGGAGGCGCTGCTGGTGCCCTCGGTCTACCCCATCGCCAGCCTGGACACCGTGCCGGCCGGGTCGGTCGTCGCCACCCGGGGCGCTGCCCTGACCTTCATCGATGCCACCCTGGCCCTCACCCAGGGCCGCGGCGGGCGCTTCGCCGGCGACCCCACCGCGCCGACCTACCGGGCCTCGGGCGACGAGCCGGCTGCGGTGCGCCCCGTGGTCCGCCGGGGCCGGTTCCTGGCCGCCAAGCCCCAACCGGGCTCGGCCATCGCCAGCGCAGTGCCGGCCCACCTGCGCACCCAGGGGCTGGAGACGATCCGTGCCGCCACGGACGCCGCGGCCGCGCTCGCCGTCGTCCCGGCCACCGCCGAAAGCCTCCTGGCCGAGCTGGGGCGCTCACCGAGCCGGGGTGCCACCGTGGCGGACGTCTTCGCCGGCGCCCCCACCCACGATGACCCCACCGACGCCCTGCGCGCCTCCCTGCTGGTGTCCACCGACCAGGCCCCACCGGACGCCGGCTGGGCGGTGGGCGCGGCCTGGCGCGAGCTCTACCCCGCGCTGGTGGAGCGCTTCTCGCTCGGCGGCGGACTCGACTTCGCCCCCTTCGCCGAGGCCGCCCCGCGCCTGGAGGGCATCGCCTTCGGGCCGCCCCCGGTGAACGCCGCCAAGCTGCTGGCGCTGATCGAGGCGGGCATCGTCGACCCTTCCTCGCTGGCCACCGACCGCATCGACCACGCCGGGCACCGCGGCCCCGTGCCCGTCGACGTCGTCGTGGACGCCGTGCTGCCCGCCCCGGGCGTCGCGACCGGTGAGGCAACCCTCCCGGGGCGCCTGGTCGAGGCGGGCCTGATCGCCCGCGCGCCCGGACGCCGCGGGGTCGCCCACACCGCCGACGGCACGTGCCTGTCCCCCGAGGGCCAGCCCCTCACCGGCCTGGCCGTCATCGGGCGCCCCACCGAGGACGCCACGATCGGCAACGACACCCTGTCCCGCAGCCTGCACCCCGCCCGGCACGCCTGGGCCGGACGGGTCGCCACCCGGATCGAGGAGGAGCCATGACCAACGCCCCCCACGCCGACCTGCGCGCCGGCGTCCACGGCCGACCGCCCCTGCCCGCCCGCCTGGACGGCTGGATGGTCGACCTGCTGGCCGACCCCGACGCTTGCGCCACCCTGCTGGAGCAGCACGGGTCGCCAGTGAACGTCATCGATCCGGGGCCGCTGGCCCGCAACGCCGCCGAGCTCGTGGACGCCGGCGCCCGCCACGGCGTCGAGGTCGGCATCTACTTCGCCCGCAAGGCCAACAAGGCCCTCGCCCTGGTCCGCGCGGCGCATGCGGCCGGGCACGGCGTCGACGTGGCCAGCGAGCGCGAGCTGCGCCAGGTGCTGGACGCCGGCGTCCCCGGCGAGCGGATCATCCTCAGCGCCGCCATCAAGCCGGACGCCCTGCTGGAGCTGGCCGTGCGCTCGGGCACCACCATCTCGGTCGACGGCCCCGCCGAGCTGGACCGCATCACGACCGTGGCATCCACCCTCGGGCAGGACGCCCACGTGGCCCCGCGCGTCGCGCCCAGCCCCGCGACCGGGCTGCCACCGACGCGGTTCGGCGTCACGGCCTCGGCGTGGGCGGCAGTGGACTGGGCGGGCGTCCAGCACGTGCGAGCCCTCGGCGTCCATGCCCACCTGCACGGCTACGCCGCCGCCCATCGCGTGGCCGTCCTCGGCGAGTGCCTCCCCCTGACGGACGCCCTCCGCGCGGCCGGGCACCCGGTCGCGTTCGTGGACCTGGGCGGCGGCGTCCCGATGAGCTACCTGGACGACCGCGCCGACTGGGACGCCTTCTGGGCCGCCCATGCCTCCGGCAACGCCGACGAGGCGCTCACGTGGAAGGACCACCCGCTGGGCACGGTCTACCCCTACTGGCAAGAACCGGTGCGGGGCGGCTGGCTGGACGGGCTGCTGGCGCTGCGGCTGGCCGACGGGTCGGGCACGGCGGCGTCCGGGCTGGCCGAGCGCGGGTTGCGGCTGCACCTCGAGCCCGGGCGTTCGCTGCTGGACGGCTGCGGGCTCACCCTGGCGAGGGTCGCGTTCACCAAGGCGCGCAGCGACGGCCTCGGGCTCGTCGGCCTGGAGATGAACCGGACGCAGTGCCGCTCCACCTCCGACGACTTCCTGGTCGACCCGATCCTGGTGCGACGCGAGCCGACCGGGGAGGCCGTCGACGGCTTCCTCGTGGGCGCCTACTGCATCGAGGACGAACTGATCCTGCGCCGCCGGATGTGGTTCCCGGGCGGCGTCACCGCCGGGGACATCCTCGCGCTGCCGAACACCGGCGGCTACCAGATGCACATCCTGGAGAGCGCCTCGCACCAGATCCCGCTGGCGCGCAACGTCGTCCCCGGCCCTGAGGGGTGGGAGCTGGACGCCATCGACCACGGCCGCTGACCCGGCCGCCGGGTAGGCGGGGCGGGTCAGGCGGCCGACGCGTCGGGCGCCCGTCGTCTCAGGAGACGATGTGCTCGCGCTCGATGATCGCGTCGCGCAGCTCGCGGCGCTTG
>JAUNSA010000017.1:22015-28258 GCA_030539405.1 Propionibacteriaceae bacterium
TCAGGAGACGATGTGCTCGCGCTCGATGATCGCGTCGCGCAGCTCGCGGCGCTTGCGCTGCTCCTCGGGGTCCGGCACCGGGACGGCCGACAGCAACCGCTGCGTGTAGGAGTGCTGCGGACGCGTGACGATGTCGAGCGTGTCGCCCACCTCGACCAGGTGACCGCGGTGCATCACGGCGATGCGGCTGGAGACCTGCTCGACGACCGCGAGGTCGTGGCTGATGAACAAGCAGGCGAAGCCGTACTGCTCCTGGAGCTCCTTGAACAACTTCAGCACGCGCGCCTGCACCGACACGTCGAGCGCCGAGGTGGGCTCGTCGGCGATCAGCAGCTTCGGGTTGAGCGCGAGCGCGCGGGCGATGCCGATGCGCTGGCGCTGGCCGCCGGACAGCTCGTGCGGGTACCGGTTGCGCATCGAGCGCGGCAGGTGCACCGAATCCAGCAGGGCCTCGACCCGCTTGCTGAGTTCGGCGCCCTTGAGGTTCTCGTGCAGCAGCAGCGGCTCGCCGATGGACTCCCCCACGGGCAGGCGCGGGTTGAGCGAGGAGCCGGGATCCTGGAACACGATGCCGACGGTCTTGCGGAAGGGCTTGAGCTCCTTCAACGACGCGTTGGTGATGTCGTGCCCGGCGACGGTCAGCTTGCCCTCGCGCACGGGCAGCAGCGCGACGGCGGCGCGGCCCAGCGTGGTCTTGCCGGACCCCGACTCGCCCACCAGCCCGACGACCTCGCCCTGCTCGACGCGCAGGTTGATGTGCTCGGCGGCCCGGAACTCGGGGCGGCGGCCCTGCTTGGGGTAGACGATCGCCACGTCCTCCATCAGGAGGGTCGGCTCGCCGTCGGAGCGCGGCGAGCTCAGCGGCACCGGACGCCCCTCGACCTCGATGACCGTGTTGGGCGGCCCGGCGAGTTCGGAGTCGTCCACGCCCACGGCCAGGTGCGGCACGGACGCCAGCAACTGCTGGGTGTAGGGGTGGCGAGGGCTGTTGAAGATGTCGTGGCTGGAGCCGTGCTCGACGACCTGGCCGTCCTTCATCACGATGATCCGGTCGGCCATGTCGGCGACCACACCCATGTCGTGGGTGATCAGGATGATGCCGGCGCTGACCCGCTCGCGGAGCTGGCGCATCAGCTTCAGGATCTCGGCCTGCACCGTCACGTCGAGGGCCGTGGTCGGCTCGTCGGCGATCAGGAGCTTCGGCTCACAGGCCAGGGCCTGGGCGATCATGATGCGCTGACGCTGGCCACCCGAGAGCTGGTGGGGGAACTTGTTGAAGCTGTCTTCGGGCTCGGGGATCTCGACCATGCGCATCAGCTCGATGGCGCGTTCCTTGGCCGCGGACGGGTTCATCAGGTAGTGGGTCCGCAGGGTCTCCACGATCTGGAAGCCCACCGTGTAGACCGGGTTGAGGGCGGTCATCGGCTCCTGGAAGATCACCGAGATCTCGTTGCCGCGCACCTCCCGCAGCTCCTGGATCGACATGCCGACCAACTCGGTGCCCTTGAGGTCCGCCGAGCCGGTGGCGCGCCCGGTGGGCGGCAGCAGGCCGAGCAGGGACATCGACGACTGGGTCTTGCCCGAGCCGGACTCACCCACGATCGCGAGCACCTCGCCGGCCTTGAGCTGGTAGCTCATGTTCTCGACGGCGGTGAACCACTCCTTGCCCACCCAGAACCGGACCGTGAGGTCCTTCACGTCGAGGATGACGTCACCCTTGGCGACGGCCCCGCCCGTGTCCCGGGAGAGCTTGATGGCGTCGGTGAAGACCGAGCGCTGCTGCGTCTGGTCCTGGCTCATCGGGTCGCCTCCTTGCTCTGCTGGTTGACGCGCGTGGCGGCGAGCTCCCGCTCGGCCTTGGCCATGGCGCGGGGCGACGGGATCTTCTTGGTGCGCGGGTCGAACGCGTCACGCAGGCCGTCGCCGATGAAGTTGATGCTGAGGGCGATCAGGATGATGAACAGACCCGGCCACCAGAACAGCCACGGGCGGGTGGAGAACGCGCCCTGGTTGTCGGAGATCAGGAAGCCCAGCGAGATGTTCGGCGGCGAGATGCCGAAGCCGACGAAGCTCAGTGCGGCCTCCAGCGTGACGGCCGCCGACATCAGCAGGGTGCCGTTCACCACGATCACGCCGACCGCGTTCGGCAGCATGTGCTTGGTGATGATCCGCCAGTCGGACGCCCCGGCCACCCGGGCCGAGTCGACGAACTCGCGCTCGCGCAGGCTCAGGAACTCCGAGCGCACCAGACGGGCCAGGCCGGTCCACAGGATGCAGCCCAGCGCGACGGCGAGCAGGACCGGCATGTTCTCCCGGATGCTCTGGGTCAGCTCGGGCCCGGCGCCGATGCGCATCGGCAGCCGGGAGACCAGCGCACCGAGCACGGCGCCCAGCACGATGACCGGCAGGGTGATCACCAGGTCGGTGAACCGCATGAGGGCCATGTCGACCTTGCCGCGGTAGAAGCCGGCCAGCGACCCGATCGTCACGCCGATGGTCAGGGCGACCACGCCGAGGACGGCGGCGACCAGCAGGGAGGTCTGGACGCCGGTCATCACCTGCGCGAAGTAGTCGCGACCCAGCGAGTCCTGCCCGAACGGGTTGGGACCGATGGCGAACTCGGTGGCCCCACCCACACCGGGGATGGACAGGGACGGCCGGCCCCCGTTGACGACATCGCCCGAGGAGATGTCCTGGACGTGCCACAGGCCGGGGATCGGGCCGATGCCCATGCTGAGCAGGGACAGCAGGAACACCGATGAGATGGTGACCAGGCCGAAGATGGCGCCCCGGTGGCGGATGAACCGCCCCCAGACGATCTGGCCCTGGGACAGCCCCTGGACCTCCATCTCCTCGCCCACGCCCTCGCCGCGCCCGTAGGCGTCCTCGGCCTCCTGGGTGGGGCGCTCGACGGCGATCTCGCCGGCGTCGTTGGTGTCGACGGGGATCTCCGTGTCGTGCGGGGGTGCATCCGGGAGGGCCTGCTCGATCCGGTCGGCGTCCTCGGGGATGTTCTTGTCGTTGTACTGGTCGTTGCTCATGCGTTCACCCGGATCCTGGGGTCAATGACGGCGTAGAGGAAGTCGGCGACGAGGTTGGCGATCATCGCCAGCGCGCCGGTCAGCATGATGTAGAACATGACCGGGTCGGCCTCTTGCCCTCCCAACGAGGTGATGAAGAGGCGACCCATGCCGGCCCAGCCGAAGATCGTCTCGGTGATGACGGCACCGCCGATCAGCGTGATGAAGTCGACCGGCACGATGGAGGCCAGCGGCATCAGCGCGTTGCGCAGGGCGTGCCGGACGATGACCACCCGCTCCGAGAGGCCCTTGGCCCGCGCGGTGCGGATGTAGTCCTGGTTGAGGACCTCCAACATGGCGCCACGCTCGTAGCGGACGTAGGTGGCGAACGAGATCATCACCAGCGCCATGGTCGGCAGCATGATGTGCGTGGCCCGGTCCAACTGGTGCATCCAGAAGTCGCCGGCCAGGCCGGGCGTCTCGGCACCGATGGTGGCCAGCGGACGCCCGAGGATCTGCGGGGCGTTGTTGTAGGGGACCCAGGCCTGGAGCACCCGGTCGGCGAAGATCAGGACGCTGGTGAACAGCGCGGTGATCATGGCGCCCCGGATGGAGATCTGGCGGTCGGGACCGGCGAAGGCCCAGCCGATGGCCGCCGCGACGAGCAGGGCGACCGCGAGCAGGCCGAGCATCCACGGCCAGCTCATCTCCCAGTAGTGGAACAGCCACTGCAGGGGCCACCAGATGATCGTGCCGACCACCGCGGTGGTCAGGGCCGAGTAGAGGGCGCGCTTGTTGTTCATGCCCGCGAAGATCGCGGTCACGCCGAGGGCGAAGGCGACCGACAGGACGCCCACGCCGAAGATGCCGATGGTCGGGTTCTCCACCCAGCCGGTGGACAGCGTCAGGACGAACACGCCCAGGGTGACCAACAAGGCGGCCAGGAACACCTTGATCTTCTTGCTGCGGCGCCCGCCCAGGGCTCCGGCCCAGAACAGGCCCGACACCAGGCTCAAGGTGATCACCAGGGGCCAGTTGATCGTCGGGTTCTGCAGGTAGTCGTTGGCGCCGATGGCCAGGAACTGCTTGAGCAGCACGGCCACCCAGAAGATGGGCAGCGAGTAGAGCAGGAACGACACGAAGGTGATCGCGTAGTCGAAGGTGGTGTACTGGCGCAGCGCGGACACGATGCCGATGGTCACGCCCAGCAGGATCGAGATGATCGTGGCGGCGAACACCAACTGGATGGACGTGAGGATCGCGCCCTGGACGAGGCGTCCCACCGGCTGCATGGTGCGCCAGGCGAGGCCGAAGTCGCCCTGGACGAAGTTGCCCAACCACATGAAGTAGCGCTGGTACCACGGCACGTCGAGGTTCAGCAGGCGGACCCGGTTGGCGATCAACTCAGCACGGTTGGGCGCCGGGTTCTCGCGCAGGTCGACCAAGGGGTCGAGCGCGAACTCGAGCAAGCCGTACATGAGGAACGACAGGACGAAAAGCGTGCCGAGGGCCAGCGCGAGCCTTCGTGCGATAAAGCGTGCCATGGGTACTCCGGGTCAGCGGGAATGTGGCTGCGACGCCCTGAGGCGTCCGAGTGATCGTAGCGGGTGAACCCGCGTGTGGGGCGCCAGGAGACCCTGGCGCCCCACGCTGGGTACTGCGTTGAGGTGTGGTGCGGCCTCAGATCAGGCCACGACCTCCCACTCCCAGAAGTTCCAGAAGAACGTCGGGGACAGCGGGATCGACGACACGTTGCTGATCTTCGTGGAGTCGAAGCCCGTGATCTCCGGGAACTGGAAGATGGTCAGGCCGAACGCCTCGTCGACCAGGATCTTCTCGACCTCACGCACGATCTCGTTCTGACGATCGGTGTCGGTGGTGACGTTGAGCTCGTGGAGGAGCGTGTCAGCCTGCGGGTTGCTGAAGCCGCCGTAGTTGTTCTGGCCTTCCGGCGGGGTCAGGAAGTTCGGCGGGACCTGCGACACGCCCACCGAGGTGGACTGCCAGCCGAACAGCGAGGCGTCGTAGACGTCGTTGGTACCGAGCAGCGTGCCCCAGTCGATGCTGGAGACATCCTGGACGGAGAAGCCGGCCTGCTCCGCGGACTCCTTGATCAGCTGGAACTCCTGCTGACGGCGGGTGTTGTTCTGGGCGAACATCATGCGGACGGTCGGGTTGGTCGCGCCGGCCTCGGCCAGGAGCTCCTTGGCGCGGTCGATGTTGGAACCGCCACCGTAGGTGGCCTCCATGCCGTTGGCCTCAGCCGTGGCGTCGTACTCGGGCGAGCCCGGCACCACGTTGAAGGTGTTGCGGATCTCAGCCTCGGGGTTCAGCGGCTTGATGATGTTGTCGATGATCCGCTGGCGAGGAATGGTCTGCAGGAAGGCCTGACGGACCTTCTTGGCCTTCTCGGCGTCGCCACCGTAGGTGGCCGGGTCGAACGGGCCGCCGTTGTTGAACACGAGGTCGACGTGCTCGTAGGTGCCACCGGAGGCGGTGAGGACCTCGACGTTGGACAGGCCCTGCAGCTGCTGCAGGATGTCGGCGGTCGACTGCGGCTGGGTCACGGAGACCTCACCGTTCTGGAGGGCCTGCACCGACGCCTGGGCGTCGGGGATGATGCGGACCGTGATCTGGTCGATCTTCGGGGCGCGCATGCCCTGGTAGTTCTCGTTCTTCTCGACCGTCAGGTACTGCTCCTCGACCATGTCGACGATCTTGTACGGGCCGGAGCCGACGAGCAGCTCCTCATCGGTCGGCATGCTCTTGAAGTTGAAGTCGTTGTTGAAGACCTGGGCGATCTTCGACAGCGCGGCGCGATCGTTGTTCTGGAAGGCGTCGGTGAGGGCCTGCTTGGCGGCCTCCGGGTCGGCCGAGCCGAGCGCACGCTTGGCCACGACGTGGGCCGGGACGGTGGTCGGATCCATGGCCAGGATCTCCCAGTCCACGAACGGCGCGGAGTAGGTGAAGGTGACCGACTTGCCATCCTCGGAGATCTCCGGGAAGTCCGTGATCAGCTTGTGGCCGGGGGAGGCGGAGTTGAAGAAGACCTCTTCGCCCTCGACGGTGACGGTGCCCTCGTCGTCGATCTGGGCGCCCTCGTCACCCTCTTCCTCGGCAGCCTCGACGGTGTTGAAGTTGCCCGAGGCAGCGCCCCACAGGAGGACGGCGTCGGCGGCGGTGACCGGCGTGCCGTCGGACCAGGTGGCCGTGTCGGCGAAGG
>JAUNSA010000142.1 GCA_030539405.1 Propionibacteriaceae bacterium
CTTCACCATCAGCGGTTGGTCCACTGGTGGACACCGGGGGCGCAACGGTTGTGCCACCGTTGTTAGGTCCGTCCGATGACTTGTCAGGGTGCTCGCACCCCGGTAGGTCACAGGTGGTCCACCAGCGCTTATGTGGCTTCTGGTGGTCTGGGAAGCGCCTGATGGTGATGGTCCCGTCCTTGCGGGTGATCCGCCCCATGTTGACCAACTCGTCCAGCCATGCCTCAATGTCGGTGTCGTCGTCGGCGGGGAAGATCCGCATCTTGATCTGCTTGGGCTTGTCGTCCAGGTGACCGTTGTCGCAGGCGTAGTTCCACATGCCGATGAACATCAGGCGGGCATCGCGGGACAGTTCGACGACGGCCTCGTCGGTCCAGAACTCAGGTTTGATACCTCGGATCTTGGCCATCAGACGTAGGCCCCCGATCCGACCATCGGCACGGCGCCGCAGACGCGGCGGTGCCAGTCGGTGCGGTGTCCCCAGTTCTTGGCGTAGATGTGCGCCGTCCAGCGGACGATCCCTGCGGCGGTGCGGAGCTGCTCGACCGGGATTCCGTAGCGGCTCTCGCTCTGGTCCTCGCAGACGTCGTGCAGGGGCGACCACAGGAGCGGTGCCGGCTGGGTTGGGTAGGGCAGTGGAACGGAGACCGTGCCGTCATTCTCTGCGATCAGCGACCCGCAGGCGACGCACTCCCACTCGATGTGGGTATCATTCGTGGCAGCCATCAGGCTCACCTCCTTGTCCATAGCTCGGAGATGTGCCGGTGGTCAGGCCCTCGGTTCGTTGGCGCGAATCGGGGCCGTCCCATGTGGTCCGGCTCTCCCCATTATCGCAGGTCAGGCCACGTTTCACACTCTCCTGGCGGCGTGTCCGACAGTCGTCGCACACCGGCTCTCCAGCCCGGGCGACGTCGAGGCAGACCTGGCAAACCCAGCCGCTCACTCCACTCACCTCCTGACCCCTCGCCTGACGACCCACCGGCCACCCAGGTCCAGGGGTGACTCGCCGTCGAGCGCGGCACGTCCGCACCAGGTGCAGTCGCAGTCGCCGTCCAGGGCTGTGCAGGGCTCGACGTGCGCCCGCCCGCTGGCCTCCAGCGCGATCCGCTGCCGGGCGGTCAGCTCGTGCGGCGGCACGTAGGCGGGGGAGTCGGGGCAGACGATGGAGGTCATGTGCACCCTGACGCGCTTGCGGGCCACGGACGGCGGCCAGTCGGTCGCGGTCCACCCGCAGGAGCAGGTCTCGGTGTGGGTGCGGTCGTGGCGGTGGTGTGTGGGTTCACAGCTGGCTCTCCTTCCGTCCGCCGCCGTGGCGGGGTAGTGCGCGTCGGCGTGGTGGGGCTGGGGTCGGTGGGGGTTGGGTGAGGCCGAGCATGTCGGCGAGGACGTGACCGTCGGGCTCGCGCAGGACGCGGCGCAGGGCGAGGGTGGCGAGGTTCATGCGGCACCGCTTCCGTGGCACGTCTCGCACGGGTAGTGGGTGCCGTCGCCAGTCCCGCCACAGTCCGGGCAGGGCCGGGGGTCCGCACCTGCCTCATGCACGGCTGCGAGCCGGTGAGCGACCCAGGCGAACACAGGAACCGCCACGCCATTGCCCATTTGTTTATACCGGTGGGAGTCGGCCTGGCCCTCGGTCCAGTTGTCAGGGTGGCCCTGCAGCCGCTCGCACTCCATCGGGGTGAGGCGGCGCACGGTCGTCTCGGTGTGGATGCCCATGCCGGTTGACTTGGCACCCATCGCGGGGGAAACATCGCCGCTGATCGGGTCTTGCGTGAGGTGAAAGGCGACGAGGTTGTGGTCGTCCTCCTGGCGGCGCCCGGGCGGGTTGGTGCCGGGCTTGGACACGCCCGCCGTGAGCGTTGCGGCGACCTGTGGGGCGGTGACGATGGGAGTGCCTCGCCCGGTGTCGTCCTCGCTGGCATCGTGACCCTCGGCGGTGAGCGCGTGCGTGCGACTGCCGAGCGTGGTCACGGCGACCATCGGGTGCGACGAGCCGCCACCGGGCGTCCTGACGGAGTGCGCCGGCGACCCCTCGGGCGCGACCTCCAGCTGTGAGCCTTCGTCGCGGCCACGGATGGCGAGCGGCTGCACCACGACGTCCACGGCCCGCGTGTCCGATCCGAGGTCGTGCAGGTTGAGCGTCGCGGCGACGTCGCGCTGTGCCCACACCTCGGGCGGCAGGTTGCCCTCGGCGTCACGCTCACCGGAGCGCACGACCTTCTGGAACGTGACCGGGACGAGCTGTCCAGCGGCGGCCTCGTCGGCACCCACGCGCCAGCCGCCCTCCGCCTTCGCTGTCAGGGTTCCGACGACGTCGACGCCAACTTTTCCAGCGCCGCGTGCAACGTCGGCGGTAGTTCCCGGCCCCGTCGGGAAGCGCGCCGGAGGATCCCAGCCGCCGCCTTCGGGCTCAAGTAGTACTTGTGCAGGTGCGGCCCCGGAGTCTCCAAGACGTCCGACAATGACGACACGACGGCGTCGCTGGGGGACTCCGAAGAACTGAGCGTCCAGCACTCGGTAGGCGAACCCATACCCGCGCTCTGCCAGACTCCCGAGGACGGCACCCATGACGCCTCCGTGGCTCGGGATGCACCCGCCTGGGCAGGGTCCACCTCCGGCGACGGAGTGCGTCTGACCCTCGCAGGAGTCGCCGCAGCGGCCATCTCCTGGGCACGCGCAGGTCGCTGACAGGAGGCCAGGGACGTTCTCGAGGAGGACCCAAGCGGGGCGGAACTCACCCATGAGCCGGTCGAGGTGCCAGTAGAGCCCGCTTCGTGTGCCTTCACCCATGCCGCGGCGAGCGCCTGCGACGGAGAGGTCTTGGCAGGGGAATCCTCCGGCGAGGATGGTGGACTCGGGTCGAAGTCCGGCAGCGGTAAGGTCATCGGCGGTCAGCTCCGTGACGTCGGGGTGGATTGGGACGCTGGGGAAGCGGCGGGCCAGCACGCTCGCGGCGTGCTTGTCGTACTCGCACAACAGGCGGGTGGGGATGCCGGCGGCGCGGAATCCCAAGTCGATACCGCCCACGCCGGAGAAGGTCGAGGTGACGGCGAGGTCAGTCATCACACACCGCCTCGTCTTGTGCCCACGCCTGCGCCTCGTCGGCGTCGTCCTGGGCTTGCGCGTCGAGGCAGTCGAGGCAGACGCAGGCGCGGTCGTGGTGGTCGGGGGAGGCGTCGGGCAGGAAGTCGCGGGCGATCATGCGGCACCTTCTTCTTGCATCAACGCCACGGCATTGGGTGCGTCGATGAACCAGCGGCACGCATCCGGGTCGCCGATGTGGTTTATCCGCTTCGACACCAGCCCAGAGTCACGTCGGCGCGTCACTGTGGCGTAGTACGTCCGCCGCAGTAGCAGCGCCTTCTCGACGTCCATCAGGTCGGGGTCGGAAAGCACTTGGGCATCCTTCTCTGTCCATTCCTGACCATGTCGAGTGGCGTTCTTTAGAGTCATCTCATTCAATTCCCGTTGCTTTCGCTGGTATGCGACCCGCTGGCCTTGCGTGACCTTGCCACTAGTGAGCCTCTTTCGGTCGGCGGCGTGACAGTACCGACAGCATGAGAACCACACGCGATCCTTGGCGTCGAAGTAGTACGCCGTGCCGTCTCTCAACTCTCCGCACTTGGTGCAGGTCTTTGCGACCAGCGGACGTCTGCCGATGCGGTGGGGGTCCTTGTTGCGGATCGCATAGTCGCCGAAGTTCAGCCACGGCTCGCGCTTCTGTAGTTGCTGGCGTGCCTTTTTCACGCCTCCAGCTGTTCGCCCCGGCATGAGTTCGGCTACTTGCGATGCGGACATATGGCGGGTGACCCTCAGTAGGTCAAGTTCATCCTCTGTCCACTGAATCGAGTCCCGCCATGTCATGCCCCGACGCATCCGACTGCGCTTGACCTGCACGGCATCCCGGCTCCGGCCTAGTTGTTCGGCCACCCAGGAAACGGGCCTATCGTCATTGTCGATTAGGAAGCCGACTTCGGCGTCACTCCAAAACCTGTCGCTCACGAGTCGCACCCGCACGGGTAGGTTTCCTCCCCGACGCGCCCGCCCGGCAGCTCCACGTCGACCCACACCTCGCCCGTGTCGCCACAGCGGTCGCAGGGATCGTCGTCGGTGCCGTAGTAGTCGTCCGGGGGCTGGAGGTGAGTGTCGAGGCCGTTCATCGGTCGTCTCCGATCTCGTCGTAGTGGACGCCCTGGATCCAGTTCTCGTCCCATTCGCCGGGGCGCGGCTGCGGCTGGGGCGTCCGGGGTGGGTAGGGCAGGCCAGCCTCGTCGCGGGCTGCGTGACGTTCGGCGTCGAAGTAGGCGGCCCTGTGTTGGTCGCGGATGTGGGCGTGGGGGTGGTCGGCTGGGAAGGTCATCAGTACGCCTTCCCGTGCTTGTGCGGCCGGGTGGCGTTGTAGGCCATCTTCCGGGCGACCACTTCGTCGATGTCGACGCCGAGGGAGTGCAGGATGTCGAGGCAGCGGATGATGCAGTCGGCCACCTCAACGGCGACCCCCTCGGGCTTGCAGTCGTCGCGCACGCACTCGGGCTGCGGGTCTGGGTGGTCGGGGTCCGTCGAGCCATACAGGCGCCAATCAGAGACCGCGCAGCCGGGGGCGTGGTATGGGACGTACTCGTTAGGCTTGCCGTCGCGGTGCTCTTCAAGCGCCTCGGAAAGTTCGCTGACGGCGAGCATGAGCATCTCGCCCATATTCCGGTCAGCAACCCAGAAGCCCTTGGACTCGGCGTTGTCGTGAATGGCCTGGGCGAGCGCGTTGAGGCTCATGCCGTCCCCTCCTCTTCCCATGGCGCGGTCTCGTCGGCGGGCGCGTCCACGACCTCGCCGACATGCACCGTCTCGGGCGGGGCGTCGCGGTCGACGTGCTGGGCGACGTACTCGGGCCGGCTGCGCGGGTCGATGTCCACGCGCACCGTGTCGTCCACGGCCAGCGCGGTCGCCAGGTCGGTGCCCTTCGGCATGAACTTCGACAGCTGCCGGATGCAGGTCTTCATCGCCATCGCGTCGAACTCGGTCTTCCACGGGCCGACGACCTCGCCGTTGCGGTTCTTCGCCATCGCGTACCGGTCGCGGTAGACCTCCGCCTCGGCCTTGGTGAGGTAGTAGAACGAGTGCCCGTCGGGCAGGAACTTGACGACGGCGTAGTAGCCGATGACGTCGCCCCGGTCGCCGGTCGCTGGCCGGTGCACGAGGTTCTCGTCCACGCCGTACTCGATGTGGAAGTGGTCGTTCTCGTGGACCCTGCGGGCGCTGATGGACTTGATCTGCCCCGAACGGTGCGCCAGGGCGACCATGCCCTGATAGCCGATGACGAGCTGCGCCTTGTGCTGCTTGGTCTTCCAGTCGCGGAACGGCAGCAGCCAGCCGTGTCCGAGAACGCCGACGCGCAGGCCGAGCTGGGCCATCGTCATGGCGCCGCCGAGGACGGACTGCGGGTCGCACTTGAGCAGGTCGGGGTTCTGGCTGATCGCGGTGAGGACGTCGCGGACGATCTGCCGCGCCTCGACGCCCTTGGGTGCGGCGAGGGCGAACTGGTGCTCCATCGACTGCACCTGCTGGCGCAGGCTGGGGGGCTGGCTCTCGGACGGCAGGGCGATGTCGGTGTTCTGCTGGGTGCTCATGCTGCATCTCCTTCGATGAATGGGGCGGTGGCGTAGCCGGGCAGGGCCACGGGGTGCACGACGGGTGGGTAGCCGGGCCAGTGGTCGCGGGTCATGCAGTCCACGAACAGGCGGCGGGCGTAGCGGCCGCGGTCGGCGCCGATCTGGCGGGCGTCGTCGGTCAGCTCCACGACGGACACGAGGTAGGGCGCGGCCTTCTCTTGGATCACGAACAGGAACGCGGGGTCGTCCAGGCCGGCGAGGGCGCCGACGTGGCGGTACCACGGGTCTTGGACGTCGTAGCCGTACTCGTAGGCGGCGCGGCCGAACGTGGCCGGGTCGGCGGACCGGGCGACGGTCTTGTAGTCGACGATCACGGGTCGGCCGCGCAGCCGTGTGAGGTAGTCGAACCGGGACCGCAGGATGACCTTCGTCTCGGGGTCGCGGGCGACTGCGGTGACCTCAGCGTCGCCTCCGATGAACAGGCGGGATGCGACTGGGTGGGCGCGGACCATGTCGCGCATGGCGAGCGCCTTGCGGTAGTCGTCTCGCAGGATCGGTGCCTTGCTTGCGGCGCGGGCGTCCTTGCGCGCCTGCTGGGCGGCCTTGGTGCGCCAGTCGGGCGCGTCCACGACGTGCGGCGTGACACCGGCACCGGTGACAAGCCGGTGGGCGACGTGCCCGAAGTCGAACTCGGGCCGGTCGACCCTGTGGGCCATCTGGTGCCGGTAGCGCGCCGGGCAGTCCAGCAGCAGCTTCGCGCCGGAGTAGGACAGCGTCGGCTCGGACAGGCCGAGGCCGCCGTGGTAGTGGTCCTCGGGGACGTCGAGGATGAGGCCGGGCTGCATGGTGTCGCTCATGCCAGTCCACTC
>JAUNSA010000018.1:0-13956 GCA_030539405.1 Propionibacteriaceae bacterium
ACCACGTTGTTCTCGGTGCGGCCGGGGCCGGGGAACTGGGTGTGCTTGTGGTAGACGACCAGGGCCATGTGGGCTGAGATCAGGCCCAGCAGGATGGCGGGCAGCAGCAGGATGTGCGCCATGTAGAAGCGGGCGATGATCATGTCGCCGGGGTACTCGCCGCCGAAGACGAAGAACTCGATCCAGGTGCCCACGAGCGGGATGGAACGGATCGCGCCGTCGGTGAACCGGAGGCCGGTGCCCGACAGCAGGTCGTCGGGCAGGGAGTAGCCGGTCATACCGGCGATCATGCCGAGGCTGAGCAGGCCGACGCCGATGAGCCAGTTGAGCTCGCGGGGCTTGCGGAAGGCGCCGGTGAAGAACACGCGCAGCATGTGCGCGGTCATCGCCGCCATGAACAGGATCGCCGCCCAGTGGTGGATCTGGCGCACCAGCATGCCGCCGCGGATGTCGAAGCTGATCGCCAGGGTCGACTCGAACGCCTGCGACATCATCAGCCCACGCATGAGCTCGTAGCTGCCCTGGTACTCGACCTCGGCCATCGACGGCTTGAACCAGATGGTGAGGAAGATGCCGGTCAGGAGCAGGACGATGAAGCTGTACAGCGCGATCTCGCCGAGCAGGAAGGACCAGTGGTCGGGGAAGACCTTGCGCAGGGCAGCCTTGCCCAGCTTGCCGACGCCGATGCGCTCATCGAGCCAGGCGGCGGGTGCGGGCATCGTCGAGACGGCCCCCCCTTCGTCAGGGCGGCGGGTCCGCAGGACCTCCGACTCGGTCGTGATGTCAGCCGGCTTGGCCATCACTCATCCCCGTCCTTGTAGTCATTGCGCGAGTCGCGCTCGAAGTAGCTCGGGCCCACGGGCACCGTGAAGTCGCTCTGGGCGACCAGGTAGCCCTCGGCGTCCAACTTCAGCGGGAGCTGGGGCAGGGCGCGGGCGGCGGGGCCGAAGACGACGACACCGGAGTTGCCGAGGTCGAACGTCGACTGGTGGCAGGGGCACAGCAGGTGGTGCGTCTGCTGCTCCCACAGCGAGATCGGGCAGCCGACGTGGGTGCAGATCTTGCTGTAGGCCAGGATGCCGCCCACGTGCCAGTCCGAACGCGAGTCGGGGACCTTGATGGAGTTCGGATCCATGCGGACCACGACCAGTGGCGTCTTGGACTTCATGTTCATGTAGTCCTTGCCGTGGAGGTCCCAGAGGTTCTCCGGCTCGGCGTTCACGAGCTGGCCGATCTCGAGGTCGGACGCCTTGATCGGCAGCCGGTTGGCGTCGTTCACGACACGGACGCCGTCGGCCCAGATGGTCTTCTCGATGGTCTCGCGACGGACCGCTGCGGTCGGCCACGGGCCGAGGTCAGCCAGCGTCACCAGCGCGGGGACCGCGATGATGCCGAGGGCGCCACCCATGGAGGCGACCATCATCTTGCGACGGGACACGCCGGCGTCGTTGATGCCCTGGTTGAGCACCGTGACGAACCCGGCCCGCTCCTCCTCGGTGGAGGCGGCCGCGTGCCGCTCCTCGGCGATCTCGGTGTCGTTCATCAACTGGCGGGCCCAGTGGATCGCACCCACGCCGATGAGCAGGGTGGCCAGGCCGCCGGTCAGGCCGAGCAGCGTGGAGTGGACGTGCCAGTTCACGCCGAGGATGTTGGCCTCGGTGTCCTTCGGGACCGCGAAGTAGATCACGACGAACGCGATGGCCAGGATCGGGACGAGGCCGAAGAGGGCGACCACCTGCTGGTAGGCGCGCTTGCCGGCCGCGGCGTCCGCATCGCTGTAGCGGTCGACGTGCTCCTCCATGCCCGGGTTGGGCACGGGGTGGAGCTGCGGGTCGTCCTCGATCGGGGCGAGGTCGGTGGAGTGGTGGTGGCTCATTTTGCGCGAGCTCCTCGGGATGCGATCCAGACGGCGACCAGGCACAGGCCGCCGATGCCGATGACCCAACCGAAGAAGCCTTCGGTCACGGGGCCGAGACCGCCGAGCGAGAAGCCGGCGGAGGGCTGCTTTTCGAGGCCCTTCAGGTAGCCGATCATCGCGGCGACGTCCTCGTCGGGGATGGCCCCGGCGGAGAACAGCGGCATCTGCTGGGGACCCGTGCGGACGGCCTCGTAGATGTGGAGGGGCTCCACGCCGTGCAGCGGGGGAGCGTACTTGCCGTTGGGCAGGGCACCGCCCATCGCGGCGGCCTGGTGACACGCGGAGCAGTTGGTGCGGAACAGCTCGCCACCGCGCGCGATGTCCTCATCGGTCAGCGTCGAGTAGTCGTAGGCGGAGCTGTTGGGGATCGCCGGGCCGGGGCCGAGGGTCCCGACATAGGAGGCGATGCTCGAGATCTCCTGCGCCGTGTAGGTGTTCACCTTGCGCGGGGCCTGCGCACCGGGCTTGGCCATGGGCATGCGGCCCGTGGCCATCTGGAAGTCGACCGAGGCCTCTCCCACGCCGATGAGCGAGGGACCCTGCGAGGTGCCCTCACCGTTGAGCCCGTGGCAGGACGAACAGGTTACCTGGAACAGGGCCTTGCCCTCGGCGACCTGGGCCGACATGCCGGTGTCTGCCGCGACCTGCGTGGCCGGGCTCAGCGCCGCGTACAGCGCGCCCATGAGCACCAGCGCCAAGGCCAGGGAGAGGGGACGGGCCGCGCGGTTGCGCCGGGCGGAGTGAGGCCGCCTCCTGGATGGTCCGAATCGCATCGATGCGCCTTTCGAAGTCGAGGGACGGTCAGCGGATGAGGTAGATCACGGCGAACAGGATGATCCACACGATGTCGACGAAGTGCCAGTAGTACGACGTCACGATGGCGTGGACCCGCTGCTCGTGGGTGAAGGTGCGCGCCACATAGGTGCGACCGATCATGAGCAGGAAGGCGATGAGGCCGCCGAGCACGTGGAGCCCGTGGAAGCCGGTGGCCAGGAAGAACGCCGAGGAGTACGCGTTGGTCTGGGGGACGAAGCCCTCCGAGGCCAGCAGGAAGTACTCGTAGGCCTGGCCGCCGATGAAGATGGCGCCCATGATGAACGTGAGGATGTACCACTCGCGCATGCCCCACTTGGCCGGGTTGAGCAGGCTGCCCGTCCGCGACACGTAGCCCTTCTCCGCCCGGAACACGCCGATCTGGCAGGTGACCGAGGACAGCACCAGGATCGTCGTGTTGATCAGCGAGAACCACGGCAGGTAGATGCCGAACCAGTCCTGCATGAAGTGGGACGTGCCCCACTCCCACATGGTGGGTTCACCGGGGGCCGCCATGGCCGTGGTGTGGTTGCGGAGGTTGAAGTACGCCGCGAACAGCGCAGCGAAGAACATCAACTCACTGGCCAGCCAGATGACGGTGCCGACCGCCACCATGTCCGGCTTGCCCTTGATGCCGTGGAGGCGTGCCGGGGCAATCGGGTGGATGGCACCGTGAGGGATGACCGGGACCGCGCTCGACTTCGATGTATTCGCCACGGGCGCCATTATTACCGTGGAACGATCCCCGGGTCACGTTGGCCCGAGCCGAGGTGGACAAAATCGTCCCGTTCGTTACCTCTCCGTGACAGTTGGAGGCGTCGGACGCCGGGCGTGCGCCGTCGTGCACCCAGTGCGTGGGCGGGGCTACGATGGCCGCAACGACGCAGGTCTGTGACGCAGAGAAGTGAGGATGCGATGAGCCACGAGGCACCTGAGGCGCCCGCCGCGAAGGCGACGGTCCTGATCTACTCCGATGACCGGAGCACGCGGGACCAGGTGCGCCTGGCGCTCGGCCGTCGCGTGGCCGCCGACCTCCCCGAGATCGAGACGGTGGAGTGCGCGACGCACCAGGCCGTCACCAAGACCCTCGACCAGGGTGGCATCGACCTCGTGGTCATGGACGGTGAGTCGACCCCCGCCGGCGGGATCGGGCTGTGCCGCCAGGTCAAGGACGAGATCGCCAACTGCCCGCCCGTGGTGCTGCTCGTGGCACGCGTGGCGGACGCCTGGCTGGCGACCTGGTCGCGGGCCGAGGGCGTGGTCCCCTACCCGATCGACACCGTCCGGCTGCCCACCACGGTCGCCGAGGTACTGCGGGCTCGCCTGGGCAGCGAGGCCGCGACGCTGTGACCCGGACCTGGCCCGACCTGCTCACCTCCTTGGTCAACCGCCAGGACCTCAGCCCCGACGCCACGGCGTGGGCCATGAACGAGATCCTGTCCGGCTCCGCCACGCCCGTGCAGGTGGCCGGGTTCATGGTGGCCCTGCAGGCCAAGGGGGCCACCCCCACCGAACTCACCGGCCTCGTGCAGGCCATGCTCGACAATGCCCGCGACATCTCCTTGCCCACCCGTGAGGCGGTGGACATCGTCGGGACCGGCGGTGACCGGGCCAACACCGTCAACATCTCGACCATGGCGGCGATGGTGGCGGCCGCCGCCGGCACCAAGGTCGTCAAGCACGGCAACCGTGCGGCGTCCAGCATGTCGGGGACGGCCGACTGCCTCGAGGCGTTGGGGGTCGTGCTCGATCTCGCCCCCGAGGTGCAGGGTCGCGTCTTCGACGAGGCCGGCATCGTCTTCCTGTTCGCGTCGCACTACCACCCGTCCCTGCGCCACGCCGCCGTCCCGCGGCGTGAGTTGGGGATCCGCACGACCTTCAACTACCTCGGGCCCCTGGCCAACCCGGCCCGGCCCCTGGCCCAGGCCATCGGTGTGGCCGACGTGCACGTGGCCGAATTGGTGGCCAACGTGTTGGCCGAACGCGGCAACCGCGGCCTCGTCTTCCACGGGGGCGACGGCCTGGACGAGCTGACCACCACCACCACCTCGGACGTGTGGGTGGTCGGGCAGGGACGGGCGGTGCGCACCACCCTCGACCCTGCCGATCTGGGTGTGGCCCGCGCCGTCAAGGAGGACCTCGTCGGCGGCGACCCGGCCCACAACGCCCAGGTGGTGCGGGACACCTTCGCCGGTCGCCCCGGCCCCGTGCGCGACATCGTGGCGCTGAATGCGGCGGCGGCCATCCTGGCCTACGAGGGGCCGGACGCCGACGCCGACCTCACCGACCAGTTCCGTGAGCCGCTGCGGCGGGCCGAGGAAGCCATCGACTCCGGGGCGGCGACCGACCTGCTGGCGCGGTGGGTCGAGCTCACCCGCTCCCTGGCTGCCTGACCCCACCCGCCAGGCCCAGGGCATCAGCCGGCCAGCACGGACCCCTGCAGCAGGAGCGCCACGAACGGCCCGGCCAACAGCCCCGGACCGTACGGGAAGGCAGAACCCCGGCCCCGCGCCGCGTGCAGGACGCCCCACAGCGCCCCCAGCACGGTGCCGGCCATCACCGCGGCCACGACCAGCATCGTCGAGTCGAGCGCGGTGACCGCCCCGATGGTGGCGGCCAGCCGGACATCGCCGTAGCCGAAGGCTCCCGTGATGCGCCACACCAGATGGAAGAACCCGCCCACGGCGCCCGCACCCAGCGCGGCCGCGAGGATCGGCGTCCACGATGAGGACGCCAGCGCCACCACCACGGCGCCCGCCGCCGCGACCACCCAACCGACGCGCGCCAGGACCAGGGGGAGCCACGTGGTCCGCGCGTCGATCGCGCAGGCCAGCACGTTGACCAGGCACAGGGACGCCCAGGCGAGCCACTCCGCCACCGGAGTGAGGGTCACCACGACGCCGCTGGCCGCGGCGGTGGCCAGGCCCACGCCGAGGAGGAACCCGGGAGTGGCCAAGGAGGCATAGGGCGGCTTGCCGTCGGGCTCGGCGGGCTCGGGGAGGGCGCGCAGGACGGCGGGAGTGAGCGACGCCATCACCACAGCGGACGCCACGGCGACGGCCAGGGCGAGGGTGGGCCACGGCACGAGCCCAGCCTAGGCCGCGCTCAGGTGGACCCGGGACCGGAAGCCATCGGCCATCTCCCGGGCCGCGGCCGCGCGGAGGGCGATCAGGGCCGAGACGTGGGTGGGCCGGTGATCGGCCAGGTCGGCCACGAAGGCGGGGCTGCACCCCAACTGAGCGGCCAGGCGGGGCAGCGCGACCCCCGAAGCGAGCAGGAAGCCGACGCGCGAGCAGGTCGACTCGGCAAGGACCGAGGTGCGCTTGAGCTCGTCCACCTCCTCCAGCGTGAGGGCCCACAGCTGCTCGGCCACCTGTCGGGGGATCCGCCGCAGGCGCCCCGAACCCCCTCCGTGGCCGGTCAGCCGGGCCGCCAGGCGCAGCGGCACCCCGGCCCGCAGCGCCAGCTCCTGCCAGCCCACGCCGGTGAGCGCGCACAACTGCGTCAGGTGTGCGCCGAAGGGGGCTGCGTCGACCCAGATGGTGCGGTCGATGGACGGGCGGGGGCGGGGCATCGGAACCTCCTGAAGGTGATCTCTCACTCCAGAAGGCCCGCCGGGGCGCCCGATTGTGAGCAATCGGTGTGAGGGAGTTTCCTCAGGGCAGCAGAAAGGGACGCGACCGGGGTGGTCGCGTCCCTTCTGTTGGTGCGTGCCGGACGAGGCGTCCGACGGTGGTGTCAGGGGCAGAGCCTCAGCGCTGGGCCTTGGTGAAGCCCGCAGCCTCGGCTGCCTCCTCGCTGGAGAACCAGACGTCGGCGATCGTGCGCTCGTACCCGCCGTTGCCCTGGACGTGGTACTTCATCGAGCGCTCGTTGCCCTTGATCTCGAAGCCCTCCGGCGGCTCGGCCCCGACGAAGGAACCGTCCCCGTAAGGGCTAGCGACGAAAGGGTCAGCATCGGCCTCCGGGGCGTCGATCCCGGTGGGCTCGGCGGCCACCTCGGGATCCTCCTCCGTCAGGGGCTCGTCGCTGGGCAGCGGCTCGCCGCCGTCCTCCAACCACTGGTCGGCCGGATCGACCGCTCCGGGGGTGTCGGCCGGCTCGGTGGTGTCGATCGGCTCGTCGGTGGTGCCGACCGGCTCGTCGGCCGCGGCCGTGGCCAGGTCGTCGACGATCTTCTGCGGCGAGGTCGGGACGTAGGGCTGGCTCGGCTCGTGTGCCTGCCACCCGGCGTCATCGGGGGCCAGGAACTTCTTGACCGCGAAGGCCACCACGGCCAGGAGGCCGCCGGCGAGCAGCACCTGCCCGATCGTGCCCCACACGGACGTCTTCTTCTTGGGGGCCGGAACCTTGGGCAGCTCCACCTTGGAGACATCATCGGCGGCGTTGTGCAGCAGGTCGCTCAGGGCGGGCAGGAAGCCGTACTGGACCTTGCTGCGAGCACCGTCGATCGCCGGGGCGATCTTGGCGTAGGCATCGTCCACGGCGGGGGAGACGCGGTTGAGGGCGTCATCGATCTTGGGCTGCACGGCGTCCATCGCGTCGGCCGCGATGCG
This sequence comes from Propionibacteriaceae bacterium, assembly GCA_030539405.1. Lineage (GTDB taxonomy): Bacteria > Actinomycetota > Actinomycetes > Propionibacteriales > Propionibacteriaceae > Propioniciclava. Next base: position 7,288 of record JAUNSA010000018.1, read on the forward strand.
GGCGCCCTTCTTCTTGGCGTCCTTGGCGTAGGGGGCGATGTAGTCATTCGCCTGGTGGAGTGCGTCCTGCGCGCGGGGGGCCAGGTAGTCCTGGGCCTGCTGCAGGTACGCCTGGGCCTGGGCGAGGGCGTCCTTGCCGAGGTCAGCAGCGGCGTGGGTGGTGTCACCGACGGCGCGTTCGAACTTCTTCCGGTTCACGGGTTTCCTCCGTTGCGGTTGTGTGTTTCGCGTGATCGCGTGCCCCCACCGTACCCAAGCACCCTCTCCCAGAACAGGGCGCGGGTTGGGTAACGTGGTGGCGGTATGCGCGCCGAACGGCGCTCCAACGACCGAAAGGAACACCGTGGCCCAGCAGGCGACGCTCCACACCAACCACGGGGACATCGTCCTCACCCTGTTCCCCGAGCAGGCACCCAAGACCGTCGAGAACTTCGTCGGCCTCGCCACCGGGACCAAGGAGTACCGCGACCCCGAGACGGGTGCGGCGGCCACCGGCAACTTCTACGACGGGCTCGGCTTCCACCGCATCATCGACGGGTTCATGATCCAGGGCGGGTGCCCGCTGGGCACCGGCACCGGCGGCCCGGGCTACAAGTTCGGCGACGAGTTCCACCCCGACCTGGCCTTCACCAAGCCCTACCTGCTGGCCATGGCCAACGCCGGCCCCGGCACGAACGGGTCGCAGTTCTTCATCACGGTCACCCCGACCCCGCACCTGAACTTCCGTCACACGATCTTCGGTGAGGTGGCCGACCAGGCATCCCGCGACGTCGTGGACGCCATCGCCAAGGTGCGCACCGGTCGCGGCGACCGCCCGGTCGACCCGGTCGTGATCGAGTCGGTCGAGGTCACCGAGGCCTGATCGGACGCCCCGACACCGGACGACCCCACACCGGACGCCCCGACGAACGCCCCTGCCCCGTGTGGTGGGGGCGTTCGCGTGCAGTGGGGTGTTTGCGTTGCCGGCTCACTCGCCGAGTGAGAACGCGGCCTCCAGGTCGTGGGAGGAGTAGGCGCGGAACGCGAGGTGGGTGCGGGTTGCGGTCACGCCGGCCACCTTGTTGATCTGGCCGGTGACGACGTCGGCGATCGCCTCCACATCGCGGGTGCGCACGATCGCCACCAGGTCGATGTCGCCGGTCACCGAGTACACCTCCGTCACGCCCTGCAGGGCGGCGACCTCCTCGGCGACCTCGCCGACGCGGTCCACCGCGGTGGTGATGAAGACGATCGCAGTGTTCATGCACCCACCCTATCCAGCACTGCTGCCGGCGCAGCCTCCGCCAACGCATGCCGCGGCAGGTCGGTCAGGGCGATCGACCCGTGCAGCGGCCAGGCCCAGTCGCCCTCGATGTCGATGATGCGGGTGCCGGGCCGCTCCAGCCAGGCGCCCACGCGTTCGGCCTCCTCGATGGTGGCGGCGGGCAGGCCACCCACCGGTGCCGGGACGTGTTCGGCGGCCAGCACGGCGTCCCGCGCGACGGCCTGCACCACCTCGCCGGGACGGACGCGCGCGGCGGCGGCGAGGCGCCCGTGCCGGATGACGTGCACGTCCCACCCCTCCTCGCAGCGGGCCGCCGCGACCACCTGGGGGCACCGGGCCAGCGCCTCCAGGCGGCGCGCCCGCGTGGAGGCCCGCACGAACGCCTCGAGCCGGGCGGTCAGCCGACCCGCCTCCTCGAAGCGCTCGGCCGCGATCAGCTTGCCCAGCTTCGCCCGCGGGGCGGCGAGGATGCCGCGGACGTCGACGGTGAGGCTGGTGCGTACCGCGTCCGTCACCGTGATGTAGTCGACGCGCGCCGTCGTCCCGTCGCACGGGGCCAGGCACTTGCCGAGGTCGCCGAGCGCGCACCGACCGGTCTGCCTGCGCTCGCTGAGGCGTTCGCTGCACTGCCGGATCGGGAACGCCTCGTAGACGGCCAACGCGGCCTGCTCGGCCGCCTCCCGGCGCGAGAACGGACCGAAGTAACAGGCGCCGTCGTCGGCGACCTTCCGCACCACCGACAGGCGCGGGAACGGCTCGTCGGTGAGCTTGAGCCACTGCTGGCGCTCGGGGAACTTCGAACGCCGGTTGTACCGGGGGGCGTGGGCGGCGATCAGGCGCAGCTCCAGCACCTCGGCCTCCAGCGGCGTCCGACACACGGTGGTCTCCACGGCGGTGCTGATGCGCACCATCTCCTCCATGCGGGGGCGCTTCTCGGCGGCGGTGAAGTAGCTGCGGACGCGGTTGCGCAGGTTCACGCTCTTGCCGACGTAGAGCACCTGCCGGCGGACGACGCCGTCGTGGTCGGGCAGGTCGGCCACGAACTGGTAGACACCCGGTGCCGCGGGCACGTCGGAGGCCATGGTGCGCTTGGCGCGCCGCTGCGGGGAGACGCCGCGGGTGAACTCGAGCAGGTCCTCCAGCGTGTGCACGCCGAGGTTGCCGACCCGCTCCAGCAGGCCGTGGAGGACGTGGACGGTGGCGCGGGCGTCTGTCAGCGCACGGTGGTTGGGGGCCTCGGGGGCCCGGAAGTGGTGGGCCAGCGTGCCGAGCTTCACGTTGGGCACCTCGTCGCGCATCAGGACGCCCCGGGCCAGCGCCACCGTGTCCACGACCGGGAAGCCGGGCCACAGCAGGTGCTGGGCCGCACAGGCGCGCTTGAGGAACCCGACGTCGAACCCGGCGTTGTGCGCGACCAGCACGGCATCGCGCGCGAACTCCAGGAAGGGCGGGATCACCTGGTCGACCCGCGGGGCGTCGGCCACCATCGCGTTCGTGATGCCGGTCAGCACCGAGATCAGGGGCGGGATGTGCGCGTGGGGGTTCACCAGCGTCTGAAACTCGCCGACCACCTCGCCGCCCTCGACCCGCACCGCACCCACCTCGGTGATGGACGCCTCCGCCCCCGCGCCCGTCGTCTCCAGGTCGACCACCACGAACGGGGTCGTGGCCAGGTGGCGGCCCAAGTCGTCGAAGCTGGGTTGCAGCGTGGTCGTCGTCATGGCACGAGACGCTAGGGGGCGGGTCTGACAATTCTTGTGCTGCTCCCGCCGCACCCCCTCAGCAGGGGGTGCGGTGGGGCGTCCGCACGTTTTGTCAGAGGCACCTGTCAGCGTGGACGCATGGACACGATGCTGGTCGATTGCAACGCCTGCGCCGCTCGGGGGCCGGTGTGTGGTGAGTGTGTGGTCTCCGCGTTGCTCGGGGCGCCCGGGGGAGCCACCGAGGGTGGTCTCGCCCCGGATGAACGCGCGGCGTTGGACGCGCTGGCCGGCGGTGGCCTCCTACCGCCGCTGCGGCTGGTGCACGCGGTGAGGTCGGTCCCGGTGGATCAGTGGTCGCCCACCCGGGCGAGGAAGTCGATCGAGGACGAGACGATCATCGGGGCGTCGTGGTCGAGGGTGGCGACGTGATAACTGTCGGCCAGGCGAACCTCGGTGATGTCGTCGCTGGAGATGAGGCGCTTGATGGTGTCCGACGACGAGGTGGGCACGACGTGGTCGATGTCGGAGCGGCACAGCAGCACCGGGCACGTCACGAGGTCGAGGCACGACTTCACGTCCGCCCACAGCTTGTGCAGCTCGTGGACGCCGGCCACCGGCGTGTGGGCGTAGGCGCCCTCGTCCTGGTCGGGCTTGGCGATGTCGTTGGCGATCGCCGGCGTGGAGGGCACGAGGTACTTGAACACCCCGGCGAACCGGGCCAGGGGGTCCACCGCGCCCAGGGCCGGGTTGACCAGCAGCAGCCCGGCCACGTCGGTGTGCTGCTCGGCCAGCCGCAGGGCCAACGAACCGCCCATCGACAGCCCGGCCACGAAGACCTGCTCGCACCTCTCCTGCAGGGCGCGGTACGCCGCATCGGCGTGGTCGTACCAGTCGCGCCAACTCGTGACGTTGAGCTCCTGCCACACGGTGCCGTGCCCGGGCAGGCGGGGCACGCTGACGGTGTACCCGGCGTCCGCGACCGCCTGGGCCCACGGCCGCATCGAGCGCGGGCTGCCGGTGAAGCCATGACAGAACAGGACGCCGACCCGGCCACCTTCCACGTCGAACGGCCGCAAGTCCTCGGGGATCGTCATGCCGCCATCGTAGGGCGCGGGCCACTAGGCTGCGCCGTCAGGAGGTTCGACACATGAATTGGTACGGGTTCTTCAAGGTTCCCTTCCGACTGTTCGTGAAGCACGGCTACAAGGCAACGATCACCGGGGCGGAGAACATCCCGCGCACCGGCGGGGTGATCCTGGCCAGCAACCACGTGTCCTATGCCGACACCTTCCTGACCCCGGCGCTGATCGACCGCCAGGTGACCCTGCCGGTGAAGGCGGAGGTCTTCCAGGGTGACCAGGGCCTGAAGTGGGCCGTGATCGGCGCCTTCCTCAAGGCCGTGGGCATGGTGCCGCTGGATCGCAGCGGACGCGGCGCGGTCGACGGCCTCGGCCCGGTGATCGAGGCGCTCCGGCAGGGGCGGGTCGTGGGGATCTACCCCGAGGGGACGCGTTCGCCCGACGGGCGCCTCTACCAGGGCAAGACCGGCGTGGCCCGCCTCGCCCTCACCACGGGGGCCCCGGTCGTGCCGGTGGGCATCCTCGACGCCGAGATCACCGGCACGCGCTTCGGCATCAACTGGGTGGATCGTCCGCGCATCGTCGTGGGTGAGCCGCTCGACTTCTCCGCCTGGAAGGGGATGGAGGACGACCGGGCGATGGGTCGGTGGGTGACCGACGAGGTGATGGCGGCCATCCAGCAGTTGACCGGGCAGACCTACGTGAAGGCGTACGCCGCCTCGGTGAAGTCGGGGTCCATGGACGCCGCCGAGGCCGACCGGCGCATCCAGGACCGCCCGGGTGGTGGGCCCGCGCCGAAGCCGCCGGTGGCCGGACTATCCTGACGCGGTGTCCACAACCATCCCTGCCCTGAGCGAGCTCCACGCGATCGGAGCGGCCCAGCAGCCGTCCTATCCCGACGCCGAGGCCCTGACCGGCGTGGTGGCTGAGCTGCGGCAACGCCCGCCGCTGGTCTTCGCCGGCGAGTGCGACGACCTCAAGGCGCGCATCGCCGACGTCGCGGACGGGCGGGCGTTCCTGCTGCAGGCCGGTGACTGCGCCGAGACGTTCGGCAACGTCACGGCGATCAACATCCGCAACGCGCTGCGCGTCCAGCTGTCCATGGCCGTCGTCCTCCAGTACGCCGCGCAGGTCCCGGTCGTGAAGGTGGGGCGCATCGCCGGGCAGTACGCCAAGCCCCGCAGCAACGACAACGAGACCCGCGACGGGGTGACGCTGCCGTCCTACCGCGGCGACGCCGTCAACGGGCTCGACTTCACCACCGACTCCCGCGTCCCCGACCCGCGGCGACTGCTGGACGTCTACAACTCCTCGGCGGCCACACTGAACCTCGTCCGGGCGTTCGTCAACGGCGGCTTCGCCGACCTGCGCACCGTGCACACCTGGAACAGCGACTTCGTCCGCAACTCGCGCGTCGAGGCCAAGTACGAGCAGCTCAGCGACGAGATCGACCGCGCGATGGCCTTCATGATCGCCTCCGGGATCAGCGACGAGGCGCTGCGCACCGTCGACTACTGGGCCTCGCACGAGGCGCTCCTGATGGAGTACGAACACGCGCTGGCCCGCATCGACTCCCGCACCGGGACGCCGTACGGCACCTCGGGCCACCTGCTGTGGATCGGGGAACGGACGCGCCAGGTCGACGGCGCCCACGTCGAGCTGCTGAGCCGCCTGCGCAACCCCGTCGGGGTCAAGCTCGGCCCCTCGACCACGCCGGCGGCGGCGCGCGAGCTCGTCGAGCGGCTCGACCCCGACAACGAGCCCGGCCGGCTCACGATCATCACCCGCATGGGGGCGGACAAGGTCCGCGACGCGCTCCCGCCGATCATCGAGGCCGTCGAGGCGACCGGCCGCAAGGTGGCCTGGGTCTGCGACCCGATGCACGGCAACACCTACTCCACGGCGACCGGCTTCAAGACGCGCGCCTTCCCCGTGATCTGGGACGAGGTGGATGGCTTCTTCGACGTCCACGCCGACCTGGGCACGTGGCCCGGGGGCGTCCACATCGAGCTCACCGGCAACGACGTCACCGAGTGCGTCGGGGGCGTCGACGAGCTCGACGAGAACGCGCTCGCCGGGCGCTACGAGACGGCGTGCGACCCGCGCCTGAACCGCAACCAGGGCATCGAGCTGGCGTTCTACCTCGCCGAGCGCCTGGGTCAGGACATCACCCGCCGGGGGGTCAATCCGGTCCAGGAGTTCACGCCGTGGGAAATGGGATGATCGACCTCCGTTCCGACACCCTCACCCGGCCCACGGACGCGATGCGCGCGGCCATGGCGTCCGCCCCCGTCGGCGACGACGTGTACGCCGAGGACCCGACGATCGCCGAGCTCGAGTCGCGGGTGGCCGCACTCCTGGGGCACGAGGCCGGGTTGTTCTGCACCACCGGTTCGCTGGCCAATGTGCTGGGCGTGGCCCAACACGTCGCGCCCGGCCAGGAGGTGCTGTGCGACTCCGGGGCCCACATCGCCCGCGCCGAGATGGGCGCCCACGGGGCGCTGAGTGGGGTCACCATGCGCACCTGGGTGACCCCTGACGGACGCCTCGACCCGGCCCGGGTCGAGGAGCTGCTGGCCCCCGACGCCGGCCCCTACCTGGTCTCGACGGCGTGCGTCGAGGT
>JAUNSA010000018.1:14056-27736 GCA_030539405.1 Propionibacteriaceae bacterium
GCGCAAGCGGTTGGGCGGCGGCTGGCGCCAGGCGGGCCTGCTCGCCGCGGGCTGCCTCTACGCACTCGACCACCACGTCGAGCGGCTGGCCCTCGACCACGAGGCGGCCCGGGCCTTCGCCGAGGGCGTCCGCGCGGCCGGGGTGGCGGTGACCGAACCCGAGACCAACATCGTCGTCGTACCGACCGGTGGACGCCGCGCCGGCGAGGTCGTGGCGTTGGCGTCCGAGCGGGGGGTGCAGCTCTCGGCGGTCGGCGCGCGCGTGGTGCGCGCGGTCACCCACCTGGACGTGACGACCGGCCAGTGCGCCGATGCCGGGGCTGTCCTGGGGGAGATCCTCGCGGCGTGAGCGTCCTCAGCCGAGCGCGGCGAGGGCGTCCTCGACCGCCGCGCGGCTGCTCGGCCGCACCACCCGCGACACCTCCTTGCCGTCGCGCAGGAACACCAGGGTCGGCCACAGTTTCACCCCGAACGAACGCCCCAGCGGGCGCCCCTTGCCGTCCTCGGCACGGACGCGCGTGACGTCGGGCCGGTCGGCCAGCACCGGCTCGATGAACCGGGAGGCGGCACGGCAGTAGCCGCACCAGTCGGTGCCGAACTCGACGACGACCGGGCCGGTCATCGCGTCGACCTCGGCGCGGGTCGGTTGGGTCTCGAGGTAGCCAGCGTTCATCCCCCGAGCTTAGGTTGGGAACATGCAGATCACGCACCTGGGCCATGCGGCCGTCCTGCTCGAGGTGGCCGACCGACGCATCCTGTTCGATCCGGGCAACTTCTCCGCCGGGTGGCACGGCACGACCGACCTCGACGCGATCGTGGTGACCCACCTCCACCCCGACCACATCGACCCCGAGCACATCGGTGGCCTCCTGGCCGACAACCCGGACGCCCAGGTGTGGGTCGAACCCGGAGTTCTCTCCCAGTACGACCTGCCCGAGGGCGTGCGGGGGATCGCCGAGGACGAGTCGGTCGAGCTCGGCGGCGTCCGCATCGAGGCGGTCGGCGGGCTGCACGCGGTGATCCACCGGGACATCCCCCGCATCGGCAACGTCGGCCTGGTGGTCAGCGCCGAGGGGGAGCCGACGTTCTTCCACCCCGGCGACTCCCTCGACACCGCCCCGGCCGGGGTCGATGTGATCGCGATCCCGATGATGGGGCCGTGGGCCGCCATGAAGGAGCACATCGACTTCCTGCGCGAGGTGGGCGCGCCCGAGGGGTTCGGCATCCACGACGCCCTGCTGTCGGATCGGGGGTGGAAGCTGTCGCACGGCCGCTACAACGAGATGACCCCCACGACGGTCCACGACCTGCGCGACGCGACGCCGTGGACGCCCGGGGCCTGACCGGCAACACCCCGTGGTAGGAAGGACGCCATGACGTCTCCTTCTCCCGCGGTGCTCGAGTGGCTCGAGCGTCTCATCGCGCTCGACACCACCAGCCGCGACTCCAACCTGCCGTTGATCGACCTGGTGGCCGAGCACGCGCGCTCGCTCGGGCTGAGCCCGCACGTCTTCCCCAACGACGAGGGCACCAAGGCGAACCTGGTCATCACCGTCCCCGCGGCGGACGGGGCCACCGACGGCGGGGTCATGCTGAGCGGACACAGCGACGTCGTGCCCGTGGACGGGCAGGCGTGGGCGTCCGACCCCTTCACCCTCACCGAGCGGGACGGCCGGCTGTACGGGCGGGGCACGGCCGACATGAAGGGCTTCGACGCCGTCGTCGTGGCCGCGCTGGGCGAGCTGGTCGCCGCGCCGCTGCGCGAGCCGGTGCACGTGGCGCTGTCGTATGACGAGGAGGTGGGCTGCATCGGCGCCCAGCCGCTCGTGGACGGGCTGCGCTCGGTCGGGTTGGCCCCGCGGGTGTGCTTCGTGGGCGAGCCGACCTCCATGCGCATGATCCGGGGGCACAAGTCCATCAACCTGGTCACCATCCGCTTCCACGGCCTGGCCGCGCACAGCTCGCTGACCGCCCAGGGCGTCAACGCGATCGAGCACGCGGCGTCCGTGGTGCGGTACTGGCGCGAGCGCGCGGACGCGTGGCGCACCGAGGGCCCGTTCGACGAGGCCTACCCGATCACCTACACGACCGGGTCGGTCAACCAGATCGCCGGCGGGAACGGGGTGAACATCATCCCGGCGGAGTGCTCGGTGACCCTCGAGTTCCGCTCCATCGGCACGGCCGCCGACGACCAGGCCGAGATCGATGCCCTCATCGCCTTCTGCACTGAGGTCGAGCAGGCGATGCAGGCCGAGGACGCCGCGGCGCGCGTCGAGGTCGACGTGCGCGCGCAGACCCCGGGTCTGGACACCCCCGTCGACGGCGAGGCCGTGGCCCTGGGCGAGGCGCTGGGGCTGCTCGCCCAGGACGACAAGGTGACTTACGGCACCGAGGCCGGCATCTACGCCAACGCCGGCATCTCCACGGTGGTGGTCGGGCCGGGCGACATCGCGCAGGCGCACAAGCCCGATGAGTTCATCGAGGTCGAGCAGCTCGCGCAGTGCGAGGCATTCATCGGACGCCTCATCGCGCACCTGCGCGCCTGATCGGCAGCCCCGGGGTCAGACGAGGTTCAGGATGACCTTGGAGCCCCGGGGCACCTGGGAGCCCTCGCCGGGCTCCACGCTCAGCACCATGCCGAACCCGCCGTTGACCAGGCGTCGGAACTCGGGCTCCAGCCCGGCCGCGCGCACCTTCTCGGCGGCGTTGTCGGCACCTAGGCCGCGCAGGCCGCTGGGGACGGTGACCAGTACGGGGCCTTCGGAGATCGTGACCGTCAGCGACCCGCCGCGGCGGACCTCGCCGCTGGTCGGCTCCTGGCGCAGCACCGACCCCTTGGGCACCGTGTCGTCGTGCTCCTCATCGGTCTTCAACGTGAGCGCGTTGCCCTCGGCCCACCCCTTCATCTCCTCGAAGGGACGGCCGGTGTAGTCGACCACCTGGACCGGCGCCGGCCCCTGGGAGACGACGAAGTCGACCGGGGTGTCGCGCCGAGCCGGGGAGTGGGCCTCCACCGACTGGGACAGCACCGTCCCCTCGGCGATCGAGTCATGGTGCTCCAGCCGGACCTCACCGACCTGCAGGGAGGCTGCGGCGATGAGTTCCTCGGCCTCTGCGCGGCTCTTGCCGTAAATGTCCGGCACCGGGAAGCGCTCCGGCCCCCTGGACACCCAGGCGGTGAGGATGCCGTCACGCAGCATGCGCTCCCCGCCGGCGGGGTCGGTCCGGATGACGGTGCCGGCCGGCACGTCCTCGCTGAACTCCTGCTGGACGTCGAGGGTGACGGCCTGGGTTGCGGCGAGGGTTTCGGCCTCGCCCTGGGGCAGGGAGGCCAGGGTGGGGGTGACCATCCAGCGGCCCTCGAGCAGGTACCAGCCACCCCAGCCCGCGCCGCCGAGCACGGCGAGCACCGCCAGGACCGCGACGATCCGCCGCCAGCGCGGGGGCGGGCTGGACGACGGTGGCGGTACGGGGGACCGGGGCGGGACCGTGCCATCACCCAGCTCCGGCAGGGCCCGCGTGTGCGGGGACTGCGGCGAGTAGGGCACCGGGCCGGTGCTGTAGTAGGGGGCGCCGTCGGCGGACATGTCGAACGTCGGCGAGACGGGCGTGACCGGGGTGAAGCGTCGCTCGGCGCCCAGCCGGGGCGGCACGGTCGGCACCTGGGTCGTGGAGCCGTCGACCTCGTCGGGCTCGGTGCGGTGCATGCGGGCCACCAGCTCGGGGTCGTCCACGACCCCGCGGGCGAGGGCGTCCTTGGCCGCGCGCAGGTGGCCGACCAGGACGCCGGCGTCCCGGGGGCGCTGGTCGCGCTCGCGGTGCGCCGCCGTCGTGACCAGGGCGTCCACATAGGCCGGGATGCCGCCCCGGCCGTCGCGCCAGGTCGCCGAGACCTCCAGCGACGGCGCGGACACCTGGTTGTGCACGTGGCTGTAGGCGACCTGGATCGGCGTCTCGCCGGCGTGCGGCTTGCGGCCGGTGAGCATCTCGTACAGCACGATGCCGAGCGAGTAGACGTCCGAGCGGGCGTCCGCGCGGCCCTTGGTGACGAGCTCGGGGGCGATGTAGCTGACGGTCCCGATGACCAGCCCGGTCGTGGCCGCACTCGACTGGGCCGTGACCGCGCGGGCCAGCCCGAAGTCGGCGACCTTCACCTGGCCGCGGTCGGAGATCAGGACGTTCTCGGGCTTGATGTCGCGATGGATCAGCCCCGCCGCGTGGGCGGCCGCCAGGGCCGAGGCGACGGGCTCGAGCAGCTCGATGGCGCGGCGCGGGTCCATCGGGGCCTCGCGCGTGATCAACTGCCGCAGGGTGAACCCCGGCACGTACTCCATGACGATGTAGGGACGCCCGGCGTCCGTGCCCTGGTCGAAGACGCTGACCACATTGGCGTGGGAGAGGTGGGCCGCCGCGCGGGCCTCGGAGTCGAACCGGGCCGCGAAGTCGTCGGAATCGCCGAGCCCCTCGTTCATCACCTTGACCGCGACCACGCGGGACAGGCGCAGGTCGTTGGCGACGTACACGGTGGCCATGCCCCCGCGCGCAAGCTTCTCGACGACCTCGTACCGGTCGTCCAGAACGTGACCCACCAGGCCACTACTGCGTTCAGTCGTCAACACGATCTCCGGCATGGATCGGGGAAGTGAGGCATGCCAGGCCCGAGACGAGTGTAGGCAGCCAGAACAACTCGCCAGCCGCCGACCCGCCGAGCTTGTGGCAGGCTTGGGGTGTGACCGCACTGATGGGGATTGCCACCCGGCTCAAGCTCGCCCGCCTGATCCACATCCTGCCCGACGAGCCCGATGCAGCCGGTGCGCTGGCCCGCGCCAGCTACGCCGGCGGCGCGGACGCCGTGATGCTGGACGAGGACCTCGCCGACGTCATCACCGACGACACCGCCGCCGTCGGGTTGGACGCCATCACCGAGGCCGCCCGCGCCACCCAGGGGCTGACCGCCTACTTCGGACGCCCCGTGCGGGCCGCAGCGCTGTCGCCGGACCTGTTCGTGCTCGCCGACGACGAGGCCGACCCCGCCCGGACCCGCCGCCTGGTGGGCGAGTGGACGATGATCGGACGCCGCTGCAACAGCACCGAGGAGACCGAGGCGGCCCTGGCGCACCCGGACGTCGACTTCCTGATGGTCGGCCCCGGCCTGCCGTTGATCCGGCACGCCGCCGAGGTGGCGCCGGCCCACGACCCCAAGTCCAAGCCGTGGTTCGCGGTGGGCGGCATCACGATCGAGTCGCTCCCGGCCGTCATCCGCGGGGGCGCGATGCGCGCGGCGGTCGGCGGGGCCATCACCCGGGCGTCCAACCCCGAGGCGGCGGCCATGGCCCTCAAGGACATCCTGCGCGAGGCCTGGAACGCCGACGAGCGCATGGAGGACGTCACCTCGTCGGCCTTCGGGACGTCACCGAAGCTGACCTTCGGCAAGCCGCCGGTCCCGCCTTCGGGCGGGCGGCACCTGTAGGGCTCAGAAGTCCCGGCGCACCGCGAGGTGGGCCAGCGCGGCCAGGCCCGCACGCCCGTCGTCGCTGAGGTCGGCTGCCTCGAGGGCCGCCATCGCGTGGCCGAACTCGCGGTCGATCTCGTCCTCGACGGCCTGCTTGGCGCCCGAACCGTCGATGATGGCGCGAGCCCGGGTGATGCCCGCGGCGTCCAACTCGGGGTCACCGAACAGGCCGGCCAACTCGGTGGCGTCCGCCTCGGAGGCCCGCCCGAACGCCTCGGCGGCCAGCAGGGTGAGCTTGCCGACGCGCAGGTCCTCACCGGAATCCTTGCCGGTGAGCGCCTCGTCGCCGTAGATGCCCAGCACGTCGTCGCGGTACTGGAACGCCCGGCCCAGCGGCTGGGCGAACGCGGTGAGGGCGTCCAGTTGGGCGTCGGACGCCCCGGCCAGCGCCGCACCCAGCAGCAGCGGGCGGCGGATTGTGTAGGAGGCCGACTTCCACGTCACCACGGTGCGGGTGAGCTCGCTCAGGTGCTCCCGCCCCTCGGGCGTGCGGCTCAGCGCGTAGGGGTCGCGGGCCTGGGCGAGCACGTCGAGGTACTGGCCGGCGGTCACCTCGGTGCGCACGGCCTCCAGGTGCGGACGCCCGCGCTCGAGCTGGTCCGCGTCCAGCCCCGAGCGCCGGTACATCTCCTCGGACCACACCAGCAGCAGGTCGCCCAGCAGGATCGCGCCGGCGCGCCCGAACTGCTCGGGGTCCCCGCGCCACGCCTCGGAGCGGTGGTCGCCCTCGAACTGGCGGTGGGCCGCCGGGACGCCGCGGCGGTAGTCGGAGGCGTCCATCACGTCGTCGTGCATCAGCGCCGACACGTGCAGCACGTCCAGCGAGGCCGCGGCCCGCACCACGGCGTCCGGCAGGTCACTGGTGTCGGCGACCGCCGCGTACGCCCACGCGCAGAACGATGGACGCAGGCGCTTGCCGCCGTCGGTGAAGACGCGGGCGCGCTGCAGGAGGGGGGCGGTGGCGGGGTGGATGGCCTCCAGGGTGGTGGCCTGGCCGTCGAGGAACGCCGTGATCGCCTCGGACACGGCCGCCCGGAAGGCGGGGGAGACGGGGTTGACGGCATCGAGGCTGACCACGCTGCGAGCCTACCCGCGGCGCTGGGAGGCGGCTGAACTAGGGTTGCCCGCATGCCTGCTGGAATCGTCGAACGCCTGACCCGCGCCGACGGGCCGACGTTCAGCGTGGAGTTCTTCCCGCCCTCGGACGATGCAGGCGTCCAGCAGCTCATCGGCACCGTGGATGCCCTCGGCGGGCTGCGGCCCGACTGGCTCTCGGTGACCTACGGCGCCACCGGTGCGAGCCGCTACAAGACCTTCTCGGCGGTGGGGGCGATCCGCGGCACGGCCGACACCCCGCTGATCGGACACCTCACCGTGGCCGGGCAATCGCTCGGCGAGATCCGGCGTGCGCTGGACGCCTACGCGCGGCTCGGGGTGACGAACATCCTGGCGCTGCGCGGTGACCCGCCCGGCGGGGGAGTGTTCGAGGCCCACCCCGACGGCTTCATCAACGCCACCGAGCTGGTGCGCTTCATCAAGGGCTATGGCGACTTCACCGTCGGCGTGGCCGCCTTCGCGAACCCGCACCCGGAGGGCTCGTCCGAGCTCGACGCGCAGATCCTGCTCGAGAAGCAGGCCGCCGGCGCCGAGTTCGCTGTGTCGCAGATGTTCTTCGACCCGCAGGTCTATGTGTCGATGGTGGGGCGGTTCCGGGCGCTGGGCGGCACCATGCCCGTGGTCGCCGGCATCATGCCCATCACGGTCCCGTCGCAGATCGAGCGGTTCGGGGCGCTCTCGGGCGCCGCGTTGCCCGCCGCATTCGTGGAGCCGTTGCTGGCGGTCTCCGAGGACAGGGCCGGGTTCCGCGAGGTCGGCGTCGACCTGGTCACCCAGTTGTGCCGCGACGTCCTGGACGCCGGTGCCCCCGGGTTGCAGTTCTTCACGCTGAACCGCTCGACCGCCACCGCCGAGATCTTGGGGCGGTTGCGCGCCGAGGGGTTGGCCGAGGCGTCCTGAGGCGTTCTGAGGCAGTCCGGCCCGAGCCGCTCGATAGTGAGCGCCAACTCACTGCGCCATTGTGGCCCGTCTGAGGGCAAGGATGACGCAGTGAGTGCTCACTCACTCAGGCGCCAGCCCGTCGCGGACGCCAGCAGGGCGAGCTCATCCGGCGGAGGGCACCGGCGACACCGGCGCAGGCTCCCCGTCCACCCCTGGTTCCGCAGCCGCGCGGCGATCTGGAACGCCACGCTGCAGGGGCGCGAACGCACGGCGACGCTGCCGTAGCGCAGGGTGACGTCGCTCCCGATCGCGTGGGCGTTGTCGCGCCAGGCGTCCCGGAACACCCCGGAGCCGTCGTGACCCAGGCGTCCGTCGAGTTCGATGAGGGTGTGCCACGCCGCCAACCGGACGTCCGAGCGTGTGCCCGCCGACACCGATGCCTGCCGCTCGCCGACGGGCAGCCCGTGCGCGCGCTCGACGTCGCGGGCGTACCGGAACTCCAGGCCGCTCTCCAGGCCGAGCAGGTCCCCCAACACGTCGAGGCGTTCGGAGCGTTCCCGCCCACGGCTCCGTCCGGCGAGCGCGGCGCGGACGCCCGCGACCGAGGTGGTGCCGCGGGACACCGCGTCCAGCACCAGGGCGACCCAGGTTTCAAGATCCTGACCCTGCCCCACGTCGATCAGCGCCTGCTCCAGGCGGATGCCCGGCAGCGTCCCCACCACACGGGACAGCCGGTCGCTCCCGTCGCGGCGGAAGACCCAGCCCCGGCGTGGCCGTAGCGCGGGGGATTTCGCGGGCGTCCACACCTCGACGGTGGTCGGGACCGGGACGAGGCCCGCCCGGTGCAGCACCATGGCCCCGCCCAACGCAGAGGCGGGCCCGGCGATCAGGTGGCCCGCCCACGCCCGGGCCGTGGCGTCCGGCACGGTGGGGCGAGCGAGGACGCCGGTCGTCACCGGCACCAGCCATTCGTCGCGCGCCAGCCGGCGCAGGACCTTGGCGGTGACGTGGGCCAGCACCTGGGGGCGGGAGGCGACGCCCTCCTGCCGGGCCAGGAGCGATGTCAGGGGTTCGGGGACCTCACGGCGGACATACTCCAGACACTAGGCAGCCGGTGTCACACCTCAGGGACGCCAGGCTCCGGGGCCGTCGATGTCGAGGGTGACCAGACGCTGGGTGGGGCGGGTCAGCGCGACGTACAACACGCGGACGCCGCCGGGCGACTCGGCGACCACGTCGTCGGGGGAGACCACCACGACGGCGTCGTACTCCAGGCCCTTGGCCTCCAGCGGCGAGACGAACAGCACCCGGTCGAGGTTGGCCGGGTTCATCCGGGTGGCCAGGCGTTGCGGCAGCAGGGCGCGCAGGGCGTCCAGGCGCGAGGGCGGGGCGATGATGCCGACGGTGCCACCCACGGCGTCCGTCAGGCGATCGATGATGCGGACGAGGTCGCTGACCAGGGCCGACGAGGAGGTCTCCAGCAGCTCGGGCTCGATCCCCGTCGAGCGCACGGCCCGCGGCAGGTCGGCGCGCGGGTAGGCCTCCTGGACGACCTGGGACGCCAGGGTGAACACCTCGGCCGGGGAGCGGTAGTTCACCGACAGGCGGAACTCGCGGTGCGGGGCCGAGCCGATCAGGTCGCGGACGGCGCGTCCGACCTCGTCGAGATCGGGCCAGGACGACTGGGCGATGTCGCCGACGATCGTCCAGGACGCCTGCGAACCCCGGCGGCGCAACATCCGCCACTGCATGGGCGTGATGTCCTGGCTCTCGTCGACCAGCACGTGGGCGTAGGTCTCGTGGCGGTCGTCGGTGAGGTCGTGCTCCACGGTGCGGGACAACCGGTCCGCCATCGTGACGAACTCATCGACGCTCTCGCCGCCCTCGATGAACAGGCTGGGGCCGGTGTCTGTGGTGGGTTCGGGCCCCAGGACGGACACCAACTCGTCGAGCAGGGCCATGTCCGCGACCGTCCACACGTGGCCATCGGCGTACGAGGAGGCCAACGCGGCCTGCTCGTCGGCGTCCAGCACCCCGTCGGCCACCGCGGCGGTGACGCGCGGGTCGGCGAGGCGTCGCAGAACGTCGACCGCGGCCAGCGGGGGCCACCACGCCTCGACGAAGTCGCGGTAGGCCGCCGAGTCGGTGATCAGGTCGGGGATGGCCTCGGGGTCGACGTCGACGTCCTCGGGCACCTGGGCCACCAGGGCGTTGACGAGCGCCTTCTCGGCGGACTCGCGCCCGAGGTTGACCCGCTGGTGCGCCAGCACCCCGGACCGGATGCGGCCCAACTGCGCGTCGTTCAGCTTCAGCACGTTGCCCTTGACGGTCACGATGAGGCTCAGCCCGTCGGCGTCCACGTCGCCCAGGGGCAGGTTCACCAGGTTCTTCAACACGGTGACCATGCGCAGGCTGCCCTTGATCGCGGCGGTGTCGGCGTCGTCGACCTGGTCGGCCGACAGGCCGCCGAGCACGTCGCCGGCGACCTGGCCGATCGCGCGCAGCGTCACCGAATCCTCGCCCAGGGAGGGGAGCACCCGTTCGATGTAGTTCATGAACACCGGGCCGGGGCCGACCACGAGGATGCCGCCGCGCTCGAAGCGCCGACGGTTCGAGTAGAGCAGGTAGGCCGCCCGGTGCAGCGCCACGACGGTCTTGCCGGTGCCCGGGCCGCCGCTGATGATGGTGACGCCGGCGTGCTCGGCGCGGATCGCCAGGTCCTGCTCGGCCTGGATCGTCGCGACGATGTCCTTCATCCGCGTGCCGCGCGCCCGCGACAGGGACGCCATCAGGGCGCCCTCGCCGACGATCGGCAGGTCATCGGTGTTGGCCTCGGCGTCCAGCAGGTCGTCCTCGATGCCGATCACCTTGTCATTGCGGCAGCGCAGCACGCGGCGACGCACGACGTCCATCGGCTGCTGCGGGGTGGCGCGGTAGAACGGCTCGGCGGCGCGGGCGCGCCAGTCGATGACGAGCGGCTCGTAGTCCTCATCCCGGACGCCGATGCGGCCGATGTAGCGCACCTCGCGCTCCTCGGGCTCCTCCAGGTCGAGGCGCCCGAAGACCAGGCCCTCGTGTTCGGCGTCCAGCACCGCCAGCCGCTTGGATGCCTGGAAGGTGAAGGCGTCCCGCTCGAAGAGGGCGGTGCCGTCCTCCTCGCGCATCCAGGTCTGGCGGTCGGACTGGAAGATCTGTTGGCCGCTGCGCGCCGCGCTGCGGGCCGATTCGGTGGCTTCTTCCAGGCGCGCGTAGACGGCATCCACGTGGGCCAGTTCGTGGGCGAGTACGTCCGAGTCGTTCAAGATGGAGAGTCCCTGTCTGTTTTCGACCAGTGACCTACTCTACAGCGTCCCTCAGCGTGCCAAGGACTTGTTCGTCGGCCGAATGTCCTCCCCGGTGAGGTGCTCGTGGACCGCATACGCCGCCAGCGCCCCCGACAGGAGCTGGGCCCACGGCTCGGGTCCGGCCGGGCTGGACGCCGACGCGTGGAACCGGCCCGGGCCGGCGGGGTCGCGCAGGGACGGACGGGCCAGCAACTGCGCGGTGAAGGTGCCGCGCCGCCCCCACCGCGGCGGTCGCCGCCATCGGACGCCCGGGTCACGGGTCTGGACGTGGGCCTGCGCGTCGCCGGGATCCGTCGCCACGACCCGGACGCCGCGTTCGGCGAGCCGGTCATCGAGCACGTCGACCAGCGCGGACGCCGGCTGCGGGGTGCCCGCGGCGTCCACGAGCCGCCACCGGCCGAAGGTGCGTTCGACCGACAGCCGGGAGACCAGCCAGGCCGGGGCGCTGTCGGGCGCCACCCGGTGGTCGTCGGCGAGGCGGCGGACGCGGTGGGCCAGGTCCGGGTGGGGGAGGGTGGCCGCCACGTCGGCGAGGCTGCGGCGCGGGGACAGGGCCGCGCGGGCCACGGCGTCGGGGGTCAGCTCGGCCTCGACGCCGAGGGGGCGGACGGACTGCCAGGCATCGTCGGCGGCGTCGACCAGGTCGCGCCAGGCCGTGGCGACCGGCTCGCCGTGGGCCTCGACGTCGGCGTACCAGACGGCGGCCCGGTCGGTGGGGGGTCCCTCGGGGTCGGGGACCAGGTCGAGGCCGTGGAGGCCCAGCGCCCCCGCGGTGGGGCGTCCGGACTTCTTGAACAGGTCGCGCCAGGGGGCGGGGAAGCCCAGCGTGGCGCCGAGCTGGGCCCGCAGTGCGGCACCCTCGCCCGGCGACTCCACCAGCGTGACCTCGTGCCCCACGCGGGCCAGGCGGACGGCCGCGGCGACCCCGGCGAGGGTGCGCCCCGTGACGGTGACCCGCCCCATCAGGCCCCGGTGGCCGTGGGGTCGTTGCGGGTGCGCCAGCGGCGCAGGGCGGCCCATCCCCGCCGGATCCGGTTCGCGATGGCCCACAGGGCGACCAGGCCGAGCACGAGCAGGACGGCGACCACGACGGCGGCCGCGACCGGGGCCAGGGCGACGAGGGTCGCGACGCCGGTGACCGCGACGTCCCCGGCGGCCGAGGCGGCGACGTTCGTGAACGGCTCGGGGGAGGTGTTGACCGCCAGCCGCAGGCCCGCCTTGGTGAGATGGCTGACCAGGGCCGTGATGCCGCCGACCGAGGCCAGCGTGATCGTGACCAGGTCACCGGTGGCGCCGGCGTAGATGGCGCCGATCGCCGCGCCGGCGATGGGGCGGATGACGGTGGAGACCGTGTCCCAGGCGCTGTCGACGTAGGGGATCTTGTCGGCGACCAGCTCGAGGAGGCACAGGACGGCCACGACGATGAGCACATCGGTGCGCTGGAAGCCCTCGGGGATCGACTCGATCCCGGCGAAGCGGCCCAGCACGCCCAGCACCAGCACGGTGCCCCACGCGTTGATGCCGCTGGCCCACCCGGAGGCGAAAGCGGCGGGAAGCATCTCCATGGGCGCCAAGGGTAGTACCGACTAGGGTGGACCCGACGCCTCGACCCCCGGGGTGGCGCGACGGTAGGAGGCTCCCGTGAGCGGTGCGCTCGAGTTCCTCAAGGGCGTGGACAAGCTCCACGCGTTCTACACCGAGCACGTCCGGATGCTGGCACACGCCTACAACCTCACCGACGAGGAGGCCGCCCACATCCTCGACACCCACGACTTCCGCAATGTGGCCCGCTCGATCCTGCGCCCGCCGCGGGTCGACGTGATGGATGAATCGTTCCGCCAGCAGTAGGCGCTGCCCGGTGAGCCATCGGGTGCGTGCCGCGCTCGGCGTCGGGGTGGGGACGCTCCTCCTCGCCTCGTGTGCCCTGCCGTCGAGCGCTCCCGCCCCCGCACAGCCCACCGCGACGGCCGTGCCCAGCCCGGGCGCCACCCCGAGCTCGACGCCGCAGCGACCCGCGTGGACGGTGCGCACACTGGCGAGTGAGGATCCGGCGCTGCCGATCCTGCTGGCCTGGCCCCACATCCCCGGGACCGAAGCCCTCAACACCCTCCTGGCGCAGCGGGTGGCCGAACGCGAGGCCGCCTTCCGGTCCGCGCACCCGCCGTCGCCGGAGGAGCCGCCCGAGCTGCGGGGCACGTGGGAGACCGTGCTGGACGCCCCCGCCTGGGTCGGCGTCCGGCTCAGCATCCTTGAATCCTCCGCCGCGTCGGAGGAGTTCACCAGCGCCGTGTTCTACGGCGAGCGGATGGCCGGCCAGGCGTTGACCGCGGAGGGCCTCATCGCCCCCACCGCGCGCCTGCGGGCCGTGGACGCCGTGGTCGATGCCCTGCTCGCCGACGGCCGGGGTGTCGTGACCGAACTGGCCACGGCACCGGAGATCGCGGGCCGGGTGCTGACCGACCTGGTGTTCTCGCCCCGCGGGGAGCTGGTCGTCCGGGTGGGCGAGGGCGTCCTGCTGCCGGCCGAGGAGGGTGAGGTCGTGGCCACGCTGAGGCCGTCGGTGGTTGAGGGGCTGCTGTCGGAGGCCGGCCGGGACATCCGGGACGCCGCGACCGCGGTGCCGGTGGTGACGGACGGGGCCCTGACGGACGGCCTTGACGATGTGTCGGGGGCGGCGCGTAGAGTGGGCATCCCTTCGAACAAGAGTTCGAATGGGGAGTCTTTCTCGGGGGTGGTCATGCGACGCTACGACGAGCCGATCGCGGTGCGGTCGGGCGAGGTGGCCGGCGAGCCCGCGCCGGTGGAGTTCGTGTGGCGGCGCCGCCT
>JAUNSA010000143.1 GCA_030539405.1 Propionibacteriaceae bacterium
CAGGTGCGGACGAAGCGGGCGGCCTTCTCGGAGGCGTCGATGTCCAGGCAGCCGGCGAACACCATCGGCTGGTTGGCGACGATGCCTACGACCCGACCCTCGATGCGGCCGTAGCCGACGACGATGTTGCCGGCGAACAGCTCCTGGACCTCCAGGAACTCGTCGTCGTCCAGCACGTTCTTGATGACCGTGCGGATGTCGTAGGGCTGGTTGGGCGAATCGGGGATCAGCGTGTCCAGCTCGCGGTCGTGGTCGGTGATCGTGAGATCGACCTCGGCCTCGTCGTAGACCGGCGGATCCTCCAGGTTGTTCTGCGGCAGGTAGCTCA
Source organism: Propionibacteriaceae bacterium (assembly GCA_030539405.1). GTDB lineage: Bacteria > Actinomycetota > Actinomycetes > Propionibacteriales > Propionibacteriaceae > Propioniciclava. Next base: position 329 of record JAUNSA010000143.1, read on the forward strand.
GCAGCTCGCGGACGTACTCGATCGCGTCGTTGTCGTCGGCCGCCAGGTAGTGGGCGTTGCCCGACTTGCTGTTGTGCGTGCGGCCACCGCCGAGCTCCTCGAGCGTGACATCCTCACCGGTCACGGTCTTGATGACCGCCGGGCCGGTGATGAACATCTGGCTGGTCTGGTCGACCATGATCGTGAAGTCGGTCAACGCCGGGGAGTACACGTGGCCGCCGGCCGCCGCGCCCATGATCAGCGAGATCTGCGGGATCACGCCGGAGGCCAGCGTGTTGCGCCGGAAGATCTCCCCGTACAGGCCGAGGCTGACCACACCCTCCTGGATGCGTGCGCCACCGCCTTCGTTGATGCCGATCAGCGGGCAGCCGGTCTTGATGGCGAAGTCGATGATCTTGACGATCTTCTCGCCGTAGACCTGGCCCAGGGCGCCGCCGAACAGCGCAACGTCCTGGCTGAACACGCAGACGGGACGGCCGTGGATGGCACCGACGCCGGTGATGACACCGTCGGTGTAGGGACGCTTGGCCTGCATGCCGAACGCCGTAGAGCGGTGGCGGGCGAATTCGTCGAACTCCGCGAAGGTGCCCTCGTCCAGGAGCGCGGCGATGCGCTCGCGGGCCGTGAGCTTGCCCTTGGCGTGCTGCTTTTCAACGGCAGCCGGGGAGGCGGCGTTCTCAGCGGCGAGAATGCGTTCCCCGAGATCGGCGATCTTCCCCTTCGTCGTGTGGATGTCGATCTCCATGGGCTGACCATAATGCCTACCTCCCCTGTGCACCCAAGCTCACCTGACCGTCCGCTCGCTAGGGTGGTGGGCGTGAGCGTATTCCTCGATGCCGGCGCCCTTTCCCTGGCCGTGTCCGGAGGTCTGTGGCAGCAGGTGGAGGTCGTGGAATCGACGGGTTCCACCAACGCCGACCTCGGCGTCCGGGCCCGTGAGGGCGCGCCGCCCGGGGTCGTGCTCGCGTCGGGGCACCAGAGCTCTGGACGCGGCCGGCTGGCCCGCTCGTGGGAGGCCCCGCCGAACACCTCGATCGCCTGCTCGGTGCTGGTCGCGCCCACGCGTCCGCTGGCCGAGTGGGGGTGGCTGCCGCTGCTGGTCGGCATGGCCGTGACCGACGGCGTCCGCGCCTCGACCGGCCTGGACGCCCGCCTGAAGTGGCCCAACGACGTGCTGGTGCGCGACCGCAAGCTGTGCGGGATCCTGTGCGAGTCGGTGGGTGATGCGGACGCCCCGCGCGCCATCCTCGGGTTCGGGCTGAACGTGAACCTGCGCGCCGACCAACTGCCGGTGCCGACCGCGACGTCGACGCGGCTGGAGGGCTCGGACGTGGAGGCGACGGCGATCCTCGCCGCGGTGTTGCGTTCACTCGAGACGTGGTTCGTCGCCTGGGACGAGGGCGAGGACGTCGCCGAGGCCTACCGCCGCCGCTGCGACACCATCGGCCGCGAGGTCACCGTCCGGGTGGCCGGCGGCGATCCGGTCGCCGGCACGGCCGTGGGCGTGGACGCCAGCGGCGGCATCGTCGTGGCCACGGCGTCCGGTGAGCGCACCTTCGTCGCCGGCGACGTCGAGCACCTGCGCCCGGCCTGACCGACGGCCTGAGGGAGAAGAGGGAGAATCAGCCCTCGGCGGCGGCGCCGGCCAGGAACGGCCAGACCAGGGCGTTGAACGCCTCCGGGTTCTCGACGTTGGGCTGGGCGCCGGCGTCGGGGACGAACTCCAGGCGCGCGCCCGGGATGCCCGCGGCCAGATCGCGGGCGGCGGTCAGGTTGGCCTTGTCGTTGGCGCCGACGAGCACGAGGGTCTTGGCGGTCACCTCACCGAGCCGGGAGCGGAAGTCGACCCGCGCCGCCTCGTCGAGGGCCTGCAGGAAGCGCTGCTTCTCCACGCCCATGGCCGCCAGCCGCTTGGCGGGCACCAGCGAGAACACCAGGCGTTGCATCCGCATCACCGACTTCGGCGGGTTGACCTGACCGGCGGCCAGCACGAGGTGGGAGACGGTCTCGGGGGCGCGGATGGCGGCGTCCAGGGCGACGACGGCCCCCAGTGAGACGCCCACCAACGACATCTGTTCTGCGCCGTGTTGGTTGAGCAGCGCGAGCACGTCATCGGACGCCCCGGTCACCGAGAACTGCTCCGCCCGCCCGGGGCGGGTGCCCTTCAGCCACGGCGCCACCGCCTCGAAACCGGCGGGCATGGCGGTGACCTGGTCCTGCCACGCCTGGGGGCTCTGGCCGAGGCCGTGCAGGAGGACGAGCAGTCGCATGCAGCCACCCTAGTGGCGCCCCGGGGCTGTCCGCGGCTGTGGGACGATGGCGGGCGTGACGATCCCGCCCGACCCCGAGCTCGCCGAGCCGGAGAACCAACGGCTGTCGCTGGGCACGCAACTGTTCCGGTTCGTGGCTACCGGCGGGCTGTCGGCCGTCGTCGACTACGGGCTGCTCGTGCTCGGCATGGCCCTGGGGTTGGGGCACACGCTGGCCAAGGCGATCTCGTGGGTGTTCGGCACGCTGACGGCGTATGCGATCAACAGCCGGTGGACGTTCCAGTCCGACGGCAGCCGCCGCAAGCTGGCCGCGGTGGTGGTGTTGTACGTGCTCACCTTCGCCCTGCAGGTGGGCACCTTCGCGCTGGTCTTCCCGCCGCTGGACGCGGCCTGGGGCCAGACGGTCGCCCAGATCGTCGGGTTCGTGATCGCCCAGGGAATCGCCACGACGGTCAACTTCGTCGTGCAGCGGGTGTGGATTTTCTCCTGAGGCAGGTCAGAAGGTCTTGAAGTTCGCGCGGCTGAAGTACGCGCCGTGCCCCGAGGCCAGGTTCCAGCACGTCATGCCGGTGGACTCCGACGCGCAGGCGAACCCGCCGAAGTGGACCACCTCGCCGTACTGCACGATCTGGGGCTGGACGATGCGGCCGTCCTCGCCGGGGCAGGCTCCCGGGGCGTGGCACGGCGGGTCGCCCTTGGTGCCGCCGTAGGACGGCGGGGCGCTGCCATCGCCGAACCGGATGCTCGGGTAGCCGATCTCCGGGTCGTGGTCGGTCGGTGCCACCGGGGCGTTGTCGGACCACGAGCTGACGTCGCACTCCAGGTTGGTGGCCCCGTCGGGCTCCTTCGTGATGGCACAGCCGATGTTCTGGGTGGGGGACCGCAGGATGGCGGTCTGCAGGCCGTAGCCCGAGATGATCGCCGACGCCGGCGTCGCGTGCGCGGGCAGCTGACCCCCGGCGCACGGGTAGGCGCCCTCGGCCGGGGCCCGGCAGGCGTCGGGGTCGGCCTCGGCGGTCGGCTCAGCCTCGGAGCTCGGGGCGGCCGACTCCGCCGAAGCCGCGGCGTCCGATCGCACCATCACGTAGGGGGTGCCGTCGGTGGGCAGGAGGCGCCCGACGCCGTTGCCCGGCAGCGCGATGATCCGTTGGATGCTCGCATCGGAGGGGATGCTGAGGCGCAGCACATCGGTCGACGGCGTCCCGACGGGGTAGAAGGCCAGCAGCGACCCGTGGGAGAAGCCTCCGACCGAGTAACCCCACTGCAGCATCGTGGTCTGTTCCTGACGGTCCGACGCCCTCAGGGGTTCGCCCGCGCCGACGTCGTCGACCGCCAGGCCGTCCAGGCTGGCCCAGCGCTTGCCCTTCTCGGTCCACTCGATGGTGGTGGGCGTGATCACCAACTGGCCGCCGCCGGGGGAGGCCCACGTGCCCTGGGCGGAGGTGTAGTCGCCCTGGGCGAGCGCGGCCAGGTCGAAGGCCGCGGGGGCCTGTGGGGTGGGCGAGGCGGACGGCGTGGGCGTCGCCTCGGCGGTCGCGGACGCCGTCGCCGGCGTGCTGGGAGTGGGGGCAGCGCTGGGGTCGCCCGCACCCGGTGCGGTGCAGGCAGCCAGGCTCACCAGGACACCGGCCAGGGCCAGCGCCGCCCGCCGACTCACAGCAGTTCGGTCGGCTGCTGCTCGGTCAGGACGCCGGACGAGGTCGGCGCGTCCGAGGGCTGGATCGAGAAGACCCGCTGGCCCGCGGACTCGGCGATGCAGCGCACCAGCTTGCCGTCCTCGAAGTGGACGCCCGCGCCGTCGTCGGCCGCGAAGCCGCCCGGCAGGTCGCCCGCCGCGATGGCGTCGGTGTAGACGCCGACCCGGCCGTCCTCGCTGCCGAAGTGGCTGCAGAAGCTGCCCTGGGCCAGGCCGAGGCCGCCGGAGAAGGCGCGGAAGTCACCGAAGGAGTCCGTCACGCAGCCCTGGAACCAGGCGTTGGCGCCGGCGGCGGTGCCCGCCAGGACGACGTCGCCGGCCTCGTAGCGCTGCTTGATGGCCTTGTCGACGCCGTGCGCCTTCCACAGCGCCAGCATGTTCACGGTGGCCCCGTTGCCGGCCAGGATCAGGTCGGCGTCCTGGATGCGCTTGACGGCGTTCGCGGCGTCCTGCCACAACGTGAGGACCATCGGACGGATACCCAGCGTGCCGTAGGCCACCAGGAACTTGTTGATGTACTGCGGGTCGTCGGCGGCTGCGGTCGGCACGAAGCACACCAAGGGGGCCGACTTCCCGGTCAGTTCGACGAGGTAACGGTCAAGGTTGGTGGGGGATCCGAGCTGCGACGTTGCGAACCCGCCGCCACCCATCGCGACGATGTGAGCGGTCATGGACTCATCTTGGCACCGACCGGCCCGAGAACGCGAAGCCAGATAACCTTGGCGTCCGTGACGGACCTGACGATCGGCATCGTGGGCGGCGGCCAGTTGGCCCGCATGATGAACGAGGCGGCCACCCCGCTGGGGTTGGGCGTCCGGCTGTTGGCCGAGGCCGCGGGAACATCGGCGGCCCAGGTGGTGCCGGACGCCGAGGTGGGCGACTACACCGACCCGGCCACGCTGACCGCGTTCGCCCGGGGCGTGGACGCCCTCACGTTCGACCACGAACACGTCCCCACGGATCTGTTGCGCGCGCTTGCGGACGCCGGCGTGGCCGTCCGTCCCGGACCCGACGCGCTGCTGTACGCCCAGGACAAGGCGGCCATGCGCGAGCGGCTGACCGACCTGGGCATCCCCGCCCCGGCGTGGCGGGTCACCCGCACGCCCGAGGAGTTCATCGCCTTCGGTGAGGAGATCGGCTGGCCGCTGATCGCCAAGACCTCACGCGGCGGCTACGACGGCAAGGGCGTGTGGAAGGTCGACGGGCGGGAGCAGGCCGCCGAGCCGTTCGCCGCCCTGGGCCAGGCGCTCGGCCCAACCGAACGGGTGGCCGACGCCGCGGCGTCCGGTGGTGTGGCTGAGGCACCCGAGGTCGTGATCGTCGCCGAGGAGTTCATCCCGTTCACCCGCGAGCTGAGCGTGCTGGTGGTGCGGCGCCCGGGCGGGGAGTCGGTGGTCTACCCGGTCAGCGAGAGCGTCCAGCGCGAGGGGATCTGCCACGAGACCACCACGCCGGCGCCGGGCCTGGACGCCGAACGCGCCGCCGACATCGCGTCGTTCGCCACCCGGATCGCCGACGAGCTCGGCGTGGTGGGCGTCCTGGCCGTCGAGTTGATGGAGCGGCCCGGCGGCGAGGTCGTCGTCAACGAACTCGCCATGCGCCCGCACAACACCGGCCACTGGACCATCGAGGGCGCTATCACCAGCCAGTTCGAGAACCACCTGCGCGCTGTCGCCGACCTGCCGCTGGGGTCCACCGCGCTGACCGCCCCGGTCGTCGTGATGAGCAATGTGCTGGGCGGGGACAACCCCGACCTGGTCGGCTCGCTGCCCACCGTCCTGGCCAACCCGGACGCCCGCGTCCACCTCTACGGCAAGTCGGTCAAGCCCGGGCGCAAGGTCGGGCACGTCACCGTGTGCGGCACCGACGTCGCGACCATGCAGGAGGCCGCGCGGGCGGCGTCCGACCACCTGGAAGGAAGAACGCATGGCTGAGCATCCCCGCGTCGGGATCGTGATGGGGTCGGACTCGGACTGGCCCACCATGGAGGCCGCCGCGCAGGCGTGCGCCGAGTTCGGCGTGCCCTACGAGGCCGACGTGGTCAGCGCGCACCGCATGCCCGAGGACATGGTCCGCTACGGGCGCGAGGCCCACACCCGCGGGCTGGAGGTGATCATCGCCGG
>JAUNSA010000019.1 GCA_030539405.1 Propionibacteriaceae bacterium
CGCCCCTGGCTCGGCACGCGCGATGCCATCGCATCGATCGACCCCCCGATGGCCGGGGCGGCGGGGCTGCCGCGCGTCACCTTCCATGGCGCGCCTCTGCGCGTGCTGGGTTGCGGGGTGACGATGCGTGAGTACGACGTCCCCCTGGATGCCTTCTCGGTCGGCGAGGATCTCTATGGCTTCTTCTCCTCCAACCACTTCCGCCGCGGCCAGGTGATGGGGCGCTCGGTGCTGGCGGTCCACCGCGGCCCCCTGCGCGTGGATCCGCGGTCGCGCCGTCCGATCACGTTCGCCGGGGCGCGCACGTTCTCGGAGCGGTCCTTCATCAACGTGTCGGTCCAGCGGCTGCCGGCGGCGATGCTCGGTTTGTCGGGCGAACGTGAGGTGGTAGCCGTGTGGGGGTCAGGGTCGTACCGGGCCGGCGACCTCAGGCTGGCGGTCCTCGACCCGGAGACCTTCGCGGTGCGCTACTGGGCGGGCGTGGATTCGGCCGACCAACCCCGCTGGGTGCAACGCGAGGCGGATGCCCGGCCACTGCTCCACCCGGGGGCGTTCGGGGAGATCTCGGTGCGCTGGGTTCCCGAGGCGGGCTGCTTCTGGTGGCTGGGCACCTCAGGACCCCAGGACCCGATCGGGCTGGCGATCACCCTGCGCACCGCGCCGACGCCGTGGGGGCCGTGGTCACCGCGTCGACGACTGCTCGATTGGGTGGCGCGCGGCCTGCGCTTCGACGACCCCTACGAGCGCTTCATCAAGGCGCTGCCGGCGGGCGACCCCGTCGGGGACCGTGTCTTCTCCGGCCAGCGCGACGCCACCGGCGCCGCCTACGCCCCCTACCTGTTCGATGTGCGTCGCGAGGGCGCCGCGCTGGTGCTGCGCTACACGTTGTCGACGTGGAACCCCTACCAGGTCGTCCTCATGGAGCACCGGCTCGACGCTGACGTCCTGGGTCAGGACGGCAACGTGTCACCCGACCTGGGGTAGGACGGCTGGGCCCCGCGACCCGTGCACGCGAACGCCCCGACGCGCGCGGCGAACGTGGCGGCGTCGACGAGGTCATCGCCCGCGACCAGACGGGTGGCGAGGGCGCCGACGAAGGCGTCCCCGGCGCCGGTGGTGTCGACGACCTCGACCCGCGGTGAGCCCACCTCTGTCGTCTGGTCGGGGCGGCCCACCAGTGCCCCCTTCGCACCCCGGGTCATCACCACCGCCGGGACACCCGCCTCGAGCAGGGCCGCCACCACCGCGTCGTCGCCGTCAGCCTGCTGGCCGAGCATCCGCAGCGCCAGGCTGCCCTCGTGCTCGTTGACCACGAGCGGATCGGCGCGGCGCAACACGTCCGGGCTGACGTCGATGACGGGGGCGAGGTTGACCAGCAGTCGTCCTCGGGTGAGCTCGGCGGCGGCCTCGATGCCGCTGCGCGGGATCTCTCCTTGCAGGACCACCACGTCGGCCGCCTCGACCACGGCGGCAGCCGCGCGTACGGCGTCCGCATCGACGCTGCGGTTGGCGCCACCCTCGATCAGGATGGAGTTCTCGCCCGCGTCGTCCACGTAGACGACCGCGAGGCCGGTCGCGCCCTGGACGCGGCGCACGTGAGTGAGGTCGACGCCCGCGTCACTGAGCAGGGCGAGTGCGGGCTCGGCGAAGGTGTCGTCGCCGACCGCGCCGACCATCGCCACGTCGCCACCGAGTCGGGCCGCAGCCACGGCCTGGTTGGCGCCCTTGCCGCCCGGTGCCAGCTCGCGCGCGTGGGCGTGCAGAGTCTCGCCCGGCCGCGGGATGCGTGCACACGGCAGGATGAGGTCGAGGTTGATGGAGCCGACGACGACGATTCCTGCCATGGTCCGAGGGTACGCGGCGTCGCCGGGGCTGGGGTGCGCCTACGAGCCGACCGCTGCGGCCGCGTCGTCGCGCTGCAGGCGGGACGTGGTGCGGGTGACCGCGACGAACCAGACCAGCACGGTGAGCGCGACTGCGAACAGGGTCCCGATCGCCACCACGGGCTCGCTGGTCACCAGGCGCGGGATCAGCCGCTGGGGAATCAGCGCGGCGAACGCGAAGGCGGCGAGCGTGCCGAGGTAGGAGCCGACCATGAAACCACGATGGATAGGCACGTTGCCGCGCCGGATGCCGGCGAGGGCGAAGACGAGGCAGAGGATGGTCCACAGGGCGAGGCCGTGCAGCCAGGAGAAGCTGCCGTCGTGGATCCAGAACGACGAGACGCAGACCCCGAGCATCGCGACCACCCAGGAGGCGCCGAGGATGCGATGGGCCAGGTCGCGACGGGGCCGCAGGATCTGGAACGGCCCGAGGACCAGCACGAACAAGGCGGCGATGGCGTGGCCGGCGATGAGGGGAGTGAAGGTCTCCATGACTCTAGGATAGTTTTACTATCCATAGGACGCCATCGGGATAGTGGGCGGCGTGCGCGCTATCCAGCCGCGTGGCGAAGGGAGGTGGGGTGGATGCAGTTGCAGGCGTTGGCGGACGCCAGCGGCACCAGTGTGGCGTCCATCAAGTACTACCGCCGCGAGGGGCTGCTCGCGCCCGGACGTCGCATCACGGCGACGCGGCAGGAGTACGGCCCTGAGCACGTGGCGCGGCTCCACTTGATCCAGGCGTTGCGCGAGGTGTTGGACGCCCCGATCCCGCGGATCCGGGCGATCACGGAGATCCTCGACGACCCGTCGCTGACGCTGGTGGACGCCCTCGCCGAGGCCCAGGCGCTGGTGCTGGGCCGTTCGAGAGCGCACGTTGCCGGCCCGACGTCCGCCGAGCATCCCGTGGTAGCTGAGGTGCTGGGCGAACTCGGCTGGCCGGACATCCCCTCCCAGCCCCGCCAAGCCCTGGACGACCTGCTGCACCAGATGGGTGCCTGGGGAGCCCCGACGGGCGCGGAGACCATCCTGCGGTTCGCGCGCGCGATGGAGCAGTTGGCGCGCGTCGATCTCGAGCGCATGCGGGCGTCGGTGGCGCCGACAGGGGAGGGTGGGCTCGACGAGGAGCCGTCGGCGGACCTCATGGTGATCCGGGCCGTCGTCGGCATGGTCGCCCATGACCGGCTGATGGTCGTGCTGCGCGCCCTGGCGCTTGCGTCGCTCAGCGTGCAGGACGGGCGGCAAGAGCCATGACGCTCCGGATCAGCGCCCCGGCTCAGCCGCGCTGGCGAGCGGCCAGGGCGTGCTGGGTGGCGCGGGTGGCCTCGTGCAGGGCTCGGTAGTGCTGATAGAGCTCGTCGTAGGGGCCGGGCTGGGGCTCGAGGGTCTGCGCCGCGGGGTTCCACGTGTCGATGTCGAGGGAGTCATCGAGCAGGCGGGCTGCGAGGAAGGCGTCCCCGAATGACGCCCCGACCGACTTCTCGCGCAACACCTGGGGGCGTCCGATCACGTCGGTGACGATCTGCGGCCACAGGCTGCCGGTGGTGCCGCCGCCGACCGCCACGACCCGCTCGATCGGGACGCCCGCGTCGGCGTACGCCTCCACGTTGTGCCGGACGCCGAACGCCGTCGCCTCGAGCGCGGCCCGGTAGAGGTCGCCACGCGTGTGCGCCAGCGTCAGCCCGATGATGGTGCCGCGGGCGTCGGGGTCCTGGATGGGCGTCCGCTCGCCGGCGAAGTAGGGCAGCATCAGCAGTCCGTTCGCGCCCGGGGTGGAAGGGGCCGCTTCGGCCGACAGGGTGGCGTAGTCGGCGCCGGTGAGGTCGCGCAGCCAGGTGGTGATCGCACCCGAGGTGGCCATGCCGCCGGCGAGGTTGTACTGACCCGGTTCCAGCCCGGTGGTGCCCCACATGTTGGGGTGCCGCACGCGTCCGGTCGTGTTGCCGACGAGGAACATGGTGGTGCCGTACATGAGCATCAGGTCGCCCGGCTTGGTGGCGCCGACCGACAGCCCTTCCGCCCAGGCGTCGACGGTGCCCACGGCGACCGGGATGCCCTCGGGCAGGCCCGTCGCGGACGCCGCTGCGGCCGTGATCCGGCCGGCTTCGTCGCCGGCCCAGGCCAGGCGGGGGAGGTCGATGCCGGGCGCCACAGCCTCTGCCCACGCGGTGTGCCACTCCTGGGTGGCGGCGTCATACAACGGCGTGCACTGCGAGGCCGACTGCCGATCGAGCACGTACTCGCCGGTGAGGTGGGCCACGAGCAGCGAGGCCGGCATGTGGAACCGCGACGCCCGCGCATAGGCGTCAGGGGCATGCCGGGCGAACCAGCGGAGCTTCGGGCCGGCCGCCTGCGTGGTCAGGTAGCTGTCGGTGCGTTCGAAGATCGCCTCCGCGCCGAGCTCGTCGTTCAACTCCTCGATCTCGGCGGTGGCGCGCATGTCGACGCCGTAGAGCGCGCTCGGGGTGGTCGGCTTGTTGTTCGCGTCGGTGAGCTGCACGCACGGACCCATGCCCGAGACGCCGACGGCGGCGACGGTGGCGTCCGCGCCCACGGTGCCCACGAGCTCGCGCGCGATCGAGACGAACTCGTCCCACCAGATCGCACCGTCCATCTCGAACCGGCCCGGGGCGGGGTTGTCCACCTTGTGTTCGCGGGTGGTCTGCGCAAGCACTCGCCCGACTCCGTCGACCAGCACCCCCTTTGTGCTGGATGTGCCCACGTCCACGCCCAGGAACAGCTCGGTCATGTTGCGTCCTCTCCGCTCACTCGCCACCAGCCTGTCACTCCGCGCCCACGTGGGCGAGGGGAACGCGCGCCAGGGCGATCCCCCGGCGTTGCCACGTGTAGGTCACCCACAGCTCATCGCCGACCACAAGCGCGCACGGGTAGGAGAACTCTCCCTCGCCCGACGTCACGACCCCGGACGCCGCCGCCGTGGACGGTCTGCCACCGGCGCCCGTCCCGGCGTCCTCCAGGGTGACGCCTGGTGCCCAGGAGACACCGTCGTCGCTGGAGACGGACACGACCAGCGTGCCGCGCGACCCCCAGTCCTCGTTCGACGTGTTGTGGACGCAGGCAAGGCGCCCGTCGGGCAGCGTGACCGCGGCCAACCCGCTGTTGTTGTTCGGTAAGGCACACGGCTGCAGGGCCGGCCACCGTTCGGGGTCATCGGTCTCGCTACGCAGGGTCCAGCCGCCGGTGCTTCGGGTGAAGGCGACCAGTTGGCCGCGGGAGCCGATCACCAGAGCTGGCTGGATGCTGCCCGCACCTCGGATGCCGTCGTGGTCGAGGGGAAGGGGGATGCGCCTCCACGACCGACCGTCACAAGACAGGTCGAGGAAGCTGTCCCAGATCGTCGGCTCGGACCACACCTCGACCGAGCCCGGGGCGATCCACGTGTCGCCGAACCAGACTGGTGCCTGGCGCACCGGCCCGCGGCCGCCTGTCGTGTCACCGGGGACCAGTTCGACGGGATCGGACCAACTCTCCCCACCATCGCTGGAATGGCAGACCCAGGTCGTCCACGTGTCGATGCGTGGTCCGCGACGGAAGAACAGCCAGACCCGACCATCCGGCCCTTCGGCGAGGACCGGGTTCCAGTGGGGTACAGGTGCCGGTGCGACGATGACGGGCGCGTCGAAGATGCCGTTGAGGTCCCCTCGGGCCACGACGATGCGCGTGTCGTTGGCCCCTTCACGCGCTCCCCCGAACCAGGCCACCAACGCGACGTGGTCGATGACGAGCAGCGAGCTGGCGTGAGACTGCGGTGCTCCCCCAGGGTGCATCGCCACCGGCGCTCGCCTGACGGCCGGCATCCTCAGTTCACGCCCCCGTCAGCGGCCTTCGTGGCACGGCTGTCGCGGTAGCCCTTCCATACGGGCCAGAGCAACGAGCCAGCCGCGACCAGCAGCAGCACCAGCGAGATCGGGCGGGTGAGCAACTCGACGGGGGAACCGATGAGCATCGCCCGGCGGAGGTTGGCCTCGGCCAGGGGGCCGAGCAGGAAGCCGAGCACGACCGGGCCAGCAGGCATCCCGAGCCTGCGCAGTACGAGCCCGATGACCCCGAACACGAGCATCTGCACGGCGGTCCACACGTTGTTCGTCGTCGCGTAGGTGCCCACGATGCAGAACACCAAGATGATGCCCCAGATCCACTGAGGGTTCAGGTCGAGAAGGCGGGTCATCGTTTTCACGCGGAGCAGGCTGATGATGGTCGAGACCAAGGTGGCGAACACCATGATCAAGACGATCGTCGCCACGATGTCTGGGCGACGTTCGAACAGGCTGGGTCCGGGCTGGATGCCCCAGATGATCATGGAGCCGAGCATGATGGCCATCACGGAGTCACCGGGGATCCCGAGTGACAACGTCGTGGTGAGTGCGCCCCCCAAGGTCGAACTGGATGCCGTGTCGGCCCCGACCAGGCCCTCCAGCGACCCCTTGCCAAACTTCTCGGGCTCCTTCGAGATCGCCTTGGCCCGGTTCCAACCGACCAAGCCGGCGATGTCCCCGCCCGCGGCGGGGACAACCCCGACGATGGCGCCGATCACGCTCGACTGAGCCATCGGCTTGCTGACTCCCGCGAGTTCCCTCTTGGTGGGCCACCAACGCCCCAACGAGGAGATCGGACGCACCTTGTGCGCGTGGCGGGTGAAGACTTGGTCCAGCACCTCGGTGATGCCGAACAGGCCGATGATCAGGGCGATGAAGTTGAGTCCGCCCATCAGCTCGTTGTTGCCGAACGCGAACCGGGCATCGCCGGTGATCGGATCGGTGCCGATGGACGCAAGAGCCAGCCCGAGCAACCCCGCGAAGATTCCCTTCGCGATCGAGCGGGAGGCGATGGAGATGATCACCGTCAGGCCGAACACCACCAACGAGAACATCTCGAACGGCCCGAACTGCAGTGCGAAGGCCGCAATGGGACCCGCTAGGAAGACCAGGACGAGCATCGAGGCGAGGATCCCGACTGTGGTCGCGATCGCCGAGACCGAGAGTGCGACGCCGGCCTTGCCCTGCTTGGCCAGGGGGTAGCCGTCCAATGTGGTCGCGACGGCTGCCGGCGTTCCAGGCGTGTTGACGAGGATCGAGGGGATCCGGTCGCCGTACTGGGCCGAGACGTAGATGGCCAGCAGCATGGCGAGGCCCTGGGCGGGCTCGAGCGTGAGCGTAAACGACGTGGCCAGGGCCACCGCCATGGAGATGGTGATGCCGGGGAACACGCCGACCAGCAGGCCCAACCCGAGGCCGATCACGAAACAGAGCAGGGCCGTCGGCTCGAGGAGGGAGGCGAGGGCATCGGCGTAGGCGTTCACAGGGGCACCTTCAGCAGTAGCTGGAAGACCAGATAGAGGATCGCCGTGATGATGGCGGGGAACAGCAGGAGCGACTTCCAGTTGCGCAGGCCGTAGACCCAGTTGAGGACGATCAGGTAGGCGGGCGCGAGCACCAAGAAGCTGACGCCGACCTGCCACAGGACGAGGACCACCGCGGTCATGGCCACCGTGGCCATGACGTGGACCCAGCCATGGGACCCGACGCGGTCCACGTCACGCTCGCCCCTGCGGCGGGTGAGGGCGTTGAACGCCATCCACGCCCCGCAGGCGATGATGCCGACCGCGATGGCGGAGGGCCACCACCGCGGGTCGATTCCTCCGGTCTCGTTGCGCAGGGTGATCGCTCGTCCGGCGGCCAACATGACTACCCCGAACAGCAGCACCACGGCAGCGGCGGTCTTCTCGAGCGTCGGGGCGGGGGGAGCGGTGAGATCGAGAGGTGCGTCCTCGGGCGCGGCGGCACTCGTCGCGCCCGAGGAGAACTCGGCGTCGGTCATGTCACGGGTTCAGCAGTTCGGCGAACCGGTCGAACTCGGACTGCGCGAAGGCCTCGAAGTCGGCCGAGTTCTTGTACACCACCAGGTTGCCCGACTTCGTGATGATGTCCCGGTAGGAATCTGACTCCACTGCCTGCTTGATGGCGTCCTCGAGCGTCGCCTTGACGTCCGCCGGCAGGCCCTTCGGGGCATAGATGCCACCCCAGCCGCCGATCTCGATGTCGAGGCCCTGCTCCTTGGCAGTCGGGACGTCCGGCAGTTCGGGGTGGCGTTCGGAGTGGAACAAGGCCAAGACCTTCAGCTTGCCGTCCGCGAGGTTCTGCTTGACCTCGTTGACACCAGAGCCTGCGGCGTCCACCTGCCCGCCCATGACGGCAGCCACCGCGGGGGCGCCACCGTCGAAGGGCACCGGACGGATCTTGGCGTCGGTCTCGGCCGCGATCGCGGAGCCGAGCACCTCCCAGATCGAGCCCGGGCCGGAGTTGGAGACGGTCATCTCTCGCTCCTTGGCGGCGTCGACGAACTCCTGCAGTGAGTTGTAGGGGCTGTTCGGGGGCACCGAGAGGACGCCGGGGCCGAGCATGATCTGGCCCAACAGGTCGAAGTCCGCTGGCTTGATGTCGTAGTTGAGACTGCCCAGCATGGCGATCTCGACCGGGCCGAACCCGATCGTGTAGCCGTCAGCTGGTTGGCTCTTGACATGGAGCATTGCGGTCGAGCCGGCGGCGCCGGGTCGGTTCTCGACGATGATGCTCTTGCCGATGATCGGTTCCATGGCCGAGGCCAGGGCGCGCGAAGAAAGGTCGGAGCCACCGCCGGCGGCCGCCTGGACGATGAGCGTGATGTCCTTGGTCGGGTAGCCGGACGCCGCGGCTGCACTGGTCGCCGCCCCCGCCGTGGGAGCGGCGGTGCCCCCGGGAGCGGCCGTGGGGGCTGTGCCCCGAGTCGTGCAGGCGCTGGCGCCGAGTGCTGCGGCTGCTACACCGAGGAGAAGTGTCCTGCGTTGCATGGGAAGCTCCTTTGCTTTCGGTTGGTCTTCGGTTGGATCAGGCGCTGGGAGTGGTCAGGGCTGCGCTGATGCGTCGGCGCAGATCATCGGTGGGGGGATCAATCGGCATGCGGCAGGCCCCGCCGGTGAGCCCTTGCGCGTCCAACCCGTGCTTGAGGTTGGCGATGCTGGGGCCGATGAGGGGAACGATCTGCTCGATGCGGGCCTGTGCTGCTGCCGCGGCGTCATCGTCGCCGGCCCGCAGCGCCTCACGCAGGTCGACCCAGGGCTGGGGGTGGACGCCCGAGCACCCCGACACGGTGCCCGTGCCCCCGACGGCCATGACGTGTGGCACGTCGGCGTCGTTGCCCGACCAGAGCTTGAAGCCTGGCGGTGCTGCGGCAAGGTAGGCCTCGACGCGGGACGAGGCCGTCGCCGAGATCTTGATGCCGTCAATGCCGGAGGCGAGGGCAGTGGGCAGGGCGTCCGGGAGCAGGTCCGTGACGGCGACATCCGGGTAGATGTACCCGTACAACTCGCCCCCGCAGGCTTCCTTGATGGCTCCCCAGTGCCGGGCCGTCGCCTCGGGCGAGGCGGGCAGGTAGAAGGGAGTCAGGGCTGCGAACCGGCGGGCGCCGAGCCGGACAGCCTCGCGGGTGAGCTCCAGTGACTGCCGCGTACTCGCGGAGCCGACGTGGACAACGACGCGGTCGGGGCCGAACGCAGAGATCGTGCGTTCGACCAGCTCAGCGTGTTCACCGGGGGTCAGGGCAAGGAACTCCCCGGTGGTGCCGGCCATGAACACGCCATCCACCATCGGCTCGAGGCGGGACAGATTCGCCTCGAGGGCGGGGAGGTCGACTTCTCCGTCGTCCGCGAAAGGCGTCGTGAGTGCCGAAAGGATTTCTGGTGCCAGCATGCGAACCTCACTTCTTCGTTAACGGTTCACCGTTGACGAAGACACTATCCGAGGGCCAAGCTGGGCCGCAAGGGTTGGGCGATAAAGTTCAGATGACAACGCGCCATCGAAGGAGCACGACCATGAAGGCTGGCTTGCGTCCCGTGGCGCTCGGTGAGCAGTTGGCGGAGTTGCTGCGCGGCCGGATCGTCGGTGGCGAGCTCGCCCCCGGCACGCACCTCGTTGAGGATGCGCTCGCGACCGAGCACGACGTCAGCCGTGGTCCGGTACGAGACGCCCTGCGCATCCTGACCGGCGAAGGTCTGCTCGAGTCGAGGCGTCGCGGCTACTGGGTGCGCGGCTTCACCGTGGCCGACATCGACGAGCTCTACCAGATCAGGTCTGCCGCCGAGCACCTGGCCTGTGGGTTGGCGCTCCAGCGGGCCACCGAGGGTGACTGGGCGATGGCGCGGCACTACGTCGCGGTGATGCAGGAGACGGCCGACAGGGGAGAAGGGCACGCCTACGCGAAGGCGGATCTCGCGTTCCACACCGAGTTCTACGTCCTCAGCGGCAATGCTCGGCTCTTGGCGCTGTGGCGGCAGTATCAGCCGACGTTCGCCACCTTGTTGGACGTGACGAACGCGCAGGACTCTGACCTGCACCCCTCGGCGCATGACCACGTTCGGTTGCTCGAGTTGGCAGAGGTGGGTGACGCCGTGCGTTTTGCCGAGGTGCTGGACGGGCACTTGGAAGGGTCGCGACGGCGCATGAAGAATGCGATCGCCTCCCGGCCCGACTTGGCCGCCATCTCCTGACGCCGGGAGGGCGCCGTGTTGTGGGGCCCGCCCTTTGACGCCGCGGCGGAGCCGTCCCTAGAGTGGCCCTGAAATCGATTTCAGCGCCGTTCGACAACGAGGTGATCCGGATGCCCGATTCCCGATTCTTTGCCGCCGCCGACCTGGGGGCGTCCAGTGGACGCGTGATGCTGGGGGAGCTGGCCGACGGACGTCTCACGCTCCGCGAGGTGGCTCGCTGGAGCAACGGCCCGACCGACGAGATCACCGACTCCCTGCACTGGGACACCCCGCGCCTGTTCGACGAGATCGTGGCTGGCTTCCGGGCCGCCCAGGAGGCCGCGGGTGGACGCCTCGAGTCCGTCGCCGTGGACACCTGGGGGGTCGACTACGGGCGCATCGGAGCCGACGGTGAGCTGCTCGAGCTGCCCTTCACCTACCGCGACGCGCGCACCGAGGGGGCGATCGACAAGGTCTTCGGGTTGATCCCGGCGTCCGACCTCTACGCCACCGCGGGGCTGCAGGTGCAGCCGTTCAACACCATCTTCCAGCTCGCCGCCCAGGCCGAGGATGAGCGCTGGGACGACGTCGAGACGATCCTGCTCACGCCCGACCTGTTGGGCTACTGGCTGACCGGACGCCGCTACGCCGAGGTCACCATCGCGTCGACCACCGGCCTGCTCGACACGGCAGCGCGCACGTGGTCGGCGTCCACCACCGCTGCCCTGCGTGACCGGCTCGGCCTGCCGCTTCCGCGCGTGCTGCCCGAGCTCGTCGAGCCCGGCACCGTGGTCGGCACGACCAAGGAAGGGCTGCTGTCCGAGCCGGTCTCCGTCGTGGCGGTCGGGGCGCACGACACGGCGTCCGCAGTGGTGACCGTTCCCGCCCAGGTGGACGACTTCGCCTTCATCTCCTCGGGCACCTGGTCGTTGGTGGGGTTGGAGTTGCCCGCGCCGGTCCTGGCGCCGGTCAGCGAGGAGGCGAACTTCACCAACGAGCTGGGCGTCGACGGCACCACGCGCTTCCTGAAGAACGTCATGGGGCTGTGGGTGCTGATCGAGTGCCGTCGGGAGTGGGCGGCCGAGTCGGGAAGTGAACTCAGCTGGGACGAGATCGTCGAGATGGCCTCCTCGGCCGAGCCGCTGGCGGCCGTGATCGACATGGAGGACGAGCGCCTGCTGCCCCCCGGCGACATGGTCGCCCGGGTACGTGCGCTGGCCGCGGAGCGGGGTCAGGAACTGGGCGATGACAAGGGGTCGGTCATCCGGTGCATCCTCGATTCGCTCGCGCTGAGCTATCGCCGCGCGATCCGGGAGGCGTGCCGGGTGGCGGAGCGATCGGTGTCCGTGGTGCACGTCGTCGGGGGCGGTTCGTCCAATGCGTTGCTGTGCCAGTTGACCGCCGATGCGACCGGCGTCCCCGTGGTGGCGGGCCCGACCGAGGGCACCGCGATGGGCAACCTGCTCGTGCAGGCGCGCGCGATGGGTGCGCTGTCCGGCGGGCTGGCCGAGCTGCGGGAGGTGGCGCGGGCGTCCTCGGAGGTCCGGACGTTCACCCCGGGCGCCCTCGGCATCGACCCCGCCGCGTGGGATGCCGCGGAGGAGCGACTGGCCTGATTCGGGGCGTCCCACCCCTTGTCCCCATCCGTGGCCTGTGATAACTTTTGTGAAAGGAACAAGAGTTCACAGCCCTGAGGGGGTGCGATGTCGGTCGGGTCACTGGGCGCAGAGGTGCGCCGCACGCGGATCCGTGAGCTGATGGCCGGCACCGGACGCCTCGACCTGGCCTGGACGGCAGGAGAGCTGGGCGTCAGCGAGATGACGGTCCGGCGCGATCTGGTCGAGCTCGAACGTCAGGGTTTGCTGCGCCGGGTCCGAGGGGGCGCGGTCTCCGTCGAGCCCGAACAGTTCGATCGCCGTGCCGCCCGCAACAACACCGCCAAGCAACGCATCGCCGCCAAACTCCGCACGCTCGTGCCCGACCACGGCTTCGTGGCGCTCGACTCGTCCTCGACGATCCACCGGCTGGCCGAATCGTTGGACGCCCCCGAGGTGACCGCGCTGGCCACCGGGTTGGAGACGTTCCAGGCCCTGCGCGGACGCGTGGGGCGCGCCCTGCTCTGCGGTGGGGACTGGGAGGAGGCGACCGGCTCGTTCGTCGGACCCCTGGCCTCCCGGACGATCAAGGACCTCTACTTCACCCGCACCTTCGTCTCCGTGACGGGGCTCGACCCGCAGCGGGGAGTGTTGGAGTCGACCATCGAGAACGCCGACATCAAGCGCGCCCTGCGCGCGGCCAGCTCGTCGCTGGTGGTGGCGGCGGACGCCTCGAAGCTCGGCACCACCTCCGCAGCGCTGGCGCTGCCGCTGACCGACGTCGACATCCTCGTCACCGACCTCGACCCCGACCATGACGACCTCGCCCCCTACCGCGACCACGTCGAACTCCTCTGACCATCCACCGACCGCCTGCGACAAGGAAGAACATGACCCTGCCCGTCGTCAACACCCACGTGCACGTGCCGCCCAACTTCTCGGCCTATGCCACGCCCAGCGAGGTGATCAGCGAGGCCGTCACCCAAGGCGTCGCGGCCCTGGGCATCTCGAACTTCTACGACCAGCAGGTTTATGAGCGCTTCGACGCCGAGGCGCGCGCCGCCGGCATCGTGCCGCTGTTCGGGCTGGAGTTCATCACGCTCGATCCCGAGCTCGAGGCGTCCGGTGTGCGGGTCAACGACCCGGCCAACCCGGGCCGCCTCTACTTCTGTGGCAAGGGCATCAACCCGTTCAAGACCAAGCCGGACGCCGCAGCCGCCACCGCGAGCGCCATCCGTGAGGGCAACGACGCGCGGGCCACGGCCATGGTCGACCAGCTCACCGCCCATTTCGACGCACAGGGCGTCAGCGCCGACCTCGACGCGGACGCCATCGCGGCGGCCGTCGCGCAGCGCGGCGACGTCCCGGTGGAGTGGGTGTCGTTGCAGGAGCGCCACATCGCCCGCGCCTACCAGGAGGTCATCGCCGGCCTCCCGGAGGGTGAGCAGGCCGACGCCCTGGCCGGTGTCTACGGTGCCCCCGCCCAGGCCGACCCGGCCGATGCGGTGGCCACGCAGGGCGAAATCCGCTCGAAGCTGATCAAGGCGGGCACGCCCGGGTTCGTCCCCGAGGTGCCGCTCGACTTCGCCGACGCCTACGCCTATGTGCTGGCGATGGACGGCATCCCGACGTTCCCGATCCTCGCCGACGGGGCAGCCGAGCTGAGCCCGTTCGAGTGGCCGCCGGCCACGCTCGCCGCGCACCTCCTGGAGCGCAAGGTGTACGCCGCCGAGCTGATCCCGATCCGCAACAAGGCGGAGCTGGTCTCGGAGTACGTCGAAGCCCTCACCGCCGCCGGCATCATCGTGATGGCCGGCACCGAGCACAACACGCTGGATCGGATCCCGCTCGACCCGGCGTGTGTCGACGGCCCGCTGCCCGAGGCCGCGCGCGCCGCCTTCTACGAGGCCACCTGCATCGTGGCCGCCCACCAACACCGCATCGCCCAGGGCGAGCCGGGCTACGTCAACGCCGCGGGTGACCGCGTCGGCGACCGCGCCGAGCTGGCTGCCCTCGGCGCCCAACTGATCGGAGAGAACGCATGACCACCGCCCTCGTCAACGCCATCGCCCCGCGCTTGCGCGGCCTGCTGTCCACCGAGGCAGGCCCGGCCGTCGTGGCCGTGTCCGGCCCGAGCGACACCGAGGGTGCGCTCGTGTACGAGGCCGCCGACGCCGAGTCGGCCGCCGCCGGCCTCGCGGACGCCGTGGCCGCCCACCGTGCTGCCCACGGGGAGCCGGGGGCGGTCGTCGTCCCGGGCGTGGGCACGTTCACGATCACGCCTGCGGCCGCGGCGTCCGGACGCCTCGCGGGCCGGGTCGCGATGGTGACCGGCGCCGCCCAGGGCTTCGGCCTGGGCATCACCGAGTTCCTGCTCGGCGAAGGGGCCACCGTCGTCCTGGCCGACCTGAACGCGGACCTGGCCGCCCGCGAAGCCGAGCGGCTGGCGTCCGACTTCGACGGCCGGGCCTCCTCGGTGCGCATCGACGTGTCCGACCCCGACTCCTGCCAGAGCGCCATCGCCGAGGTGGTCACCCAGTTCGGCGGGGTCGACCTGTTCGTGTCGAACGCCGGCGTCCTGCGGGCCGAGGGCGTCATGACCCAGTCGGTGGCCGACTTCGACCTGGTCACGAACGTGAACTACCGCGGCTACTTCTTCGCGGTGCGTGCGGTGGCCCCGATCATGGCCGCGCAGCACGAGGCCGACCCGTCGCGCTGGCTCGACATCGTGGAGGTCAACTCCAAGTCCGGCCTGGAGGGCAGCAAGCGCAACTTCGCCTACGCCGGCAGCAAGTTCGGCGGCATCGGGCTGACCCAGTCCTTCGCGCTCGAGCTCGTCGAGCACGGCATCAAGGTGAACGCGGTCTGCCCGGGCAACTTCTTGGACGGGCCGCTGTGGGCCGACCCCGACCGCGGGCTCTTCGTCCAGTACCTGGCCGCCGGCAAGGTGCCCGGCGCCACCACCGTCGACGAGGTGCGACGGTTCTACGAGGCCAAGGTGCCGATGGGGCGCGGTTGCCTGCCCTCCGACGTCGCCCGCGCCATCACCTACATCGTCGAACAGGCCTACGAGACCGGCCAGGCCGTGCCGGTCACCGGCGGCCAGAACATGCTCAACTGAGGCTCCTGAAAGGCTTTGACATGACCATTCCCGCTACCCAGCACGCCATCCAGATCACCGGTGTCGACCAGATCGAGGTCAACCCCGCCAAGCCCGTGGACGCCGTGGGCCCCACCCAGGTGCTGCTCCAGGTCGAGGCCTGTGGCATCTGCTTCTCCGACACCAAGCTGCTGCACGCCTTCGACAGCCACCCCCGCAAGAGCGACATCGTCTCGGGGCTGACCGCCGAGGAGCTGGCGCAGATCCCGTCCTACAAGCCGGGCTCGGCCGTGACGGTGCCCGGGCACGAGCCGGTCGGCCGCATCGTCGCCGTCGGTGATGCCGTGACGCACTTCGCCGTCGGCGACCGCGTGCTCGTGCAGGCGGACTGGAAGCACCTGAAGACCGCGCGCTCCAACGGCGCGTTCGGCTACAACTTCGAGGGCGCCCTGCAGGAGTACGTCGTCATCGACGAGCGCTGCGTCGTGTCGCCGTCGGGGGAGAAGTTCCTGCTGCCGGTCTCAGACGAGCCCTCCGCGGCCGCCGTCGGCCTGATCGAGCCGTGGGCCACCGTCGAGGCGGCCTACGCCGCCCACGAACGCCGTGGGCTGCTCGAGGGTGGGCGCCTGCTACTGGTCGCCGACGAGGGTGCCGAGGTCACCTCGGCGCTGGTGCTGGCCGATGCCGCGAAGTCGGACGTGTCGGCGGTCTCCCCGGCCGAGGTCGGTGCCCTGGCGGGCCAGACCTTCGACGACATCATCTACTTCGGGTCCGACGCCGGCGTGTTGTCCACGCTGGGTGACCTGCTGGGGCTGCGCGCCATCCTGAACGTGGTGCTGGACGGGGCCACGATGGACGGTCCGGTGAAGGTCGACGTGGGCCGCGTCCACTACGACTACATCCGCTACTGCGGCACCACCGGGTCGGACGCCGCCGAGGGCTACGCCTGGATCCCCGAGACCGGTGAGCTGCGCGCCGACGACAAGGTCGCGATCGTCGGGGCCGCCGGTCCCATGGGGCTGATGCACACGATGCGGACCGTGACGCTGGGTTCGGACGGCATCGCCGTCGCCTCGGTGGACGCCACGGACCTCAACGACGACCGCCTGGCCCACCTGGCGGTGGAGATCGACCCGGTGGCCGCCGAGCGCGGCGTGCCGGTGCGCTACGTCAACACGGGGTCCTCGCCGCTGGAGGGCGGCTACGACTACGTCACCGTGATGGTGCCCGTCCCTGCCCTGGTCGCCCAGGCGATCGACCTGGCGGCGGCCGGTGGCGTGGTGAACGCCTTCGCCGGGATCCCGGCCGGCACCTACGCCGAGGTCGACCTGCAGCACGTCATCGCCGACCGGGTGTTCGTGTTCGGCACCTCCGGGTCGGACGTCTCCGACATGGCCACCGTGCTGCGCAAGATCGAGTCGGGCATCATCGACACGACCATCTCCCTGGACGCCGTCTGCGGCATCGCCGGCTTCAACGACGCCATCGAGTCGGTGATGAACCGCACCTCCGGCGGCAAGATCATGGTCTACCCGCAGCTCCCCGACCTCGGCCTGGTGCGCCTGGTCGACATGCCGGAGAAGTGGCCCGAGGTGGCGGCACTGCTCGCCGAGGTCGCCGCCCTGCTGGACGACGGCCGCTGGACGGTCGAGGCGGAGAAGGCCCTGCTCGGCTGACCCACGATCGGCCGTGGAGCCGCTACCGCAGTGCACCGCGATCCGTTAGGATCGTAAGCAAAACGAAAGGTGCACTGCGGTGGAGGCCCTGGATCGCAAGGGACGCGAGGCGTACATCCTCGATGTGCTCGCGCGCGAGGGCATGCTCTCGGTGGCGCAGTTGGCGCGCGAACTCGGCGTCTCCGAGGTGACGGTTCGGGGGCAACTGCGCGAACTCGAAGGGCGCGGCTTCCTGGCCCGCACCCACGGCGGGGCGCGGTCGACCTCGGCGCAGAACGTCCTCGAGCGCCAGCGCGTCCACACCGCCGAGAAGGAGCGCATCTCCCGGGCCGCCGCCCAGCTCGTCCGGGATGGCGACCGCATCATGATCGAGGCCGGGACGACCACGGCGGGCATCGTGAAGCACCTGACCGGACGCCGCGGCGTCCAGATCGTCACGAACTCCACGCTCGTCTTCGCCCACGCCCGCACCAATCCCGGGCTGGCCGTCCTCATGACCGGCGGGTCGTTCCACCGGCCGTCCGAGTCGCTGGTCGGGCCGGTCGCCCTCCGGGCGATCCGCGACTTCCACGTCCGCCTCGCCTTCGTCGGCACGGACGGGTTCACCGTCCAGCGTGGGCTGACCACCCAGTTCGCCGAGGGTGCCGAGGTCATCGCCGCCATGCACGCCCAAGCCGATGAGACCTGGCTGGTGGCCGACTCCTCGAAGTTCGGCCAGGCCGGCTTCGTGCGCGTCCTGGGCCTGGGCGACCTGGCCGGCATCGTCACCGATGTCGGGCTCCCGGACGCCTCGGTGCGCGAGCTCGCCGACGCGGGTGCCTCCCTGAGCGTGGTCTGAGCCCGCGGCCAGAAATCGATTTCATAACTTCGCCCGATCGCATGGACTTCCGTCGCG
Organism: Propionibacteriaceae bacterium; assembly: GCA_030539405.1. Lineage (GTDB taxonomy): Bacteria > Actinomycetota > Actinomycetes > Propionibacteriales > Propionibacteriaceae > Propioniciclava. Next base: position 17,668 of record JAUNSA010000019.1, read on the forward strand.
CGCACGAGTAGTCTTGCGCTTGAACCAGAATCGCAAGCAAAGCGAAACACTTTCGAAGGAGCCAACGATGGCCCAGATCGTCGTGATGCCCGCCCTGGGTAACACCGTCGAGTCGTGTTTGTTGTCCGGATGGCTGGTGGCGGTGGGCGACACCGTCGATGCCAACACCACCCTGTGTGAGATCGAGACGGACAAGTCCACGATGGATGTCCCCACCGGCGTGGCCGGCACCGTCCTCGCGCTGCTCGGTGAGGAGGGTGACGACATCCCCGTCAAGACCCCCATCGCCGTCATCGGTGATGAGGGCGAGAACCCCGAGGCCGCGCTGGCCGAGGCCGGGCTCGCCCCCCAGACCACCGGCGAGGGTGGCGAGGTCGACGAGTCCACCGAGGACGACCTGACTCCGCCCGCCGACGAGGAGGAGGAGCCCGAGTCTGCGGCGTCGGTCCCCGCCGTGACCGGCGAGGGTGGCGAGGTCGACGAGACCACCGAGGACGCCCTGACCCCCCGCGCCGATGGCGCGCCGACCGCCGTGTCGCCGCGGGCCCGCGGTCGCGCGGCTGCCGAGGGGCTGCCGCTGGACGCCGTGGCGTCCGGCACCGGCCCGCAGGGCCGCGTCATCGAACGCGACATCATCGCGGCAGCCGCCGCGGGCCCCCGCCCGACGCGTGGCGCGGCGGGTGCGTCCGCTGCTGAGCTGTCCGGCAAGCAGGGCACGGGCCTGGGTGGCCGCGTGACCCGCGACGACCTGACCCGCACCGAGGCCGCCGAGCCGGTCCTCGACGCCGACACCGCCGGTCCTCGGCAGGAGAGCCGCCGGTCCTCGGCGGACGGGGCGTTCCCGGGCGAGTTCGCCGACACGGCGCTCAAGGGCATCCGCAAGCTGATCGCCGAGCGCATGCTCAACGCGCTGGCCGTCAGCGCCCAGCTCAGCTACGACGCGTCCGCCGACGCGGCCGGCCTGCTGGCGCTGCGCAAGAAGTTCAAGAACTCCCCGGCCGACCTGGGCTACTCCGGCATCACGCTGGGCGACATGGTCTGCTTCGCCACCGTCCAGGTGCTGCGTCGCCACGCCAACCTCAACGCGCACCTGCTCGACAGCGGCCTGCGCACGTTCGACAGCGTGCACCTCGGCCTGGCCGTCGACACGCCGCGCGGGCTGCTGGTCCCGACGATCCGCAACGCCGACCGGCTCAGCATCCGCGAGCTGTCCGACACCACCAAGGAGCTCGCCGAGCAGGCCCGTTCGGGCAAGATCGACCCCGAGCTCCTCTCGGGGGCGACCTTCACGGTCAGCAACCTGGGCAGCTTCGGCATCGAGTCCTTCACGCCGATCATCAACGTGCCGCAGACCGGCATCCTGGGCGTGAACACGATCACCAAGCACCCGGTGCTCAACGACGACGGCACGGTCGGCGTCCAGCAGCGGATGAGCTTCTCGCTCACCGCCGACCACCAGGTCGTCGACGGCGCCGACGCCGGCCGGTTCCTGGCCGACCTGGCCCAGGCCATCGAGCACATCGACCTGACGGTGATGGGCTGACATGGGCCACTACGACGTCATCGTCATGGGAGGCGGCCCCGGCGGCTACATCGCCGGGGAGCGCCTCGCCCACGCGGGCGTGAAGGTGCTGGTCGCCGAGAAGGAGTCGCTCGGCGGGACCTGCCTCAACGTCGGCTGCATCCCGACCAAGTCGCTGCTCAACGGCGCGAAGCTGTACGACCACGCGCTGCACAGCAAGCAGTTCGGCGTCACCGTCGAGGGGGCGTCCTTCGACTGGGACGCCATGCAGGCCTGGAAGACCAAGACCGTCGACACCCTCGTCGGCGGCGTGGGGGCCATGCTCAAGCGCCTCGGCTGCGAGGTCGTCAAGGGCCACGCCACGCTGGTCGCGCCCGGCCGCGTCGCCGTGGACGGCACCGAGCACACCGCCGACCACGTCATCATCGCGACCGGGTCGGAGCCGGTGATCCCGCCCATCCCGGGCGCCCGCGACAACGACCGCGTGGTCGACTCGACCGGCATGCTGGCGGTCACCGAGGTGCCCCAGCGCCTGGCCGTGATCGGCGGCGGCGTGATCGGCATCGAGTTCGCGTCCCTGTTCGCCGCCCTGGGCAGCGAGGTCACGGTCGTCGAGATGATGCCCGAGATCTGCCCCTTCATGGACGCCGACGTCGCGGCCGCGCTCCGCAAGGGGCTCAAGGGCGTCACGGTGCATCTGGAGTCCACCGTGCAGTCCATCGACGGCTCCACCGTGGTGTTCACCAAGGGCGGCTCCGAGCAGCGCCTCGAGGCCGACCTGGTCCTGATGGCGGTCGGACGCCGTCCGCTCGTGTCCGGCTGGGGTGCCGAGGAGGCGGGGCTCGACGTCTCGCCCCGCGGCGTCCGTGTCGATGACACCATGCGCACCAACCTGCCCAACGTGTGGGCCGTCGGCGACGTCACCGGACGCTCGCTGCTCGCCCACGCCGCCTACCGCATGGGGGAGATCGCCTCGGCGCACATCATCGACACCGTCGCCGCCCGCAAGGACGGCCAGGTGATGCGCTGGAACACCGTCCCGTGGGCGGTCTACTCGCTGCCCGAGGCCGCGGGAGTCGGCCTGACCGAGCGCGAGGCGTCCGCCGCCTTCGGTGAGGTCGTGACCGCCCAGGTGCCGCTGCAGCTGAGCGGCCGCTTCGTGGCCGAGAACGGGCTGCGCGCGCCCGGCACCGTGAAGGTGGTCGCGGACGCGGCCACGCGCACCGTCCGCGGCATCCACATGCTCGGCACCTATGCGCCCGAGACGATCTGGGGTGCGGCGACCGCGCTCGAGACCGAGCTCACCATCGATGACCTGCGCCAGGTCGTCTTCCCCCATCCCACCGTCTCCGAAGGCATCCGCGAGGCCGTCTGGGCCGTCCGGGGCTGACCCGAACTCGTAGAGAGAGAAACAAGCCATGACCAAGTCACTCGTCGTCAACCCGGAGGCCGTGCGCGCCAGCAGCGTCATCACGACCCCCGACATCCCCGTCAACGCGTACGCGATGAACTTCGCCAACGAGAAGAAGCGCTACGGTGCGGACGGCCTCACCAACATGCTCAAGGACATGCTCGTCATCCGGGCGTTCGAGGGCATGCTCAACTCAATCAAGACCACCGGCGGCTGGAACGGCGTCGAGTACAACCACAAGGGCCCCGCCCACCTGTCGATGGGCCAGGAGGCCTCGGCGGTCGGCCAGGCCGTCGAGCTGGACGCCGACGACTACATCTTCGGCTCCCACCGCTCCCACGGTGAGATCCTCGCCAAGAGCCTGTCGGCGTCCCGCAAGCTCGCCCCGGAGCGCCTGACCGAGATCATGAAGACCTTCCTCGACGGCGACACGCTGCGCCACGCCGAGAGCCTCCCCTTCGAGGGCGAGGTCGACCTGGCCGAGAACTTCATCCTGTTCGGCACCCTGGCCGAGATCTTCGCCCGCCGCGACGGCTTCAACCGTGGCATGGGCGGCTCGATGCACGCGTTCTTCACGCCGTTCGGCTCCATGCCCAACAACGCCATCGTGGGCGGCTCGGCCCCGATCGCGCAGGGCTCGGCGCTGTACAAGCGCATCAACGGCCAGCCGGGCATCGTGATCGCCAACATCGGCGACGCGTCCATGGGCTGTGGCCCGGTGTGGGAGGCCATGGTCTTCTCCGCCATGGACCAGTTCCGCCAGCTCTGGCCCGAGGCCGACGGCGGCAACCCCCCGATCCTGTTCAACTTCTTCAACAACTTCTACGGCATGGGCGGCCAGACCGACGGCGAGACGATGGGCTACGACATCCTCGCCCGCGTCGGTGCCGGTGTGAACCCGGACGCCATGCACGCCGAGCGCGTCGACGGCTACAACCCGCTCGCGGTGGCCGACGCCATCCGTCGCAAGAAGGAGCTGCTGCTCTCCGGCCGCGGCCCCGTGCTGCTCGACACCATCACCTACCGCTTCTCGGGCCACTCGCCCTCGGACGCGTCCTCCTACCGCACCAAGGACGAGGTCGCCCTGTGGGAGCAGGTGGACTCGATCGAGACGTTCGCCGACCTGCTGGTCAGCAAGAAGGTCCTCAAGCGCTCCGAGGTCGACGACCTGCGCGCCCAGGTCGACGAGAAGCTCGTCAAGGTGCTCGCCCTGGCCGTCGACGACGAGAAGTGCCCGCGCGTGGACGTCCAGTTCATCGAGTCGGTCATGCTCTCCAACGGCAACGAGCCGAACCTCGACCCCTCGCGTGAGCCCGAGCTGCTCGAGCCGCTGGAGGAGAACGCCCGCGTCAAGGCGATCGCCAAGAAGATCCGCACCGCCAAGGACGCCGACGGCAAGCCGGTCTCCAAGGTGAAGATGTACCAGTTCCGCGACGGCCTGTTCGAGGCCATGGCGCACGGTTTCGCCACCGACCCGACCATGGCGGCCTGGGGCGAGGAGAACCGCGACTGGGGCGGCGCCTTCGCCGTCTACCGCGGCCTGACCGAGCTGCTGCCCTACAAGCGGCTGTTCAACTCGCCGATCTCGGAGGCCGCGATCGTCGGCGCCGGCGTGGGCTACGCCCTGTCCGGTGGCCGCGCGGTGTGCGAGCTCATGTACTGCGATTTCCTCGGCCGCGCGGGCGACGAGGTCTTCAACCAGATGGCCAAGTGGCAGTCCATGTCGGCCGGCATCCTGAAGATGCCGCTGGTGCTGCGCGTGTCGGTGGGCAACAAGTACGGCGCCCAGCACTCGCAGGACTGGGCCGCCCTGGTCGCCCACATGCCCGGCCTGAAGGTCTACTTCCCGGCCACGCCGACCGATGCCAAGGGCATGCTGAACCTGGCCCTGCGCGGCACCGACCCGGTCGTGTTCCTCGAGTCGCAGCTGCTCTACGACAAGGGCGAGGAGTTCGAGGCCGACGGCGTGCCCGAGGGCTACTACGAGACCCCCGAGGGCGAGCCGGCGATCCGTCGGACCGGGTCCGACCTGACCATCGCGACGCTCGGTGCGACCCTGTACCGCGCGATGGAGGCGGCCGAGATCCTGTCGGAGAAGTACGGCATCGAGGCCGAGGTCATCGACCTGCGCTTCGTGGCCCCGCTGAACATCGACCCCCTCGTGGAGTCGGTGCGCAAGACCGGACGCCTCGTGCTGGCCTCGGACGCCGTGGAGCGCGGCAACTTCCTGCAGACGATCGCGAACCAGGTGTCGAACATCGCCTTCGACGCCCTCGATGCCCCGGTCGTTGTGATGGGTGCCCGCAACCACATCACGCCGGCCCCCGAGCTGGAGGACCTGTTCTTCCCGCAGGCCTCCTGGATCGTGGACGCCGTCCACGAGCGCATCCTTCCGCTGGAGGGTCACGTGCCCGGGTCCAACCAGACGCTCGGCGAGATGTCTCGGCGCTCCCGGTTCGGAGTCTGAGTCGAAGGCCCCGGGGGTGACCCCGGGGCCTTCCCTTCGTCCCCCACTGCACCGCACAATCAACCTCAACCAACCTCAGCCCGACCTCACCCACGAGGAGTCCCCATGGCCGTGAAGGCCTCGCGCATCAACTTCTTCGTCGACTCCGCACGCCAGGAGGCCGTTGTGCCCTGGCTGCGCACCGGCATGTTCCAGGGTGTGACGACCAACCCGCAGCTCATGCGGGAAGCCGGCCAGCACATCGCCGACATCGAGAGCATCTACACCTGGGCCCGCGCCGGTGGCGCCCGCGAGGTCTGCTTCCAGGTGTGGGGCGAGGATGTCGAGGCCCAGTACCGCTCGGCCATGCAGATCCGCGAGGCCGCGCCGGGTTCGACCATCAAGGTGCCCTGCACGATCCTGGGCGCCGAGGTGATCTCGCGCCTGGTCGACCAGCAGATCCCGGTGCTGATGACCGCGGTCTACTCCGGCAAGCAGGCCCTGATCGGGTCCGCGCTGGGCGTGAAGTACATCGCCCCCTACTTCAACCGCATGTTCCGCGCCGGCCGCAACGGCCTGGACGAGATCCGGCACATGACGAAGTCGATCAAGCAGGACGGCTCGGGCCCCCTGATCATGGCCGCCTCGCTGAAGTCCGCCGACCACCTCGTGGCGCTGGCCGACATCGGCGTGCGCGTCTTCACGGTCTCGCCCGAGGTGCTGTCCGACCTGTACGCCGATGAGCTCACCGCCCAGGCCGTGAGCGACTTCGAGGGCTTCATGGAGGACGTCTACTGATCCCCACCGGGGCCCGTCGGCCCCGGCGACGGGTGCCCGGCCACGCTGGCGGGCGAGCGCAAACAGCCTGACGGCCCACACGCGCGGTGCGTGTGGGCCGTCAGGAGGGAATCAACCGAAGGCAGCCCTGTCCAGGCAGGTCCACCCCCGGGAGCTGGGATCAGCCGATCTTCACGTCTCCGGCGATGTTGACCTCATAGCCCATGGCCTCGAACATCGCGGCCTTGGCCAGCAGAGCCGCATCGGCGGTCTCGGCGTCGGGGGCGTAGGCGACGTTGAGGTGGTTGGACGGGTGCCGGGCCATCATCTGGTCGCGGGAGACACCGTGCAGGATCGCGTTCATGATCGGCCACTCGGGGTTGGTCGAGTCGAGGCGACGCTGCACCTCCTCCTCGGGCATCTCGATGCAGGTGCCGCGACCGAGGTCGACGTGGAGGGCGTTGTCCTTGACGAACACGCGCGACCAGACGATCTCGCCGGGCTTCGAGGTGCCCTGCAGGGTGGAGCCACCCAGCGGGAAGAAGTAGTACGACTGGCGGTAGCCGTGGGCGTTCTCGTAGCCACCCAGGTGCGATGCCGGCACGGCGCCCGAGATCTCGAGCACCCAGACGAAGTCGTCGTTCCAGTCGTCGCCCCAGCGCAGGTCGTGCAGGGTGGTCGACGGGTCGAGGCCCATCGCGACCCACACGCGGTTGGTCACCAGCGCATCGACGCCGACGCACTCGTCGACCTCGTTGAAGTGGGGGAGCGCCTTGCCCTCGTACAGCACCCGGTCACCCTCGCGGGAGAGCACCGGCGGGCGGACCGGATCGTTCAGCAGGCCCTCGACCAGGTCGGAGGCCGGCACCAGGTCCTTCAGGCCCTGCTGGTACTGGATGCCCACCAGGTCAGCCCCGAAGTCATCGCTGATCCGCAGCGCTGCGATGTACATCTTGCACTGCTCGAGCACCTGGGCGTCGGTCAGGTTCTCCTTCTCGTCGCCGTCGTTGTCGATGTGGAACGTCATGCCGGCGTCCTTGAGCCAGTCGTAGACGTCCTGGGCCTCCTCGTCGGAGACCTTCGACATCTCGGCCACCAGCGCGGACTGCGACAGGCGCTCCTTGTAGATGCCGTGCGGGTTGAGCAGCTCATCGTCGATGATCGCGTTGTACATGCCCATGCAGCCCTCGTCGAAGACGGCCATGATGGCCTTCTCGTTGGCGAGCTGCTCGGCCAGGGCGACACCCAGCTCCTTCTCGGCGGACGCCTTGAGCTTGGGCAGGGCGCGCACGTGGGACGTGTCGTGCTTGATCGTGCCCTTCTTCAGCCACTCGTTGAACTTGGTCTTGAACCACTCATCGGTGAAGTCCTTGCTCCACAGGGCGGAGTGGTCGATGCCGGCCTTGATCATGGAGCCGGTCAGGTTCAGCAGGCCGACCAGGCCGGGGAAGTCGCCGGCGAAGTTCGCCACGACGAGGATAGGGCCCTGGTGGTCGCGCAGGCCGTGGAGCAGGTGGTGGCTGTACTGCCACACCGACTCGACGACGACCAGCGGAGCATCCTTGGGGACGGACTTGAAGACCTCCATGCCGCGCTTCTGGCTGTCGATGAAGCCGTGACCGGTCACGGGATCGACGTCGTGGGCGCGCTTGACCGACCAGCCGGCCTCCTGCGCGGCGGCCGCGAACTGGCCCTCCACCTCCTGCTGCTTGTCCCACGTCTTGACGTTGGTCGTCAGGCGCAGGTCGCCGTTGGCGACGACGTACAGGGTCTTGGGTTCGGCGGCAGGGCGTTCGGCCACGGCCGGCAGTGTGTAGGTGCTCATCGACTCTCCTTTGGGTCTCGTCTCTTCACGGGACGGCTACGCCCTTGAGGTTGCCAGAAATCGATTTCAGGGTCAAGGGCAGGGTGGGCCGGCGTGGCCAGCAGGTCGGGGGGTGAAACGTGACCTCCCCGTGATCTGTCGCGGTTGACAGAGTAAGTTCACTCTCCGTACGATCTTAGAAATCGATTTCTGATCGAGTCTTCGAAGGGTGGGCAACGATGCTCCTGGGTGTGGACCCCGTGTTGACGGGGCGACTGCTGGAGGCGCTCGATGCGATGGGCCACACGGATTCCGTGGTCATCGCCGACGCGCACTTCCCGGCCGCGCGGCTGGCCGATGGCCTGCAGGTGGACCTGCCGGGTCTGAGCACGCCCCGCGTCCTGCGCGCCATCTGCTCGGTCCTGCCGCTCGACGACGCACCGAGCCTCGACCTCATGGCGTCCCCGAACCCCGACCTCCTCGACGTCCAGCGTGAGCTCGTCGAGGCCGCCGGCCTGGACGCCCAGGGCGACGGCTACCAGCTCGTCGAGCGCTTCGCCTTCTACGACGTCGCCGCGAAGGCCGAACTGATCATCCGCACTGGCGAGACCCGGATCTACGGCAATGCCCTGGTCCGCAAGGGTGTCGTCCCGAACACGGGGGAGTGGGCATGACCGCCGCCGCCGGACAGCACAGCACGGACGCCGTCGCGCGCACGCCGCTGCTGCAACTGAAGAACATCTCCAAGACCTTCCCGGGCGTCAAGGCCCTGCAGAACGTCGACTTCGACGTCCGCGCCGGTGAGGTCCACGGCCTGTGTGGTGAGAACGGCGCCGGCAAGTCGACGCTGATGAAGATCCTCACCGGCATCTACACCGCCGACGCCGGCGGCGAGATCTGGATCGATGGCAAGCAGGTCGAGGTCAAGGGCGTCAACCACGCCCGCGAGCTGGGCCTGTCGATCATCCACCAGGAGCTCAACATGGTTCCCGACCTCACGGTCGCGCAGAACCTGTTCCTGGGGCGTCCGGGGTCGGCGCGGGGCGGCTTCGTCAACGACGCCCGCATGACCAAGGAGGCCGGCGACCTGTTCGACCGCCTCGGCATGCGCATCGACCCGCGCTCCTACATCCGCGACCTGTCGGTGGCCCGCCAGCAGATGGTCGAGATCGCCCGGGCGCTGAGCTATGACAGCCGCATCCTCGTCATGGACGAGCCGACCGCGGCCCTGACCGTCGCCGAGACCGAGGCGCTGTACGGGATGATCGAGGACTTCGTGACCCCCAACACCGGCCTGGTCTACATCTCCCACCGCATGCCCGAGATCGAGCGCATCACCAACCGCGTCTCCGTCCTGCGTGACGGCCAGTACATCGGCACGGTGCACACCGCCGAGACGCCGATGCGCGAGATCATCTCGATGATGGTCGGACGCGAGATCTCCGGCGACGCCCGCCCGCGCACGACGGTCGAGTCCGACCAGGTCGTGCTGAAGGTCTCCGACCTGAGCACCAAGAAGCTGCTGCACGACATCAACTTCGAGGTGCGCGCCGGTGAGGTGCTCGGGTTCGCCGGCCTGATGGGTGCCGGTCGCACCGAGGTCGCCCGCGCCCTGTTCGGCGCCGACCCCCGCCAGACCGGCGACATCGAGGTCAACGGCAAGAAGGTCACCATCCGCACCGCGGCGGACGCCGTGCGCGCCGGCATCGGTTACCTGTCCGAGGACCGCAAGCAGTTCGGCCTCCTGCTCACCCAGGACATCAAGGCCAACACCGCCATGGCGTCCATGAAGGACTTCCACACCGGAGGCTTCATCAAGGACGCCAAGATCCGGCAGGTCGGCCAGGAGTACTCCGACCGCCTGCGGGTCAAGACCCCCAGCGTCGACCAGTTGATCGGCAAGCTGTCGGGCGGCAACCAGCAGAAGGTCGTCATCGCGAAGTGGCTCGT
>JAUNSA010000020.1:0-14816 GCA_030539405.1 Propionibacteriaceae bacterium
GACGACCGGCCCCGTCGTGATGATCGACCGCGCCGTGAAGACGGTGGTCGCCCCTGGCAACGGGACGATCGCCCACGACGGTATGACCGCCCGCGTCGGGATGATCGGCCCCGCCGGGATGACGAGCGACGTCCGTACCGTGATCGGTTCGAGGGCCGCGACGACCGGGAGGAGCGCGAGCCGTACGTGCCGCGTCCGGGCCTTGCCCCCAAGGAGAACGAGCCGGAGACGCCTCAGGACGTGGATCTGCGCGAGTTGCCGCGTGCCGTCCGCGCCGAGCTGCGTGGGCTGACTCCCGAGCTAGCCCAGATCGTGGGCGCTCACCTGCTGATGGCCGGGCAGCTCATCGAGACTGACCCGAAGCTCGCCTACGCGCACGCCGAGGCAGCTCGCCGGCGGGCCGCTCGACTCTCCATCACGCGCGAGGCGACCGGTGAGGCCGCCTACGCGGCGGGGGAGTACCAGGTGGCCCTGCACGAGTTCCGTGCCCTGCGCCGTATGAACGGCGGCATCGAGTTCCTGGCCGCGATGGCCGACTGCGAACGGGCACTGGGGCGTCCGGAGAAGGCGCTCAAGCTCGTGCGCGAGGGCATCGAGACGCAGCCCGACTTCAACCAGCGCGTCGAGTTGCGCCTGGTCGAGGCGGGCAGCCGCGTCGACCTCGGCCAGACGCCCGAAGCGCTCCGGTTGCTGAAGCACGAGATCGAGGCGTCGTCCGGTCGTGGTTCGCGCGGAGCCCGCGCGCGTCTGCGGTACGGCTACGCGGACCTGCTCGAGCAGACGGGCGAAACGGTCCAGGCGGAACGGTGGTTCGCTGCCGCGGCCGCACTGGACACCGACGGTGAGACGGACGCCGACGACCGCGTCGCTGCCCTGCAGGGGCTCGTGCTCGAGGTGGACGAGGAGTCGTTGGTGGGTGAGCCGGAGCCCTCGGCGGAAGCGGACGTGTCGGAAGCCGACGAGGCTGAAGCCGAGAAGCCCTCCGACGAGGCCGAAACCTCCGAAACCACCGAAACCGAAACTGACACCGACGAACCCGAGGAAGACTCGCAGCCGTGACGTCGTTCATCGAACCCTACGATGCTGTCTTCTTCGACCTCGACGGCGTCCTCTACCTGGGGCCCCTGGCCGTGGAGGGTGCGGTCGAGGGCGTCCAGCGTCTGCACCAGGCGGGGATCTCCACCGTCTACGTGACCAACAATGCCGCGCGCAGCACGGCGACGGTGGCCGATCACCTGGTCGAACTGGGCTTCGCCGCCCAGGAGTCGGAGGTCGTCTCCAGTGCGCAGGCTGCCTCTGGGCTGTTGCGCCGGGAGCTGCCGGCGGGGTCGAAGGTCCTGGTGGCCGGCACGGACAACCTGGTCGAGCAGGTGCGGCTCGCGGGGATGGTCCCGGTGACGACCTACGCCGAGTCGCCGGTCGCGGTCATCCAGGGGTACGACCCGGCGATGACGTGGCCGCGGCTGGACCAGGCGGCCATCGCCGTCCAGCGCGGTGCCCGCTGGTTCGCGACCAACACCGACTCCACGCGCCCCACCGAGCACGGCATCGTCCCGGGGGCCGGGGCGGCGATCCAGGCGATCCGGTTCACCACCGACCACGATCCCGAGGTCGTCGGCAAGCCGTATCGCCCCCTGATGGACGAGGCGCTGGCCCGTTCGGGGGCCAAGCAGCCTGTCTTCGTGGGGGACCGGATCGACACCGACATCATGGGCGCCTGCGCCGTCGGCATGGACTCCTTCCTCGTCCTCACCGGGGCGCACGGCGTCCGGGACCTGTGTGCGGCACCGCCGCACGGGCGTCCCACCGCCATCGGCTGGAACGTCGGGTCGCTGTTCGCGCCGCGCCGCGTCGCCACGCTGGACGCCGCGGGTGCGGTCTGCGGGGGCGTCCGCATCGACGTGGTCCAGGACCGGGCCCAGGTCACCGGAGATCTCGCCACGCGCGAGGCCCAGCTCGACGCCGCGTGGGCGCTGGCCCAGCTCGTCTGGGCGGGCCACGTGTCCATTGACGACCCGGTGTTCGCACGCCTCGACCTTCTGCCCTAAGCTGAGTTTGAACACCGTTCAATAGGAGATGAACACATGACTCAGCGCCGTCCGTCCACCGTCACTGATCTGGCGCTGGTCGCCGTCTTCGCCGGGGTGATCTCGGCAGCGACGCTCGCCCCCGCGGTCCCCGTCGGGCCGGTCGGCGTCCCGATCACCTTGCAGACGCTCGCCGTCGCCCTGACGGCCATGATCCTCGGCCCGTGGCGCGGCTTCGCCGCGACGGCGCTCTACGTCATCGTCGGCCTGGCCGGGCTCCCGGTGTTCGCGGGCGGCGCCTCCGGCCTGGGGGTGCTGGCCAAGCCCTCGGCGGGGTACCTGCTCGCCTTCCCGCTCGCCGCGCTGCTGATCGGGTTCCTCGCCCGGATCGTGCTGAAGCGCACCGAGGGCCGCAACGGCCTGCGCTGGGGCCTGCTGCTGCTGGCCGGGCTGGCCGGCTCCTTCGCGTTCGTCCACCCGATGGGCATCGTGGGCATCGCGGTGAACGCCGGCATCGGCCTCGACAAGGCCTTCCTGGCCGACCTGGTCTACTGGCCCGGCGACCTGATCAAGAACATCGCCGCCTCCTTCGTGGCGCTCGCCGTGCACCGCGCGTTCCCCGGCCTGCTGGTGCACCCGTCCGTGGCGCAGGACCAGGCGCGGGAGGCCGTCCGCGTCGGATGATCGCGCTGAAGTCCGTCTCCGTCCGTGTCCCGGTGCCGTTGGCGCCGGGGCAGGGCTGGGGCACCCGGACGCTGCTCGACGACCTCACCGTCGACCTCCCCGAGCGCCGTATCGCCCTGGTGGGCGCGAACGGATCCGGCAAGTCGACGCTGCTGCGGCTCCTCAACGGGCTCGTGCTCGCCTCGGACGGCACCGTCACGGTCGAGGGGCTCGACCCGGCCACCGACGGCCGCGGCGTCCGACGGAGCGTCGGCTTCGTCTTCACCGACCCCCTGAGCCAGCTCGTCATGCCCACCCCGATCGAGGACGTCGAGCTGAGCCTGCGCCGCACGATCAAGGACCGCTCCCAGCGTCGCGCCGCAGCCCGCGCCCTCCTGGAGGCCCGCGGCCTGGGGCACGTGGCCGAGCAGAGCATCTACGACCTCTCCGGCGGGGAGCGCCAGCTCGTGGCCCTCACCGCCGTCCTCGCCGTGGAGCCGGCGATCCTGGTGGCCGATGAACCCACCACCCTGCTCGACCTGCGCAACCGCCTGGGGCTGCGGCGCATCTTTGCCGAGCTGACCCAACAGGTCGTCATCGCGACCCACGACCTCGACCTCGCCCGGGACGCCGAACGCGTTCTGGTGGTCGACGACGGCCGCATCGTCGCCGACGGGACCCCGGCCGAGACGATCCCGCACTACGAGGCGATGATGGCGTGAACGCCGCCCGCGCCCTGCTCGGCATCCACGTCCCCGGGACGACGCTGTGGCACCGGCTCGGCGTCGGCTGGAAGTACCTCGTCTTCCTCGCCCTGACCATCCCGGCCGTGTTCGGCACCCCCGCCCTGGTGCTCGCGATGCTCGCCGTGACCCTCGTCCTGGTCGCCACGACGCGTGCGCCCCTGCGCCTGGCCTGGGGGATGCCGTGGGCCCTGGTCATCCTGTTCGCGTTCGTGGCCGGGTACCACCTCCTGTTCGGCGAGCCGGCGATGGCGATCAAGGTCGTCGGCACCACGCTCACGGCCCTGTACGCCGGACGCCTCATCCTGATCACCACCCCCATGCCGGTCCTCATCGACGCGCTCGTCACGGCGGTGCGGCCCCTCCGCCCCTTGGGCGCCAACCCCGAACGCTTCGGGCTCGCCGTGGCGGTCCTCGTGCGCTCCATCCCTTATGTCATCGCCTCCTTCGGCGAGGTCCGGGACGCCGCCCGTGCGCGCGGCGTCGAACGCAACCCGCTGGCGTCCGTCACGCCCGTCGTCGTTCAGGCGGTCGCCTACGCCCGCACGACCGGCGACGCCCTCATGGCGCGCGGGCTGGGGGACGACGACCCCGACGAGGCGCCGACGCCCCGCCACTAGGATCATCCCCGTGAGCGAGACCCAACCCGACCCCGTCGAGAGCACGCTGCCCGTCACCGGCCACGCGGCCATCGATGCCGCGCTCGCCGCGCTGGACCTCGGCGAGGACGTCCACACCCACCACGACGAGATCAGCGCCGCCCTCGAGGTCGTGCAGCAGGCGCTGAACCCCTCCCAGCAGCCGCCGCTGCCCCGACCGTGAGGCTGGACGCCGCGCTGGTGGCCCGCGGCCTGGCCCGCTCCCGGGGCCAGGCGACCGACCTGATCGCCCAGGGCCGCGTCGAGGTCAACGGACGGACGGCGCGCAAGGGATCCACCCCCGTCGAGGCGACGGACGCCATCGTGGCCGAGGTTGACCCCTGGGTCTCCCGGGCGGCCCACAAGCTGCTCGGCGCGCTGGACGCCTCGGCGACCGACGTCACCGGGGTCCGCGCGCTGGACGCCGGCGCCTCCACCGGTGGCTTCACCCAGGTCTTGCTGGCCCGCGGCGCCCACCACGTCGACGCGGTCGACGTCGGGCACGGGCAGCTCGCCGAGCCCGTGGCGTCCGACCCGCGCGTCAGCGCCCACGAAGGGCTCAACCTGCGCGCCCTCACGCTCGCCCACCTCGGCCACCCGGTCGACCTGGTGGTCGCCGACGTCTCCTTCATCTCCTTGACCCTGCTCGTCGAGCCCCTGCGCGCGGTCGCCCGCGACGGGGCCGTGGCCCTGATGATGGTGAAGCCGCAGTTCGAGCTCGGGCGCGCCGCCCTGGACGCCCGCGGCGTCGTGGCCGACCGCCGCCGCGTCCCCGAGGCCGTGGACCAGGTGGCGGCCGCGGCCGCCCGCGCCGGCTGGGCCGAGGTGTGGCGCGGCGACAGCCCGCTGCCGGGGGAGTCGGGCAATGTCGAGGTCTTCCTGAAGCTGGTCGCCGTCCCCGGGACTGTTGGTCCCGAGCGTTAGGCTGCGCGTGTGACCCAACGACACATCGCCCTGGGCATCCACCACCAGCGCCCCGAAGCCGTGGAGGCGGCCTGCGACTTCATCGAGGGCCTGACCGGCCACGGCATCGTGTGCTGGGTGCGCGCGAACGCCTCGGACGCGGTGACGCAGCGGCTGCCCGGCGTCGACGTCCGCGTCTTCGAGGACCTGCCCACCGACGACATCGAGCTCGTCGTCGTGTTCGGCGGGGACGGGACGCTGCTGCGCGCCGCGGAGTGGGCGGTCCCGCTCGGCAAGCCCCTGCTGGGCGTCAACCTGGGCCACGTCGGGTTCCTGGCCGAGCTGGAGCCCACCGAGGCCCACACGGTGATCGACCGGGTCGTCCACCGGGACTACCGCGTCGAGGAGCGGCTGTGCCTCGAGGTCGAGCTGCGGGACGCCCCCGGCGGCACCGTGCAGTGGTCGAGCTTCGCGATCAACGAGGTGTCGCTGGAGAAGGCGGCGCGCGAGCGCATGATCGAGGTCCTGGTCGACATCGACGGCCACCCCCTGTCGCGGTGGGGCACCGACGGCGTGCTGGTGGCGACCCCGACCGGGTCGACCGCCTACGCCTTCTCGGCCCAGGGGCCGGTGCTGTGGCCCGACCTGGACGCCCTCCTGGTGGTCCCGCTGCTGGCCCACGCGCTGTTCGCCCGGCCGCTGGTGCTCAGCCCCACCTCCACCGTGGTGATCCGGATGCTGGAGAACCCGCTCACCGGCGGCGTGCTGTGGTGCGACGGGCGACGCAGCACCGAGGTGGCGCCCTCCAGCGAGATCACGGTCCGGCGCAGCCGGCACACCCTCCTGCTGGCCCGGACGTCGGAGCAGCCCTTCGTCCAGCGGCTGGTCAAGAAGTTCGACCTCCCGATCCACGGCTGGCGGGGCCAGGCCGAACGCGAGGCGCAGGCCCGCCGGACAGCGCGCGAGGCCGAGGATGCTGACTGAGCTGAGGATCACCCGGTTGGGCGTCATCGACGAGGCGACCCTCGAGCTGGGTCCCGGCTTCACCGCCGTCACCGGCGAGACCGGCGCCGGCAAGACCATGGTCGTCTCGGGGCTGGGCCTGCTCACCGGCGGCAAGGCCGACAGCCGCCTCATCCGGCGCGGGGCCGACCGGGCCCTCGTCGAAGGACGCCTGGCGCTCGACCCCGACCTGGCCGAGGCGACCGACCGGGCCGGCGGCAGCGTCGAGGACGGCGAGGTCCTGCTCACGCGCGTGCTCACCTCGTCCCGATCGCGCGCGCTGTTGGGCGGGGCCCAGGTGACCGCCCCCGGGCTGGCCGAGGCCGTCGGCGAACGGATCACCATCCACGGCCAGAGCGAACAGATCCGCCTCGGCAGCGCCGAGCGGCAACGCGAGGTGCTCGACAGCTTCGGCGGGCCCGAACTGGCGACGCTGCTCACCGACTACCGGACGCGGTGGGCCCGCCAGCGTGCCCTCACCGCCGAACGCGACGAGCTCACCGCCCAGGCCCAGACCCGGGCACGCGAACTTGCCCTGCTCGAGTTCGGGCTGGGCGAGATCGAGAAGGTCGACCCCCAGCCCGGCGAGGACGAGGAACTCCGCGACGAACAGCGCAAGCTGCAGGCGATCGACTCGCTGCGCCTCGACGCGCGCACCGCGCTGGTCGCCCTCGCCGGCGACGACGAGGCCTTCACCGACGCCCCGACCGCGCTGGGGCTCCTCGGCGAAGCGCGCAAGGCCGTGGCCGGGCTGGCCGAATCGGACGCCGCGGCCGCCGCCCTGTCCACCCGCCTGGACGAGGCCGCCTTCCTGGTCGCCGACGTGACCGGCGACCTGTCCTCGTACGCAGCCGGGCTGGACGCCGATCCCGCCCGGCTGGAGTGGGTCGCGGCCCGGCTGTCCGACCTGCAGGGCCTCACGCGCAAGTACGGGGAGACCACCACCGACGTGCTCGCCTGGGCCGAACGTGCGGCGTCCGACCTGGTGCGGCTGCAGGGCAGCGACGAACGCATCGCCGCGGTGGAGGCCGAGCTGGCCGACCTGGGTACCGAGCTGTCCGACCTCGCCGCGCAGATCACCGCCGCACGGACCGAGGCTGCCACCGAGTTGGCAGGTCTCGTCGAGGCCGAACTGGCGGCGCTGGCCATGCCCGCTGCCCGACTCAGCTTCGCGGTGACCCCGCTGGGCGAACTGGGTCCCTGGGGTGCCGACCAGGTCGCCCTGCTCTTCTCGGCCAACCCCGGCTCGGCGCCGGCGCCGCTGGCGAAGGTGGCTTCGGGGGGTGAGCTGTCCCGGGTCCGGCTGGCGCTCGAGGTCGTGCTCGCTGCGGACGCCGAGAGCACCACCTTCGTCTTCGACGAGGTGGACGCCGGCGTCGGCGGTGCCGTGGCCCTCGAGATCGGACGCCGACTGGCCCGCCTCGCCCAGCGGGCCCAGGTCGTGGTGGTGACCCACCTGGCCCAGGTGGCGGCGTTCGCCGATCGGCACTACGTCGTGCGCAAGGCCGACGACGGGCAGGTGACCACCTCCGGCGTCCAAGAAGTCGCGGGGGCAGACCGCGTCGACGAGCTGGCGCGGATGATGGCCGGCCTGGAGGGCACCGACGCCGCCCGGGCCCACGCCGCCGAGCTGCTCGCGGAGGCCCACCCCGGCTGAGCCGCTTGACGCGTGGTGCACAATGAACCACAACGGCGTGATTCCGCGCTGGTACGAGGTGATGCAGGGGAAGGCAGCACTTCAGACCAGGAGGGGAGAGCGCCATGGCAACGACGAGCGGGGTCCTGCAGATCCTGTCCGCACCGTCACCGATGTGCCCGCACGTGGAGTGGGCCGTGGGTGGCGCCCTTGGCGCGCCCGTGTCCTTCGACTGGCAGCCACAACCCGCCGAGCGGTCCGCCTACCGCGCCGAGTTCGCCTGGCGCGGGCCGGTGGGGACGGCGACGCGCCTCACCAGCGCCCTCAAGCGGTGGCCGCGCCTGCGGTTCGAGGTCACCGAGGCCGCAACCGCGGCGTCCGAGGCCGAGCGCTACTCCTTCACGCCCAGCCTGGGGGTCTTCCACGCCACCATGGGGCTGCACGGCGACATTCTCGTCCCCGAGGACCGGCTGCGGCACGCCCTGATCAGCCACCGCGGCGACGATCGCGGCCTGCGCGCCGCCCTCGACGACCTGTTGGGGGCCGCCTGGGACGCCGAGCTGGACGTCTTCCGCCAGGCCGCCGACGGCGAACCGCTGCGCTGGCTCACCGAGGTCGGCTGACGCGTGGCCGCTTTCCCGGCGGCGGCGCGGGTTTGGTGGTGAGATGGGGGGCAGACACCCGTGCCTGAAGGAGGCTGCCGGCCATGCCCCGTGTGATCGTCCTCGGTTCGATCAATACCGACCAGGAGACGTTGGTCCCGACGTTCCCCAAGCCCGGCGAGAAGGTGGTGGGCACGTCCCTGTCGCGCCACGCCGGCGGCAAGGGGGCGAACCAGGCGGTCGCGGCCCGCGCCCAGGGTGCCGAGGTGATCATGGTGGGGGCCGTGGGTGATGACCCGGCCGGACGCAGCGCGCTCAACATGCTGTTCGCCCACGGCATCAAGCTGCAGGTCGAACGCATCGCGCAGGTGCCGACCGGGCAGGCCATCATCTGGTCCGACGGCCAGGCGAACGCGATCGTTGTCGTGCCGGGGGCGAACGCGAAGGTCGGGCCCAACCCGCTGCGTCCGATCCACGGCATGGGGCCCGAGGACCTCCTGCTCACCCAGTTGGAGACGCCGGTCGACGTGGTGGCCGGTGCCGTGCGCTATGCCCGCAAGTACGGGGCGCGGGTCATGGTCAACGCGGCGCCCTATGCCGACCTGCCGGCCGATGTCATCGAGGCGGCCGACCCGCTGGTGATCCCGGCCGCCGACCTGCCGGCGTTCGAGGCGTCCGGTGTTCGGCCGGCCTCCCTCGTGGTGCTGCACGGCAAGGCCGGCCTGGACTGGGACGGCGAGAGGTTCGCCGGCCCGGTCGTGGCCGACGACGAGGTCGTCGACACGGTGGGTGCCACGGACGCCCTCATCGGCGCTTTGGCCGCGGCCATCGCCGGTGGTGCCGAGCGGGCGACGGCGGCGCGGACCGCGCTGGGGGCGGCGGCGGACAATGTCCGGCACGCCGGGTCCCAGCCCGACCCGCGCCTGAGGCCGGCCCTCAGCGAGTGATGTTGGCGTTGGTGACCGCGACGGCGACGTTGTGGCCACCGAAGCCGAACGAGTTGTTCAGCGCGGCGAGGTCACCCTCGGGCAGGGGGCGGGGCTCGTTGGCGGCCACGTCGATGGGCAGCCCGTCCTCGGGGTCGTGCAGGTTGATCGTCGGCGGGACGAGCCGCTCCTTCAGCGCCATCACGGTCGCGACCGTCTCGATCGCGCCCGCGGCGCCCAGCAGGTGGCCGGTCATCGACTTGGTGGAGGTCACCACGACCTGATCGGCAGCGGCGCCGAGGGCGGCGCGGATCGACCCGGCCTCGGTCATGTCGCCCTGCGGGGTCGAGGTGCCGTGGGCGTTCACGTGGATGATGTCCTCGGCCGCGAGGCCGCTCTCGCGCAGGGCCTTGCGCATCGCCTGGGCCTGGCCGTGGCCGCCCGGGTCGGGCTGCACGATGTCGTGGTTGTCATCGGAGACGCCGGCGCCGGCGATGGTGCCGTAGATCTTGGCGCCGCGCGCCGTCGCGTGCTCGAGCGACTCCAGGACCAGCACGGCCGACCCCTCGGACAGCACGAAGCCGTCGCGGCCCTTGTCCCACGGGCGGGAGGCGGCGGCGGGGTCGTCGTTGCGGCGGGAAAGCGCCTGCATCTGGGAGAACGCGCCGATCGGCAGCGGGTGGATCGTGGCCTCGGTGCCGCCTGCCACGACGATGTCGGCGCGGCCGAGGCGGATCTGGTCCACCGCTAAGGAGATGGCCTCGTTGGAGGAGGCGCAGGCCGACACGGGGGCGTGCACGGCGGCGGCCGCGTTCACCAGCAGGCCGACGTTCGCAGCCGACGCGTTGGCCATCAGCATGGGAATCGTGAAGGGGGTGACCCGACGGGGACCCTTCTCCTTGTAGACGTCCCACTGCCCCAACAGGGTGTGCAGGCCGCCGATGCCTGAGCCCAGGCACACGGCCAGGGTCTCGGGGTCGATGGGGTTGTCGTCGCCCAGGCCCAGCCCGGCATCGAGCCACGCCTCCTCGGCGGCGATGAGGGCGAGCTGGGTGTTGCGGTCCAGACGGCGGGCGCGAACCCGGTCGATGCGCTCGGACGGGTCGACCTTGACGTAGCCGGCGATCCTGACGGGCACCTCGTCGGCCCACTCCTCGGTGACGGCCACGATGCCCGACTCGCCCGCGAGCATGGCCTGCCACGTGCTGGCCAGGTCTCCGCCCAAGGGGGTCGTGGCCCCCATGCCGGTGATGACGATTTCCTTCACGGTTCTTCCTTCGGGTGCAGAGTCGGGGCGGGGGTGGGTGAGGGGTTTCGGACGCCCGGGCCGCCGCGCGGGGCGGTGGCGGTCCCGGGCGTCCGGGTCGATCAGGCGTGCTGCTCGATGTAGGCGACGGCGTCACCGACGGTCTTGAGGTTCTTGCTCTCCTCGTCGGGGATCGTCACGCCGAACTTCTCCTCGCAGCCGACGATGATCTCGACCATCGCGAGGCTGTCGACGTCGAGGTCGTCGACGAAGGACTTGTCGAGCTGCACGTCAGCCTCGGGCACGCCCGCAACCTCGTTGACGAGCTCGGCGAGCTGGGCGCGGATCTCTTCGGTGGTGGCCATGTTCCTTCTCCTTGTTGTTGGGTTGTCACCCGACCCGGTGGTGGGCCGGAAAATCGTGGTGGGTCAGGGGATCGTGATGACCTGGCCGGCGTACACCAGCCCGGCCCCGAACCCGATGATGAGGCAGGTGTCGCCCGACTTCGCCTCGCCGGAGGCGATCATCGCGTCGAGCGCGATCGGGATGGACGCCGCCGAGTTGTTGCCGAAGGTGCGGATCGTGCGGCCGACGGTGACGGTCTCGGGCAGCTTGAGGTGGCGCAGCATCGAATCGGTGATCCGGTTGTTGGCCTGGTGAGGGACGAACAGGTCCAGCTCGTCGGGGGTGAGGCCGGACGCCTCGAGCGTGCGTCGGGCGGCGTCGGCGATGAAGCCGGTCGCCCAGCGGAACACGGCCTGGCCCTGCATCGTGATCTGGGAGGTCTGGCCGGTCTCGACGGCCTCGTTCCAGTCGCGGTTCATCGCGATCACGTCGGCCTGGTGGCCGTCAGAACCCCACACCACCGGGCCCATGGCCGGCACGTCGGAGGGGCCGACGATGGCAGCGCCCGCGCCGTCGGAGAACAGGAAGGCGGTGGCCCGGTCGCTCAGGTCGGTGATCTGGCTGAGCGTCTCGGCCCCGATCACCAGGACGCGGCGGGCCGCACCGGAGCGCACCAGCGAATCGGCCTGGGCCAGCCCGTAGGAGAACCCGGCGCACGCGGCCGAGATGTCGAACGCGGCGGCGCCGTCGGTGTCGAGCTTGGCCGCGATGATGGCGGCCAACGACGGGGTCTGGACCAGGTGGCTGACGGTCGACACGATGACCGCGTCCACCTCGGACGCCTCGATCCCGGCATGCGCCATGGCCTGGCGGGCGGCGTCCAGCGACAGCGACTCGACGGTCTCGCCCTCGGCGACCCAGCGGCGCTCCACGATGCCGGTGCGCTGCTGGATCCACTCATCGGAGGTCTCGATGTAGTTGGTCATCTCGTGGTTGTCCACGACGCGCGAGGGGACGGCTGCACCGATGCCCTCGACGCGGGAGTATGCAGCTCCCTGGCTGGCCTTCAGCGCCATGTCACGCCTTTCCGCTGTGGCGCGCGACGAACGCGCGCGCATCGACGATGTCGTCGGGGGTGTTCAGGTTGAACAGCTCCACCCCCGGGAGGTTCCGCTTGGCGATCCCGGTGAGGGTCCCGGCCGGCGGCAGCTCGAGGATGCCGGTGACGCCGAGCTCGGCCATGGTGGCCATGCACAGGTCCCACCGCACCGGCGAGGTGACCTGGGCGACGAGGCGCTCCAGGTAGTCAGCCCCCGAGGCGACCACGGCGCCGTCGGCGTTGGAGAGCAACGCGGTGGCGGGGTCGTGGGCCGTCATGCCGGACGCCACCGCAGCGACCCGGACGCGGCCGGGCTCCATGTGCTCGGTGTGGAAGGCGCCGGCCACCGACAGGCCGATCACGCGGGCCTTCTCCGGGGGGTTGGCGCGCAGGGCCTCGATCTGCTCGGTCGTCCCGGCGGCCACGATCTGGCCGGCCCCGTTGTTGTTCGCGGCGGTCGCCCCGACGGCCTCGATGGCGGCCAGGACGGCGTCCGGCTCGCCCCGCACGACCGCCGCCATGGTGGTGGGGCGCAGGGCGGACGCCTCGGCCATGCCCTGGGCGCGCTCCCGCACGAAGACGATGGCGTCGCTGCCGCTCAGGACGCCGGCAGCCGCGGCGGCGGTGACCTCACCGACGCTGTGCCCGGCGAGGGCGTCCGCCCCCGTGAACGGGATGGACCCGGTGAGGGCCTCGCCGGCGATGAGGCCGGCGGCCACCAGCAGCGGCTGCGCGATCGCGGTGTCGCGAATCGTCTCGGCGTCGGCCTCGGTGCCGTAGTGGGCCAGGTCGAGGCCCACCACGTCCGAGAGCTCGCCGATGCGGGTGGCGAAGTGGGGGTCCTGCAACCAAGGGGTGAGGAATCCGGGGGTCTGGGCGCCCTGTCCGGGCGCAACGATCACAAGCACGGATTCATCCTTGCGTGCCCGGGGTGCTCGACCCGGCGGTTGCCGCCACAGTGTTTGCGAGCCCGACTTGTGGGAATCCCACAAAGCCCGCCGCCGGCTCAGTCGAGCAGGCGTCCCAAGGTGCCGGCCAGGCGGAGGACGTAGGAGCCGCGGGGATCGCTGGGGGAGTGACCGGTGAGGTCCTCGATGCGGGCCAGGCGATAGCGGACCGTGTTGGGGTGGATGAACAGCCGCCGGGCGGTGGCCTCGATGGAGGTGCCACAGGCCCAGTAGGCCTCCAGCGTGGTGATCAGGTCGCTGGAGTGCGCCACCAGCGGGGCGAAGATCGCATGGGCCAGCTCGCGGCGGGCGTGGCCGTCGCCGGCCAGCGCCCGTTCGGGCAGGAGGGCGCGCGCGGACACCGGACGGGGGGCGTCCACCCACGCCATCGCGGCGCGGCGGCCCGAGGAGGCGGCCCGGGCGCTCACCACGGCGTCCACCAGGTCGGTGACCACGGGTCCGACGACCACCGGGCCGGGCCCGAAGGCGTCCACCAGGCGGGCGACCCGCTCGAGTGCCTCATCCTCGGTGGTGAAGTCGCCGCCGATCAGGACGACCAGCCGCGGGCCCTGGGCGGAGGCGAGCACGTCCAGCCCCGCGCGGGCCGCGCCGGAGCGCACCGCCCGCAGGTCGGCGTCCATCTCGGGCAGGTCGCCGATGACGACACACAACCCGGGCGGGGAGTGCCAGCCCAGGGTGGACGCCCGCGAGACGACCGACTCGTCGGCGTCGCCGCGGACGACGGCGTCCATGACCAGCGCCTCCAGCCTGGCGTCCCAGGCGCCCCGGGTCTCGGCGGCGCGCGCATAGACCTCGGCGGCGTCGAAGGCGATCTCGCGGCTGTACTGCAAGACGGCCAGGGTGAGGGCCTGGCGGTCGCCGCGGGGGAGTGCGGTGTTGATCTGCTGCTCGACGGTCTCGACGGTGGTGCGGATCAGGTCGACCGTCTGCTGCAGGGCCAGTCGGGCCGTCAGCGAGCGGGGGGCCGCGGCGAAGATGTTGCGCTGGTCCGAGGAGGTGCTCGGGCCGGCGAACCACTGCACGAAGCCGTCCACGCCGGCCCGGACGACCAGGGTCACCGAGGCACGGTTGTCGGCATCGAGGTCGGAAAACCACGGGTAGCGGCGGGTGATCTCGGCCAGCGCCGCCGTGGTCATGGCCGACGACGTCGCGGCCAGTCTCTTGGCCATCGCGGTGCGTGCTCGCGGGGCCGGCATCCAGTCCGGTGCTTCGTCGCGCACCATGCCTCCCATCGGGTTGACCTACCGTCCAAAAGTACCAGCGACGGCCTCCATGTGGATGATGCCGAAACGTGCCTTTCAGGGGTAGCTTTCAGACATGAACGTGGACGTCCGTCCACGGCCCCCAGGAGGATAAAGAAATTGACGCGAGAACTGGTCTTCGTGCGACCGTAGTCTCAGCTTTGATAGTGTGCTTGGCGCAATCGCCTGCCAGTGCTGCCCCTAGGCTGGATGCGTCGGGGCAGTTGGAGAAGCACATGCTAGCGGAGATGCGTGGTGAAACCGTTAGCGTCGACAAGGGAGCAGTAGGGGTAGCCATGCGCAGCGAGCAAACGATGGCCTCCGGCGCAGCGACGACGACCGGTGTCTATCCCAAGCGTGCCGGGACCTTCTTGGTGACGGGCGATCCCGCATTTGGCCTCTTCCCAACGGGGCACGCAGCTATGGTTACCAGTCAGGCTTCAGTGATCGAAGCAGTGCCGTCCGGGGGCGTGAAGTGGGGCAGCAACAACTGGGATCGGGTGAAGACGGAGGTGTGGGGCGCAACGGTGATCGGCACGACCATTGCTCAGGATGCCGCCGCTGCTTCGTGGTCCAAGCGGCAGGTTGGGAAGCCCTACAACTGGGTCCAAACCAACGTTGGGCGCCGTGACGCCTTGTACTGTTCGCAGCTCGTATGGGCTGCGTTCAAGGACACACGGGGAATCAGTTTGGATACGTCCAGCTATGGGGCGGCGATCCACCCGTTCGAGCTAGTCGTTTCCAGCCGCACCCGGACTATCTACCACATTCGGAAGT
>JAUNSA010000020.1:14916-27557 GCA_030539405.1 Propionibacteriaceae bacterium
CCGTTCGAGCTAGTCGTTTCCAGCCGCACCCGGACTATCTACCACATTCGGAAGTACTAATGACGCATGTCGCGTTCCCGGCGTGCCTTGTCCTGTTGGGCGCCGCACTGTTGTCAAGCTGCGCGGCGCCGCTGGCCCTGAACCCAGCTCCCTGCGCCGACGCTGAGTACGGAATTGTCTGGTCCTCACCGGGGAGTGCCAGCCGGGTTGATTTTTATCACGGGGCTAGACGCACGGGTGCGGTTGAGGTACCCGTCGTTGGTGTCACTCCTCAGAGTCTTGGCACCCCAACTTCGACAGGGACGTTCCTGTTCGTGGCTAATGGAGACGTTCAGCGGTCCAGCACGCATATCGTTGAGGTCGATCCAGGGGCGTGCCGGGTGCATGCTGTACGAGTCACCCCAGCACTGGTCAATGCGGTAGCGGCTTCGGGGGCTGGGTGGCACCTCACGGACAGTGATGGTGTGGATAGCTTCATCCATACCGTTGATGGCGAGGGCGACGAGGTGGCCCAGGTGACGCTGCCCGACGTGCGGATCTCACACCTGGCCGCATCAGGGGATGTGCTCGTGGCGACAGGGGTGACTGACACAGGGATCCTGGTCACCGTCCTGAATGCGGGTGACCTGGCTGTGCGTCGATCGATCCCCACAGGAACCGCGGGTGAACCTCCGTGGAGTGCGGGCCTGCTCGGTCCTCACCTCTACGTCCCGTTGGTGCGCACGGGCACGGACGGAAGTGAGGCTTCCTCCACTGTTCTGGTTGTGGACACCGAGACCGGCCTTGTCACCGACCGAGACGTGGGCGCTGAGTCGCCGTACTTGGTGTCCGTGGTGGGTCAAGACGTATGGATCGCCCACACCTTCACGAACTCGGGCTTCGGCCCGCTTGGTTCCTACCGCACGGTGTCGAGGTTGGGCAGGGCTGGTGACGGCGCGACGCACGCGGTGGACGATGCCGGCATCGGGCAGATTCTCGGCCCTGCGGGGCCGGGACGAGTGCGGGTGTTGCTCATCGAGGACGCCGCAGGCAACGACGCCACGGCGGTCGGGGTGTATGACAGCGATCCTTGGCGTGAGGTGAGCCGGGTTTCCTTGGGGGAACCCCCTTACCAGGCGGCGTATGTCGCGGGAGGGTTCGTGTCGCCGGGGGCTGCCTGATCCCCGCCGGAATCGGGTGGGCGTGGGCGCCTGAATCGGCAGCCATGCCTGGCGGGCGTGGCACCATGGCGGCGTGCGTGACCCGATTGCCGATCTCCGCGAGATCGCCCGTCTGCTGGACCGACACGGCGGCCAGTCCCGGCGCGCGAAGGCGTTCCGTTCGGCGGCGGACGCCCTCGCCGGCCTGGGTGCCGACGAGCGGGCCCGCGTGGACGCCGCGCGTGCTTGGGCGACCCTGCTCGGTGTCGGGGCCACCTCGGCGAAGGTGATCGGCCAGTCCACCGCCGGCCGCACCCCGGACTACCTGGCCGACCTCCAGGCCGCCGACGGCCCGCTGGTGGAGGGACCCAACCCGCTGCTGGCGCACATCCGCGGCGACCTGCACACCCACACCGAGTGGTCCGACGGCTCCAGCCCGCTGGAGGAGATGGCGTTGGAAGCCGTGCGGCTCGGCCGCGAGTGGCTCGCCGTCACCGACCACAGCCCCCGGCTGCGCATCGCCAACGGCCTGAGCACCGAACGCCGCCGGGCCCAGCGCGAGCACATCGCCGCGCTCAACGATGCGCTGGGGGAGGGCTTCACGGTGCTGGCCGGCGCCGAGGTCGACATCCTCGACGACGGCTCCCTCGACGGGGAGCCCGCAGCACTCGACCCCCTTGACGTGGTGGTCGCCTCGGTGCACTCCAAGCTCAGCATGGACGCCGACGCCATGACCGTCCGCATGGTCACCGCCATCGCCAACCCGCGCACGAACGTGCTGGGCCACTGCACCGGACGCCTCGTGGCAGGTGAGCGCGGCCTCCGCGCCCAGAGCCGATTCGACGCCGAGGTCGTGTTCGAGGCCTGCCGCCAGTTCGGGGTGGCCGTCGAGATCAACTCCCGCCCCGAACGCCAGGACCCGCCCGACGACCTCCTCGCGCTGGCCGCCGACATGGGCTGCCTGTTCGCGATCGACACCGACGCCCATGCCCCGGGCCAGCTCGGCTTCAGTGAGTACGGTGCCGCACGGGCCGCGGCCGTGGGCCTGGACGCCGACCGGATCGTCACCTGCTGGCCGGTGGACCGGGTGCTCGCCTGGGCCACCGGCGGCAACTGAGGTCGCGCTGCGACGGTGGCCAGCTAGGATCGGGGCGAGTCCGGGCTGGGCCACGTGCGCCCCGCCTACCTTTGACGGTCTGAGAAAGGACACCATCCGTGGCATCTCGCGACAACGCGGGCCCCATCTTGAACGGCCTGCCCACGAACCTGCCCGACATTGACTCCGAGGAGACCGCCGAGTGGCTGGAGTCCCTGGACGGGATGATTGATGAGCAGGGTCGCAACCGGGCGCGCTACATCATGCTCAAGCTGCTGGAGCGCTCCCGCGAACGCCACCTCGGCGTCCCCTCCCTGACCGCGACCGACTACGTCAACACGATCCCGGCCGAGGCCGAGCCGTGGTACCCCGGCGACCAGGACCTGGAGCGCAAGTTCCGTCGCCTCCTGCGCTGGAACGCGGCTGTCATGGTGCACCGCGCGCAGCGCCCCAGCGTCGGCGTCGGTGGCCACATCTCGACGTTCGCCTCCTCGGCCACGCTGTACGAGGTGGGCTTCAACCACTTCTTCCGCGGCAAGGACCACCCCGGTGGCGGCGACCAGATCTTCTTCCAGGGCCATGCCAGCCCCGGGCCGTACGCCCGTGCGTTCCTGGAAGGACGCCTCGACGAGGCCGACCTCGACGGCTTCCGGCAGGAGAAGAGCCACATCGTGGACGGCAAGGTCCGCGCCCTGCCGTCCTACCCGCACCCCCGCCAGATGCCGGACTTCTGGGAGTTCCCGACCGTGTCGATGGGCCTGGGCCCGATCAACGCGATCTGGCAGGCGCAGTTCAACAAGTACCTGCACAACCGGGGCCTCAAGGACACGACGCAGCAGCGGGTGTGGGCGTTCCTCGGCGACGGCGAGATGGATGAGGTCGAGAGCCGCGGCGCCCTGCAGTGGGCCGCCCACGAGGAGCTCGACAACCTGACCTTCGTCGTCAACTGCAACCTGCAGCGCCTCGACGGCCCGGTGCGCGGCAACGGCAAGATCATGCAGGAGCTGGAGAGCTTCTTCCGCGGCGCCGGCTGGAACGTCATCAAGGTCGTCTGGGGCCGCGGGTGGGACCCGCTGCTCGCCGCCGACAAGGACGGCGCCCTGGTCAACGTGATGAACGCGACCTCCGATGGCGACTACCAGACGTTCAAGGCCAACGACGGTGCGTACGTGCGCGACCACTTCTTCGCCCGCGATCCGCGCACCGCGAAGATGGTCGAGGGCTGGGAGCCCGACCGCATCTGGAACCTGACCCGTGGCGGTCACGACTACCAGAAGGTGTTCGCCGCCTACGATGCGGCCACGAAGTTCACCGGCGCGCCCACGGTCATCCTCGCCCACACCATCAAGGGCTACTTCCTCGGCCAGCACTTCGCCGGCCGCAACGCGACCCACCAGATGAAGAAGCTCGCGCTGGAGGACCTCAAGCACTTCCGCGACCGGCTCGACATGCCGATCACGGACGCCCAGCTCGAGGAGGATCCCTACCAGCCGCCCTACGTCCGGCCCGATGCCTCCGACGACCGGATCGCCTACGCCCTGGAGCGCCGCCGCCTGCTCGGTGGCCCCATCCCGGAGCGCCGCAACAACCCCAAGCCGCTCAAGCTGCCCGAGGCCAAGGCCTACGACTCGGTGAAGAAGGGGTCGGGCAAGCAGGAGGTCGCCACCACCATGGCGTGGGTGCGGTTGTTGAAGGACCTGCTGCGCGACAAGGAGTTCGGCGCCCACGTGGTCCCGATCATCCCCGACGAGGCGCGCACCTTCGGCATGGACTCGCTGTTCCCGACCATCAAGATCTACAACCCGCACGGCCAGAACTACACGCCGGTCGACCACGACCTGATGCTGTCCTACCGGGAGTCCCGCGAGGGCCAGATCATCCACACGGGCATCAACGAGGCCGGCTCGCTGGCGTCCTTCACCGCCGTCGGGTCGTCGTATGCGACCCACGGCATCCACATGGTGCCGATCTACATCTTCTACTCGATGTTCGGCTTCCAGCGGACCGGGGATGCCATCTGGGCGGCCGCCGACCAGCTCAGCCGCGGCTTCATGATCGGCGCCACCGCGGGCCGCACCACGCTGACCGGTGAGGGCACGCAGCACATGGACGGCCACAGCCCGATCCTCGCCGCCACCAACCCGGCCGTCGTCCAGTACGACCCGGCCTACGGCTACGAGATCGCCCACATCATGGCCGACGGCCTGGAGCGGATGTACGGGGAGAACCCCGAGGACATCATCTACTACCTGACCGTCTACAACGAGCCGATCGTGCAGCCGGCCCAGCCCGAGGGCGTCGACGTCGAGGGCATCAAGAAGGGCCTGTACCTGCTGGCCAAGGGCAGTTGGGACGGCGTCAACTCCGACGCCCGCCAGGTCCAGCTCTTGGCGTCCGGTGTGGGTGTGCCGTGGGCGCTGGAGGCCCAGCAGCTCCTGCACGACGACTGGGGCATCGTGGCGGACGTGTGGAGCGTCACGTCCTGGACGGAACTGCGTCGCGACGCCATGCGCGTCGACGAGGCTCGCTTCCTGTACCCGGACGAGCAGCACGAGGATCCGTGGCTGGTCCAGAAGCTGAAGGACGCCGTGGGCCCGGTCATCGCGACCTCGGACTACATGCGCCAGGTCCAGGACCAGATCGCCCAGTGGGTGCCCGGTGACTACGCCTCGCTCGGCGCGGACGGCTTCGGCTTCTCCGACACGCGCGCGGCCGCTCGTCGGTACTTCCACATCGACGGCCCGTCGATGGTCGTGAAGGCCCTGCAGATGCTCGCCGCGCGCGGCGAGATCGACCCGGCGTGGCCCGGCCAGGCGGCCGAGAAGTACCGCCTGCTCGACGTCACGGCCGGAGCCTCGGGCAATGCCGGAGGCGAGTCCTGAGCCGTCCAGACACCTGTCGGTGACGCGAACCGGAGCGCGCGAGGACCACGAATCGCCGTGGTACCGCGCGCGCTCCGCAGTCGTCTTGCAGGCGTGGGGCCACACCATAGATTAACGAGGGGGTGTCCGACGTGGGGGACCACGCCAGTGCCCGGTAAGCAGGGGGGTGCGACGGGTGTCGTGGCCATGGGTTTCCAGCCGGGTCAGGTCATCCAGGAACTGGGCTGGGACGCCGACGTGGACGAAGCGCTCCGCGACGCCGTCATGGACGCGATCGATGCCGATCTCGTCGAGGATGCGTTGGAGGCGGTCGACGCCGTCCTGCTGTGGTGGCGCGACGAGGACGGTGACGTCGCCGATGGTCTGGTCGACGCGCTCCGCGACCTGTCGGGCACGGGGCACATCTGGCTCATGACACCGAAGGTGGGCCGCGACGGCTACGTCGAGCCCGCCGACATCGCCGAGGGCACGGCGACCGCCGGCCTCGTCCTGGCCAGCCCGGCCGCGGTGTCGAAGGAGTGGCAGGCCCAACGCATCGTGCGTCCGCGCGCCGGCAAGCGCTAGGGGCGATCGCCGACGGCGGTGAGCAGAGTGGTCCGTGCGCCCGGGACCCTGTCACAATGACCCTCGCGGGCGCATGGCTCAGTTGGTTAGAGCACCTCCCTTACAAGGAGGGGGTCGGGGGTTCGAGTCCCTCTGCGCCCACCGTCGGGTTGCGCGTCCGAGCTTCGGGGTAGAGTGGTCCCTCGTGGCAGCCCAAGACACCAGCACCGAGCTCGCGGACCTCGACCGCGCCCTCTCCAGCATCGAGGCGGTCCTCGACCCTGAGGCCAAGCGAGCAGAGATCGCGAGCCTCCAGGAGGAGGTGGCCGCCCCCGACCTGTGGGACGACCAGGAGAACGCCCAGCGCGTCACCTCCCGGCTGTCCCGCCTGCAGTCGGAGGTGGAGCGCCTCGAGAAGCTGCGTGGGCGACTGGACGACCTGCCGATCCTGTTCGAGCTCGCGGCCGAGGAGGGCGACGAGTCCTCCCGCGCCGAGTCCGAGCGCGAGCTTGCGGGGCTGAAGGACGAGATCGCCGCCCTGGAGATCCGTACCCTGCTGTCGGGCGAGTACGACGAGCGGGACGCCGTCGTGACCATCCGCTCGGGAGCCGGGGGCGTGGACGCCGCTGACTTCGCCGAGATGCTGCTGCGCATGTACCTGCGCTGGGCCGAGCGCCACGGGTACGCCACCAAGGTGATGGACACCAGCTATGCCGAGGAGGCCGGCCTGAAGTCGGTCACCTTCGAGGTCAGCGCCCCCTTCGCGTTCGGCACCCTGTCGGTCGAGGGCGGCACGCACCGCCTCGTCCGGATCAGCCCGTTCGACAACCAGGGGCGGCGGCAGACGTCGTTCGCGGCCGTCGAGGTGATCCCGCTGATCGAGTCGACCGACCACATCGACGTCCCCGAGTCCGACATCCGCGTCGACGTCTTCCGCAGCTCCGGCCCCGGCGGGCAGTCGGTCAACACGACCGACTCGGCCGTCCGGATCACGCACCTGCCGACGGGGCTCGTCGTTTCGATGCAGGACGAGAAGAGCCAGATCCAGAACCGCGCCGCCGCCATGCGCGTGCTCCAGTCGCGCCTGCTGCTGCTGAAGAAGCAGGAGGAGGACGCCAAGAAGAAGGAGCTGGCCGGCGACGTGAAGGCGTCCTGGGGCGACCAGATGCGCTCCTACGTCCTGAACCCCTACCAGATGGTGAAGGACCTGCGGACCAACCACGAGGTCGGCAACCCCGACGCCGTCTTCGACGGCGACATCGACGGCTTCATCGACGCCGGCATCCGGTGGCGCAAGCAGGTGGAGCTCGGCGACGCCGAGTGAGGCCGGCCCCCGCGTGGTGCCGCGGGCTGGTGGGGTCGGTGTCCTAGTCTGAGCATCGGCCGGGCTGAGTTTTCTCAGGATCCTTCCCCATCGTCGACCCCGGCCGGGAACTTGACGTGATCACCTTCACTGACGTCACCAAGACGTATCCCGGGCAGAAGCATCCGGCGCTGTCCGGTGTGAACGCCTCCATCTCCGACGGCGAGTTCGTCTTCCTGGTCGGCCCGTCCGGCTCGGGCAAGTCCACCTTCCTGCGCCTGGTGCTGCGCGAGGCGCGCGCCACCTCGGGTCGGGTCGAGGTGGACGGACGCGACGTGGGCCGGATGGGTGGCTGGCGGATCCCGAAGCTGCGCCGGCGCATCGGCACCGTGTTCCAGGACTTCCGGCTCCTGCCCGGCAAGACCGTCCACGAGAACGTCGCGTTCGCGCTGCAGGTGATCGGACGCCCGGGCCGCGAGATCCGCACGGCCGTGCCCCGGACCCTCGAGCTGGTCGGCCTGGCCGACAAGGCCGACCGCATGCCGGAGGAACTCTCCGGCGGCGAGCAGCAGCGCGCAGCCCTGGCGCGTGCGGTCGTCAACCGGCCCAAGGTGCTGCTCGCCGATGAACCGACGGGCAACCTCGACCCGACCACCTCGGTGGGGATCATGAAGTTGCTCGACCAGATCAACCGGGACGGGACGACCGTCCTGATGGCCACCCACGACTCCACCGTCGTCGACCAGATGCGCCGTCGCGTGATCGAGCTGAACGATGGGCAGCTCATCCGCGACCAGGCCCAGGGCGTCTACGGGTACCAGTGACGGGGTAGGGGAGAAGAACATGCGTCACGCACTCACCGAGCTGGTCTCGGGCCTTCGCCGCAACGCGAGCATGAACCTGGCCGTCCTGGTCACGATGTGGGTCTCGCTGTCCCTGTTCGGGATGGGCGTCCTCGTCGCCCAGCAGGTCGACCTCATCAAGGGCCGGTGGTACGACCGGATCGAACTCAACGTGTTCCTGTGCACCGCCGCCACCCAGGGGGAGAACTGCACGCCCGGGCAGGGCGCCTCCGAGGAGGAGCGGGAGGCGGTCCGGACCGCGCTCGAGGCACACCCGCAGGTCGCCGAGCTGTACTACCAAAGCCAGGAAGAGGTCTTCGCGGAGTTCCAGGAGACCTACGCCGATTCACCCGTGCTGGCGTCGATGAAGCCTGAGCACATGCAGGATCTTTTCAGGATCAAGCTGGTGAATCCTGAGGATTATCAGAATGTCGTCGCGGCGATGAGCCAGATGTCGGGCGTCCAAAATGTTCAGGACCTGCGCGAATTCCTCGACCCGCTGTTCGACTGGCTGAACTGGGGGCGCTGGCTCGCGCTGGGGGCGTCCGCCCTGCTCCTGGGAGCCGCCACGCTGCAGATCGGCAACACGATCCGCATGGCTGTCTTCACGCGTCGTCGAGAGATCGGGATCATGCGGCTGGTGGGGGCCTCGAAGACCTACATCATGCTGCCGTTCCTGCTCGAGAGTCTGCTCGTGGCGCTGTCGGGGGCAGCCCTCGCCTGCGCCACCCTGGCCGCCATCCAGCAGTTCGCCATCATCGAGAAGGCTAAACCTGCACTTCAGGGATTTGCGTGGATTGGCTGGGAGCACGTCGCGATCGCCATGATCTGGGTTGTCGGCGTCGCCATCTTCCTCTCTATGATCCCCACGTTGGTGGCGACCCGTCGTTTCGTGAAGGTGTGATCCTTCGCCCGGCGGTCGCAACAAGCGATCGTTGGGAGCAGATGTGAGTCAGGACGCCGCAGCCAAGCGCAGTGGGTGGATGTCGCGACGGCGTCGTGTCGCGGCACTCTGCGTAGCCGCGACCGTGACGGCAGGACTGGTCGCACCCCTCGCGTCCGCCGACACCCTCTCGGACCTGCGCACCGCAGTGCAGCAGAAGCAGCAGGAGCAGGGGATTGCCCGCGAGGAGATTCAGCGGTCGCAGGAGAATGTGAATTCTCGCACCCAAGAATTGATCACCTCGCAGAATCAGCTGGCTGAAGCGCAAGCGGTCCTGGCTGACATTTCTGTTGAATTGCAGATGGCGCGCGACAATGACGCGCGTATTGCGGCCGAACTGGAAGAGGCCCGCGCCGAGCTCGAGCGTGCCAAGGAGCGCGTGGCCAAGGCCGAGGCCGAGGTCGCCGCCCAGGTGGCCCTGATCGGCCAGGCGGCGCGCGAGTCGTTCCAGCAGCAGACGGATCTGCGCGGCCTCACGGTCGTGTTCGGGTCGGAGTCGCCGGCCGAGATGAGCCAGCGCCTGCAGTGGAACACCACCATCTTCGACACCCAGGCGGCGGAGAAGTCGCGCCTGGACGCCGTGCGCGACGAGCTGGAGGCGGCGCGCCGGATCCAGGCCGAGATCGAGGCCAAGATCGCCCACGACAAGGAGGAGTCGGCCAAGGCTGTGGCCCGCATCGCCCGGCTCGAGCGGCAGGCCGAGGCCCAGCGCGCCACCGTCGCGCGGCTCGTCTCCGCCAACGAGGCCGCACGCCAGGCCGCCCAGTCCGAGCTCGATGCCGACCAGAACACCTACCGGACACTCGAGGCCGACGAGCGTCGCCTGCAGTCCGACATCGAGAAGGAGATCGCCCGGATCAAGGCCGAGGAGGAGGCCAAGCGTCGCGCCGAGGAGGAGGCCCGCCGCAAGGCCCAGGAAGAGGCCGAGCGCAAGGCAGCGGAGGCCCGCCGGCTGAAGGAAGAAGCCGAGGAGGCCGAGCGGCAGCGCTCGCGCGACGCGGCGGAGAAGAAGCGCCAGGCCGAACAGGCCGAGCGTGACGCCCGCGAGGCCCAGCAGCGCTCCGGCCCGCCCCGCCAGGAGGCGCCGTCGCGGTCCACCACGCGTGAGGGGATCTCGTCGTTCGGCTTCCAGCGTCCGGTCCAGGCGAACTACGGGTCCCCGTTCGGTCGCCGCTTCCACCCGATCCTGAAGTACTGGCGCAACCACAACGGTGTCGACATGGGGGCGCGGACCGGCACGCCGATCTACGCCTCGCAAAGCGGCACCGTCCTGAAGGCGGGCCCCAACGGGGGATTCGGCAACTTCGTCCTCATCGGGCACGGCAACGTCATCAACGGCAAGTACGTGACCACCGGGTACGCCCACCAGTCGCGCATCGCCGTCCGGACGGGGCAGCGCGTCGAGCGTGGCCAGCTCATCGGCTATGTCGGCAACACCGGCCTGTCGACGACGCCGCACCTGCACTTCGAGCTCCGACTCGATGGAACACCGGTGAATCCGGTCCGTTACGTGGCCTGATCGGTCACCTATGCTGGTGGCCCCAGCCTGCTGAGGAAGGAGCCGCCGGCATGCCGCGACCCGAGGGGCGCGTTCTGGTCGCCCAGAACAAGAAGGCCCGCCACGACTACCACATCGGTGATCGTGTCGAGGCCGGGCTCGTGCTGCTCGGCACGGAGGTGAAGTCGCTGCGCGCCGGCCGCGCGTCGCTGGTCGACGGGTTCGCCACCATCGACGACGGCGAGGTGTGGCTGCGCGGGGTGAACATCCCCGAGTACAAGTTCGGCACCCACCACCACGGCCCGCTGCGCAACCGCAAGCTGCTGATGCACCGCCGCGAGATCGCGAAGCTGGAGAAGGAGGTCGCCAACTCCGGACGGACGTTGGTGCCCCTGTCCATCTACTTCAACGACGGCTATGCCAAGGTCGAGATCGCCGTGGCCACAGGCAAGAAGGACTGGGACAAGCGCCAGACCATCGCCGAACGCGACGCGAACCGGGAGGCCCAACGGGCCCTCGCCAGCCGCAACAAACGAGGGCGCTGACGTGCGGCGCACCGTACGCCGGGTGGCCCTGGCCGTCGTGGTGGCCGTGGCGTTCGTGCTGGGGTTCGCCGCCCCGGCGCACGCGGCCGACACCTATGACCGGTTCGACGTCGACTACACCGTGACCCCGGACGGGGTCCTGCAGGTCACCGAGACCATCGAGTTGCGTTTCGGGCCGGACGCCGGGCGCCGAGGGTATGAGCGCTACCTCGTCACCCGCGAGCCCTTCGACGATGACCAGGACATGAGCTACGAGGTCAGCAACATCCAGGTCACCAGCCCGGACCCGGTGTCCACGGCCACGCAGGTCACGACCCGCGCCAGCACCGATCGATCCTCGACCCTGCGGATCCGAATCGGCGACCCGAACCGGCGGATCCAGGCGCCGACCGCGACCTATGTCATCTCCTACGAGGTCCGCGGCGCCCTTCGGACGCCCGAGTCGACCAACCTGCCGGAGCTGTACTGGGACGTGACCGGCTCGACCATGGGGGCCATCCGCTCCTCGACGGTCACGGCGACCGTGCCGGGCGGCGTCCAGGACGCGACGTGTTTCATGGGCCCGCCGCGCACCTCGGTCGAGTGCTCGGACGTGTCGGTCGCGGGGGACACCGTCACCTTCAGTGAACCCGACGGCATCCCGACCGGCTCGTTGATGACCATCGGCGTCCAGATGGACCCGGCGGCCGTGACCAACGCAACCCCGATCGTCAGCGAGCGGGGGGACGCCGCCGAGCGCCGCGGGACCATGCTGATGCAGGGCGCGGGCGCGGCCGCAGCGGTGGGCATCCCGGTCGCCGGCTGGATCTACTACCGCCGCCGCGGCCACGACGAGCGCTACGCCGGCGTCCCGCCGGGAATGGTGCCGGCCGCAGGGGAGCCGACGCGGGTCGTCCGCAACGATCCGAGCGATCCGGTGCCGGTCTCGTTCACACCGCCCAAGCTGCCCCTGACCTACGCGGGCTTCCTGCTGCACGGTGCCTACCGGACCGAACACCTCACGGCCACGTTGGTGGGCCTGGCCACCCACGGGGCGATCCGGTTGGGGTCTGAGCCGGGGCCCACGGCCGAGCTCCTGGATCCCCGGCGGGCGCCCGAT
Organism: Propionibacteriaceae bacterium; assembly: GCA_030539405.1. GTDB lineage: Bacteria > Actinomycetota > Actinomycetes > Propionibacteriales > Propionibacteriaceae > Propioniciclava. The sequence continues at coordinate 26,807 of JAUNSA010000020.1, forward strand.
GATCCGAGCCAACTGCTGCTCGACGACCTGTTCGAGAGGACGAACCACCCGGTGCGCCTGGATCGCGCGGGCCAACTCGCCGATGCCTCGGACGCCCTCGAGGCCGACGCACGCAAGGTGGCGATGGGCAAGGGATGGTTCCGTGGTGTGGCGCGCGGACGCAAGAGCTCGTCTGCCATGGGGATCTTGTGGATGCTGATGATCGGGGCGTGGTTCTTCGACGTGCGGATGCTGGCCGGCTTCGCCTGGCTGCTGATCCCTGCCACGGCGTCCTTGGTCATCACCTTGATCGTCGTGCAGACGAAGATGGCGCGCGGGCAGCGCACCGCACGGGGTCGCGCCTGGACCGATCAGGTGGAGGGATTCCGCACCTACATCGCCACCGCCGAGGCCGACCAGCTTCGGTTCGAGGAGGGCGAGGACATCTTCAGCAAGTACCTGCCCTGGGCCGTCCTGTTCGGTCTGGCCGACCGTTGGGTGAGCGTGTGTGAGAAGGCCATCGCCATGGGGCGGATCGCTCGCCCCGACACCTCGTGGTCCGGCTCGCCCGTGTTCGACGCCCACCTGATGCACTGGCACCTCACCTCTCTGGACCGGGCCATCCCGACCTCCTCGTCGCCGTCGGTGGCCAGCCACGGGCCCAGCTTCAGCAGTGACATCGGCTTCGGTGGCGGCGGGTCGGCGTTCGGCGGGGGCGGCGTCGGCGGCGGGGGTGGCTTCTCCGGCGGCGGTGGCGGCGGTGGTGGCGGCG
>JAUNSA010000144.1:0-1815 GCA_030539405.1 Propionibacteriaceae bacterium
CTGCACGTAGGCGTACTCGGCGCCGAACAGCTCGCGCGCGTGCTCGGCGGCGACGCTTTCGACGGTGTCGACGTTCTGGCAGCCGGCGTAGAAGCGGTGCCCGACCGTGCCCTCGGCGTACTTGTCGCTGAGCCAGTTGCCCATGGTGAGCAGCGTGGCCAGCGAGGCGTAGTTCTCGGACGCGATGAGCTTCAGCGATGCGCGCTGGTCGTCCAGCTCGCTGCGGATGGCGCCGGCGATGCGCGGCTCAACGGTCTGGATGACCGACAGCGCCTGACGGTAGGCGTCAGACGCTGTCGAGTTGATGTCACTCACGAAAGGGCTCCTTCACGCCGTGTGCGATGGGAACACTCTAGCGAGGCTGGGGGTCACGGCTTCGGGATCGCCTGGGGCGTGGATGCCGCCATCGGAGCCGGGCTGGCTGCGTTGGTCGCCTGCTCCGGAACCGGCGTTGCCGACGGAGTCGGCTCCGGCATTGCCGTGGGTGCCGGCGTCGGCTCGGGTGTCGGGGTGGCCTTCGGCGTCGGCTCCGGGGTTGGCGTCACTTCGGGGCTCACCTCCGGCGTCGGTGACGCCTCGGGCGTGGCCGAATCCTCAGCGATCCGCGCGGTGTTGGCGACGCCGCGCTCCGCCCCGGCCAATGGGGTGCTCGTCCCATCGGGACACAGGGCGGCGCCCGTGTAGGTCCCGTTGGGCACGCGCAGACCTGAGCTGTGCCAGCTCTCCTGCTGCCCTGTGAGGTCCCGGTAGCGGAACTGCAGATCGGGGCCGGGGAACGTGCCGGACACGGTGACGGGCCCGTTGCTGGTGTCCACGGCCACCCGTGCGACGGGCTGGGGAGCGGGATGCCCGAAGCCGCTGGGGCAGACCTGCGTGTAGGTCAAGGTCGCGGTACGGCAGTCCGGCGTGACGCAGGCAACGATCGTCTCGGTGCGGCCGCCTTGGATGGATTGGTAGTACGTGCCAGGAATGAACTTCATCTGGGTGGCGACCCCCGTGGGATCCGCCGCCGTCCCGTTCTTGGTCCTGACGCTCACGGTGGTCATGCGGACGCCCCCACAGCCGACGTTCTCGTCGAAGTTCGTGCTGAAGCTGACGAATCCGGAAGGGTTGTTGTTCCGGGGCGTCACCCACATGTCACTACCGACTGGGTTGGGCCACTGCGGGCACACCCGCGTGTTGCCCGTCGCTGAGGTGTACACCGCGTCGGTGCCTGCATCATTGGCCCGCTGGAACCCCGTGAGCCCCATCACTGTGTCCTGGGTCGGAGGGGAAGCAGCCATGGTGGGTGCCGCGGCAGCCACGGTGACGACCGGTACGGCCCACGCAGCGCCTGCGGCGAGTGTTCTGCGAGAAATCGGTGAAGACATGGGTCTCCCTCACTGAATATTGGGGGGGGGTGGGTGTTCGGGGTGGGTTGTCTGGTGCGGGAGGAATCTGGGAGCGAGGTCTGACGGAGGCCGGTGCGTGCAGCCCGGCCCCCGTCAGGGGTTCAACCTCAGGCGCCGAGCCAGCTGAACAGCCAACGGAAGCCGTTGATGCCGCCCTGGCCGAGCTCGCCGGTCGCGTTGTACAGGGCATCCCAAATGATCTGCAGGAAGCTGGACATTGTTTCCCCCTCAGGAAAATGAATCAAGCGGACAAGTGAGTGGCCATCAGGCATTCATCCGGCCACATGGCTCTGGCCCGCTGGGGGTGGAGCCACGACAGCACCTTTACCCGTTCGTGGGAGCCAGTCAAGTCGCACCAGACGATTCGGGGAAAAGTCACCCGCGCGGGTGACACCCGTAGTGGGACGTCTGTTAGTCCCACTGG